>CAZAKX010000032.1:0-26271 GCA_964485915.1 uncultured Nitrospira sp. | reverse complement strand
ACTTGCTGCGCCGAGCATCTTCAACCAGAAGCTGTTCCGCATGGAGGCCTCCTTGGACAATAGGAGCAATAGGGGGATTATTGGGGGAGCAGTGTACCCCAGTTACAAGCGCCCTTGTCAAACTCCTCCTCAAGTACACTGAGGAGCGTAGCCATCCCACCAGTAGCTTGAGTCCGGTAAGGGTCGGCAAAGTAGGCGATAAACCGTAGGAAATACCGGGTTAGCTGGTATTACCGGGGTAAGGTATGTGAAGGTATCAGTGTTAGCTCCCGATCCTTGCACCAACGCCATCCCGTAGAATCAGGAGGACGGAGGGTTGAGTGCGCGAAGGTCCAGTCCCTCGATCTCTTGAATAGTCTTCCCGGCGATCCCCTGTAAGTCCCCATACATACCCGCCGTCGCCTGCATCACCCGGTCGATCTGTTCTTCCCGCTTGGCCCATTGTTTGGTGATGGCCTTCTTCTCTTTATCAAGGTCTTCCTTCATCGTCGAGAACGCTTCGACGATGGCTTCGACTCGATGCCGAAAGCGGGGACCAGTGAGATATTGGTAGATCATTTCTGTCTTGGTGTGTTGGCCTTCGGACGCTTGTCGCGCAGAGGCGACTTCGACGAGGGTCTGGCGGAGTGCGAGCGCCAATGGGAGGACGGTCTTCGTATGAGTGACCCACACGTTGTCGACCAGACCAAATGTCTCGACGTCTTTGGGAAGTGACTGGCTCACGATGACGGAGAGTTCGGCCTTGGCAGCCCGCTGATCTTCCCGCAACTTGACCAGCCATCCATCGCTCCAGTTCTTGGTCCGCTTCGACTCCCAAATAATCGTCCCGCAGGGCTGCCCCTGAGATCCCACAACCCGCTGAAGCGCATCCCCTCCATGTTCGCCTTTAGGAACCGGTTCAACCGTGTCCCAAGGAAACTTCTCCCGCAATAAGGCTTCCAGTTCCAATTCCTGGACTTCCCCCTGCAGCTGCTGTGACCCCTGTTCGGCCTTTCGCTTCAGCTCCTCGATCTGCTTCTGCATCGAGGTGATGGTTTGTTCTTTCTCAAGGACTTTGAGTTTGAGCCCGTCTTCGGCTTCTTTCTTGGCCTGTTCCCTGGTCGCCAGCAATCCCTCTTGGACCCGCTGTTCGACCGTCAACTCCAGCTCGCGCTTCGCATCGTCCAGTTCGCGCTGTTTACGCAAGAGATCCGCTTGCGCTTTCTGGGCTTCTGCTAATTTGGCTTCCCGCTGTTTGATGACTTCCTGAAGGTCGGTGACTTCTTGCGCTCTTTGGTCCAGGTCGGTCTGCAAGGCGAGCTTGGCCTTTTTCGCTTCCTCAGCCGCAATCTTGGTGCGTTCCACATGAAGTTTCTGGTTGACCTGGTCGTCGATCGTTTGCTGGGCCTTGGTGATCGCTTCCTCCCGCTCGCGCAGGGCCGCGTCGCGCTTGGCCACATCGGCATCTTTCTGGGCTAAACGCTTCTCGTACTCATGACGAGTCGATTCGATCAGCGGAGCCGCGAGGGATTCCGTGAGTTTGATTTCAGTCTTACAACTGGGGCAAATAATCGTTGGTTCAGCCATCAGACACCGCACGAAGCAGCCTGCCTCGTTCCCGTGGCCGGGAGAAGATTACAATTCCGTTCACCGTAGAGAGAGGATACCGATTTATATCCGGGAAATCATCAGTGAATAGTCGCGAGGATGGAAGAGATACCTGTCGTTCTTCTTTTTGCCCCCTGCTAGACTCTCGCTCCGCCCTGAGTATAATGACATCAGTTCATGGCTATGATCGGATTACTGATACTCCTCTTCACGCTGTTGTCGCCGTTTCCCTATCCAACGTCCTCTTGGGCCGGCGTGAGTTATGAGGAGAGCCTCAAACAGTTGGCTGAAGCGATCACTGAACGGGCTGCGAAAGCCAAGAAACATCGTCTTGCCTTTCTCAACTTTACCGATTCACAAGGACAGTCTACGCCGGTCGGACAGTTCCTTGCTGAAGAGATCGGAACACAAATCATGCTCGCAGCAGAATTGACGGTGGTTGATCGAACGCTTACGTACTCGACGCTGAAGAAGCTCCACGTCGACCGCATCGACCCAGACCATGCGAAAGCCGTCCAACGTGTTGCCAAAGCGATCCGCGCCGATGCGTTCATCAGCGGAGTCTATATCGAGACTCCGAACGGCCTACAGGTCACCACAAAGTTGATCCGTCCGTCGAACGCCCAATCCATCGGCGCCGCGCGGGCAACGCTGCCGAAAGCCGGCCCTTTAAACTCGTTCTTTAAAAAAGAGGAATCTCCGCAGCCGGTGATGTCCATCGAAAGTCCAACCGAGCCCGCACCTCCGACCGGCCTAGGCACTCACAGGAACGAATACTATGAGTTCGTCGTGACGTCGATCGACAAACACGACAGCCGAGTAAAATTAGGCTTCACCATCGAAAACCATTCCTCGCGGGACCTGAAACTCCTGTGTCACTTGCAAGACACACTGCTGAAAGATGAACATGGTACGACATGGCATCAGGGAGTCGAGGAGAATCGGGAAGGTCTCTGTACACGGGGTATTGAGCTGTCTCCCCGACGAAAAGGACGTGCCGTGTTTGCCTTCAGATCCGCCTCGGATGCGGCGGCCACGCAGTTCACCCTTCACTTTCACGAGAAATTACCACGGCAGGATGCTTCGTTCACGATTGATAGACTGACGCTGGCCCCCACACCAGATCCCGTGGAACCGACCCCATAGAAAGCCACCTATGTCGAATACATTGAAACAAGTGCTCACCATCGCCGGCTCAGACTCCGGCGGAGGCGCGGGTATTCAGGCCGATCTCAAGGCCATGTCCGCCAACGGTGTCTTCGCCATGTCCGTGATTACAGCCATCACGGCGCAAAACACCGAAGAAGTGACCGAGGTCTTTGAATTGCCTCCCGCCATCATCGCCTCGCAAATCGATGCCATCTTCGACGATTTCGACGTGGCCGCCGTCAAGACCGGGATGTTGTCATCGTCGGCCATCGTCGAGGTGGTCGTGCGCATGCTTACTCCTCAAAAAGTCAGCAACCTCGTCGTAGATCCGGTCATGATCTCCAAGAGTGGCCATCCCCTGTTGCAACCGGATGCTGTCGAAGCAGTCAAGATGAAGCTGCTCCCACTCGCCTTGGTCGTGACCCCGAACGTGCATGAGGCCCAGCAACTGTCAGGGATCGAAATTCGATCGTTGGCCGACGCGCGACGAGCCGCCAAGGTGATTCATCAATTCGGATGCAAGCATGTCTTGATCAAAGGCGGCCACCTCCTCAACGAACGAGCCACCGATCTGCTGTATGACGGACGGTTTTTTAACGTGTTTAAGGGGGAATTCATTGAGACGCGCCATACCCACGGTACTGGTTGTACGTTCGCCTCTGCGCTGGCCGCACATCTTGCTCGTGGACGTTCCGTCGTAGATTCTGCGCAGGCGGCGAAAGCGTACGTCACGGAGGCGATTCGACATGGTCTCGCCATCGGCCACGGGCACGGTCCCACCGATCATTTTTATTTCTTGGAGCGTTAGAGGAACAGCCAGATGCGCGCACGAAGCTACTCACCACTCACATTATGCTTCACAGGCTTCACCTGGCTCACCCTCGCGTCGATTCTTGGGCTGGCAATTCTCATTGGGTTAGTTCGTGGCACCCCACTACCCTCATGGGTACGAGCGCTCCATGTTCATGCGGTTCTGATCGGCGGCGTGGCTCAGATTATTCTGGGCGGGTTTCTTTTGCTCATCGCTCCACCACAGTCAAAGGTCCGAATGGAATCAGACTCGCATCCCATCACATTATTCACGCTGAACGGCGGGCTCGTTGGGATGCTCGTGGGATTTTGGCTGCATCATGACTTGCTCGTGAGCATCGCCGGCTTCGTGGTGATCATCGGTTTTCTCTCTGCCATCCGCAGCCTCTGGGCTCGTGCGCAACAGACTTGGAATTCCTCGTTGAGCCATTCATGGTATTACGCACTGGCGTTCTTTGGCCTTGTCAGTGGATCAGCCTGCGGCGAGCTCATGACATTGGGGATTATTCCGGAATCTTACGGCTATGTGCGACTCGCCCACATTCATCTCGTCGTGCTCGGCTTTGTGGTTCTGATCATCATCGGCATGATGCATCATCTCCTGCCAATAGTTTGTGGCGCCCCGCTCGCGAACCCGAAGCTCGTTCAACTGACAGCCATCTTACTACCAGTAGGGATCTTGGTCTTGATCGGTGGATTCCTGAATTCATCTGTACCAGTTGAAATAATGGCCGGGGCCATTTTGCTCCTGAGCATAGGACTCCTGATCGTAAACCTATTCAGAACATGGCTCTCGTCCACCCATACCGGAAGTGCCGCTTCGGACCATCTCTTGGTCTCTACCTTCTTTCTCCTGTTTACGATCGTTCTTGGCGTCTTTGTTGGAGCCAATCACCTCTCTGACCCACCGGTGTTGCCATACGGCACACTCCACCTGGTTGCCTATACCCATATGGCATTCATTGGGTTCATCGTGAACGCGATCATGGGCGCCTTCTCCTATCTGATTCCCGTGACCCTGGCAGTCAGTCGGGTCACCAGCCACAAGAAGCGCAGCGTCTATCTCGATCAACTGACTTCCATGATGAACCGTTGGGGATCCGTGCAGATCGCCACGCTCTCCCTTGGAACCATGGGGCTCGGTATCGTGGCAACCCTCACGTGGAATATCCCCCTAGGTTCCATCTACGTCCAGAGTGCCATGTGGGCATGTCTCATTCTTCTACTGACCAGCTATGTGCTCTTCTCGATCAAGTTGTCCGCCATCGTGGCTAAGCAGCCAGAGCATCTTGCTGCCCAACAGGCGCCCCCCGATGAACTGAAGCTGACGGCATGATCATCCATCTTCTCTATCCTCCTGCCTGACCAAGCAAGCAGATTCTGATACAATCCTGCCGTGGAAGAACGGTTCTCATTTCTCGATCCTCATGGTCATCGGGTGGCCGCCATCTTGACCAACCCCGACGGTGGGACAGATAAGGTCGCCGTGCTCTGTCACGGTTTTCTGTCTTCGAAAACCAGCTCGACCAACAATACCCTGACCCGGATGCTGGTCGGCCAAGGCATCGCCACCTTTCGCTTCGACTTCTTCGGCCAAGGGGAAAGCGAGGGTCCGTTCGATCAGATCACGATCACCTTGGCGGTTGAACAAGCCACCGCAGCGATCGACTTGATGCGGCAGAAGGGCTTTCTCCACATAGGCTTGATGGGCTCCAGCTTCGGCGGTCTCGTGTCGATTCTGACAGCCGCGCAACGGACAGATCTGGACTGCCTGGCACTCAAATGCCCTGTGGTGGATTTCGCAGAAGAACTACGGTTGGAGTTCGGAGACGACGGCATAGCACAGTGGAAAGCAACCAACACGATTCCCAACATTCTTGGCGGCCCTGACCGAGTCAAATTACATTATGCTTTTTATGACGATTGTCTCCGGCAGAATGCCTACAGCCCGGCGCAATCAATTACGGCCCCCACTGTGATCGTGCAGGGCGACAAGGATGAACATGTCCCGCTCCATCAAAGTCGACAACTTTATGAAGCGCTACGCGTCAAAAAGCACCTCGAAATGGTACCGGGTGCCGACCATCAATTTACAAGGGGGGAGGATTTCAACCGGATGACGAAGGTGATAGTGAACTGGCTAATCAGTCATCTCGCAGGAAAGCAGATTGGTATAGTCTAGCCTGCCTGCCCAGGAGAGCGCCTGGCTATTCGGAGACAATTACACCATAATGATCTGACCTTCTTCGAGAAACCCCACCCGCTCAATGCCGAGCCGACTGATTTCCTCTTTGATCTGGGCCTGGTAAGGAGGCTTCATGTGATACACGTAGACCGGCAGGTTCGGACGCCTAAGTTTTTGAAACTCCTTGAGGAACAGCGAGGGAGTCAGGTGTTTGGATTTTTTGGCCAACTTCCCCAGTTCGTCAGGAAAGGATGATTCGATGAAAGCGGCCTTGAGATTCGGGGTTGTCCGGCCAAGATGCCAAATCTCCTCAGTTTCGTAAGTATCACCACTATAGAGCAAGGCAGCTTCGTCATCCTTCACCACATACCCCACGGTGGGGACAGAGTGGTTGACCGCAATGGGAATGATCTCAAGATGTCCGAGCACAACCGATTTACCAGGATGGAGCACGTGCGCTTGCAAGATCGGACGTTCTCGACTCGGCAGCTGGAAAAAATTTGGATAGACCTTGTCATTAAACACATGGTCCCTCAAACCCTGCAGGACCGGCTCCGTTGCCGCAACAGTCACTGGTTCAACGAACCATTCAGCGAGATTGTCAGCCAGTAGCGGTAGGCCTTTGATATGATCGAAATGAAGGTGGCTGAGGAACACAAATCGGATACGACACTGCTCTGCCAAGGTGAGTCGCGTGCCAATCGTACCACCGTCCAGAAGTACGGAGTTGTCAATGAGGAATCCGCAACTTTCCTGGCGGACCGACCGCTCCGTTCCATCCACGAGGCAATCCGCCCCATGGCAACCCAACACTCGAATCTGCATGTGAAGACGACTTTGCTCTAGTTATGTGGCCAGCTACCAGGAGACTGCTTCATGCGGGGTAGATTCTTGCGATCACCTACATCATGCCCCAGCCGGAGATGCCACCATACCATACAGGGCTTCCCCCTGTCATTGCCCAACGCCTTGATTCTTCTGATGTAGGCAACTCGCCGTGCGACGTGAGGACGTGACAAGAAACCCCACCAACTGAAAGAACCGTCTGCAGACGTCTGGGTGCCAGCAATACCGAATAGTTCGGTATCAGAATTTATACTGGTATTAAAACACATCCCTGCTAACTGTATCCAAAAAGATTCTGAATCAATTTGGGTACATCGTTTGGTTCACCCGCATTGCATAGTCGTTCAATACCGCCCTGTTCAATCCTGGCTCGATCCTTGCTCGAGGCCACACGACAGGGAAAGGAGGTTGCAAAATATTTTAAATACATGTAAAGGTCCGGCTCTCAAGTACGAAACAGGTTCAGTGAGAAGTTCGTGTCTAAAAATTAGGAGAGCCTACATAATGGGATCATCGCAATGGTTTCCTATGGCCATGAAGCCCTCAACGACACTATCGGTCTACTTGAGGGAAAGCATACACCACAACGTTGCCTGCTAGGCAGCTGAGAAGCTACTCACAATGAGGCCTCCATGACATTTATGGAGAAGCGTTCACTGATCTCGAGAGTTGTATCAATTCTGCCTGTGATGGAAGCCCTCGGTGATTTCGTTGCTTCTATCCGTTCTGACTCGACAGCACGTTCAATCCAACTCGATCATCGCTCGCCCGTCACTCTTCCGCCTGAGAGAGCTAGCAACCAGAACCGAATCCAATCCGATTCACTGGATCGAAAAAGATTCACCTCATGCACCTCCTTCTTGATGAGCAGTAGCACAATTCTTCGAAATTCATATGATTCTCAAGGATTCCCGACGGACTACTCCCAGTCACGATCGAATCACGCCGTGACTTTGACCCTACACCGGAGGAGGCACCCATGAAGTATCAAGAGCGTCGACAACCTGTGGGCCTTATTTCTATGTTTCTGGCTGTCGGAGTAGTGGCTGGATGTATCATTCCCCCTCTTGCGAAGGCCGGAAACCCGACACTTTATATAGACGGAATCCAAGTTGGTCTGACACAGGGCGGTCCAGGCTGTGGCAACGATGTGGGCTTTAAAAACGGCGGCAATAGCGTCCTCAATAGTTGCTATTCAATCAACGGGACAAATGTGACGACCGACAGTACCCGCTCAGCCACGATCCGAATCGGCAACTGGTACGTGGGCGACCTCTCGTCCACCAACACGGCCAGAGTGCTCATCAATGACACGAGCACAGGCCGAGACGATATGAAGCTCACCGGCGTCACCTTTACGCGAGCGGATGTGACCTCAACAACGACCAATACGGCATCAAGCACATCCCCCTGTTCTTCCTGCAAACAGGGTCTGGTCGTCCTTGTGAACGTGTTCAACAATGCGCCAAACGGAACCGGAACTGGCACCGACTACCTGTGGGCCATGTCGGCAGGCGGAAACTACGATCCTCCCAGTACTGAGAATGTTATCAACAATAGATTTAAACTGACCGGCACAGGATGCTTCGCGACTTCGTGCAGCACCAGTCCGACAGCTACATCATTCACGGTGAATCTAGGGACGCCGCTTGATACCGGCACATTCGTCACCTCAACATCCCTGAATATTACGGCTGGCATCAGCAAGAGTAATAGTAGCACAACCGTCAAAGCTGGTTGCAATACGGGCAGCGGTAAGTGTGCTCCAACGCTGAGGTACCAATACGTGATCACGACTCAAGGCACAGACACGTTGAAGCTCACCGACAGTGTCGACGGGTGCGGTGGCCAGTGTGATCCTAACGGGCCGACCAACAAGCTTCCGGGCTGCACAGACACCGTAGCCAGCGACGGGTCCACTATCCCAGGCCTTAAGACCATCTGTGACCAACAGGTAGCAGGTTATGAGACAGCGAATACGACAGCCCTTCTTGCGGAAGGCGGAGTGATCGCAGAAACCTGTGAGGGGACCTGCCTCGTCATCGAGATCGAGGGGACACCGGCTAAGAAAGCAGAGGGCACAACGTTCAATTTCACCGCAACCGGCCAGGGTGTCGGGAACTTCTCCCGCACACTTGACCAGCAAGGCAATGCCGCGAAGGCCTTCAGCAACCTTGTCGCCGACAGTAACCCTTACGTCGGCGATCCCAACGATCGCTTCTTTACCATACCGGTGTATCCCTCCGGTGGCAGTCAGGGCACCTGGCAGACGGACCAGATCAACTGTTCGAGTTCATTCAACAACGGCAGTGCAAGTTGGATCGTTGGTACGGCAGGCAATAACTCGGCGCAGAAGATTTCCCTCACCGTGCTTACCATAGCGGAAGGCGACATCCTCACCTGCAGCTGGCACGCACACTGATGCCATGGCCCTTCGCGTTCGAGTGAAGGGCCATGGTGGGGAGATCATAGAGGCTACATGTTCCTGAAACAAAGCTAAGAGTCTGAGTCGGGGTGAGAAAGCCTTCAGACCGTACGGAAGTGTTCTGATCAGTACAGGAAGTAGACTGTCTTAGCTGGAAAAGCGGAGAATGCTGCTCACTCTGTCGCGAACGGGAGATAGTTTATGGACGCACGTACCAGAAAGCTAGGTCTTGCTGGAGTCATGAGGCAGGTCGTCCTACGAACAGTCCTCCCACTCATGGCTCTGATCTCATCTACACCGCCTAACACTGACGCACAGGTGACAACGAACATTACCTCCTCCGGTCTGAATACCCAGGTCAATCAAGTTGGCAATTCGTTCACCATTACGGGGGGCACCAGGCCAGGTGGTGGTCCCAATCTCTTTCACAGCTTTGGAGACTTCAATGTGGGTGGAGGGGATCTCGCCAACTTTCTCAACAATACGGGGCTTCCGACCTCGAACATTCTCAGTCGGGTAACGGGCGGCACCCTCTCGAGCATCGACGGCACGATTCAAACGACCGGTTTCGGCAGCGCGAATCTGTTTTTGATGAATCCCTCCGGCATCGTCTTTGGTCCAGGGGCATCGCTCAACGTCGGCGGATCGGTCAGTTTCACGACCGCGCAGTACATCCGGCTGTTCGACTGGGTCCACAGCGCCAATTTTCATGCCAACCCCGCCAACGATGGATTGGCCAATAGTATCCTCACGATCAATGCGTCGGCCTTCGAATTTCTCTCGGCCGCCCCAGCCGGTTACGGTTTTCTCGCGGCGCCTGATCCCAATGCCACGATCACGGTGCAGGGCAGCAATTTAGCCGCTTCTTCTGGCCAATCCATCTCGCTCGTCGGCGGAAAAGTCGCCATCGAAGGTGGCGCTAAACTGTCTGCGCCGGGCGACAGCATCAATCTTGCCAGCGCCGCTTCGCCCGGCGAATTCGACGTCACGTCGCTCGGTTCACTTCCCAATGTGGACGGGACTTCATTTACCTCGAGTGGGTCAATATCCCTTGCGTCAGGCTCGAGCATCGATGTCCCTGGTGCGAGCACGGTGTTCATCCAAGGCGGCCAGCTTGTGCTCTCCGTGAATGATGCCACACTCTCCACATCCGAGAATCCTGTCCCGCCGGATGCGGTAGCGCTCCGTTCCGCTAGTTCTATCAAAACCTCAAATTCGGGAACAGATCCTGGAGCTGATGTGCACATCACCGTTAGGAACATCGAGATGGACGGATCTTCCGCCATCGAGACACTTACTCAAGGGTCAGGGAGTGGAGGAGCTGTGCAACTGACGACAGACACCCTGACGATGAGATCCTCCTCCATCTTGACGGCTACCCCAGGTGGAGGTGGTGTTGGTGGCGATGTGGTCCTCAATCTCAGGACTCTCAACCTTACAGATGGTGCCTCTATCCAAACCCAAGCAGAGAACTTCACCGCTGATGGTCCTGGCGGGAATGTGATCATCCGAGGACGTCAGGGGGCGGGCAGCGCGGCAGAGTTAGTTTCCCTTTCCGGTGGCAGTGGCCTGTTCTCTGCAACGTTCGGGGTCAGTAATGGGGGCGGCATCGCCCTGATTGCCAAAACGTTGCAAATGGATGCAACCGGCACCATTATCAGCACAATAGCGAACGATGCGGGCCGTGGTGGAGACATCGTGGCAAGCGTGCAACAGGCGAGTCTCACGGGCGGAGCGACCATCCTAACTCAGACCGTCGTTGCCGATCCCAATGCTCTGTCCGGCCCATTGCTCACAATACAAGGGCTGCAAGGAGCTGGTAGCAAGGCGGATTCTATCGTCTTGTCAGGATCTGGCTCGGGCATCAAGTCCGAAAGCACCGGCCTGGCTCGCGCCGGAGACATCGCGATGCATACCAGGTCACTGGCCATGACCAATGGCGCTGCAATCGAAATGGTCACCTCAGGGACGGGCGGGAATATCACTCTCGAGACCAACTCCATCGATATGTCAGGGAAGAGCCGTATTTCAAGCGAAACAAACCGCTTGGATGTCGGCCAGATACACGTCACGGCAAGTACATTTTCCTTGGACGACAGTTCGATCTCGACCAACACGACCAGCGAAGGCCGTGCGGGAGACATGTTGGTGAATGCGGGAACACTGCGCCTTTCAAACAAGGCCACCATCAATAGTAGCACCAACGCCAGTGGGCAAGCAGGAGACATCACTATCACAGGCGGTACGGTCACCCTAAACAGCGGGAGCACGGTCAGTAGCGCGAGTGCTGGAACAGAGCCCGCCGTCAATTTCGACGGCACGACCGCACCCCCCGGACGGGCAGGCACGATCACGATCACAGCCTCGGGCGATGTCACAAGCGATGCGGGTACCATCACCACGTCGGCGGAAGGCAATCGCGGTGGCGACATTTCGATTACAGCCGGCAACATCCGGTTTTCCAATGGCACCCTCATCAACGCCAATAGCAATGGACCGCTCACGGTCACCAAACTGGTGTTGGATGCGAACGGCCAATTAGTCACACAGGTGGTTGGCGAAGGCAACGCCGGCAATATCCGTATCACCAGCGGCTCGACCGTTCTCATGGAGCAAAGCTCCGTGACGACCGAAGCCACCCGTGCCAGCGGCGGCCAGATTACCATCAACGCGCCGCGTATGATCCGGCTGATCAACAGTCCAATTAGCACCTCTGTCGCTGGCGCTGCCGGAGACAGTAACGGCGGCAACATCTCGATCGACCCCGATTTCGTCATTCTCCGAAACAGCCCCATTCTGGCCCGAGCCGTTGCCGGCTCCGGAGGAGCCATCGGTATCACCGCCGGACTCTTTCTTGCCGATCCATCCAGCATCGTGGACGCCTCCTCTACGCTCGGAGTCAGCGGCACCGTGCAAATCAACGCGCCGATCAACAATCTGTCCAGTGTGGTCGCACGGTTGCCGGAATCGCTGCTGGCCGTTCAAGCTCTGTTGCGCGCCTCCTGCGCAGCGAAACTGGCGCAGGGCTCGACCAGCAGTTTCGTCGAACGAGGACGCGACGGCATCCCGGCCGGGCCGGACGGCTTGCTCGCCGGCCCCTACCTACCCCCGACCGCCGAACAGTCCAAGCAGCGCCAGACCATGCCCTCGACCGGGTTATCAGGGATTCAATTGCGCCGCCTATTCAGGCAAGAGATGCCTGCGTCCGTTACGCTCATCTCGGACCACGGCAACTGCTCCTCATGAGCAGCAGACTCCAGGCAATGGGCCAAGGCTCCGTGCCTATGATTCAGAGGGGAACAGCGTGGGGCGCAGCGATGGTCATGATCACCTGCCTGGCAACCCACAACACGTCGGCACAAGTCCCTCCCACACCCCCTCCCATCTTCGATCCGGGTGGGCGATCCAGCGAACTGCCTTCACTACGAGAGGCCCCCGCACCGACGCCCTTGCCGTCAGACCAAGCCCCCACGGTGCCGCCTGCTGCCTCAGAAGAGCGCCTCCCACCGGTCAAAGTCTTCGTGCGGGAATTCCAATTTGAAGGCCAGACAGTGTTCCCCTCGCAAGACCTACAAGCACTTGCAGCTCCATACAGAAACCGCGAGGTCACCACCGAGGATCTGGAACGTTTACGGACGGCCGTGACCCTGCTGTATGTCCAGCGCGGCTACGTCACCTCAGGAGCCGTCATTCCCGATCAAGCCGTGACGGAGGGGCTCATCCGGATCCATATCATCGAAGGCGCGCTGACCGACATCAACATTGAAGGCGCGCGGTGGTTATGGCCCAACTATTACCGCCGTCGCATCGCCCTCAGTGCCGGGCCACCCGTCAATATCTATACGCTCCAAGAACGGTTACAACTGCTGCAGCAGGACCCGCGCGTGGACCGTCTCAATGCCGAGCTCCGCCGAGGCATCTCGCCGGGCCGCAATGAACTGAACGTGCGGGTGACGGAGTCTCGGCCGTTCAAGGCCTGGGTCGAGTTCAACAACCATCAGTCACCGGCGGTCCGGGCGGAGCGTTGGCTGGCCACACTCGCCCACGAAAGTCTCACGGGCAACGGAGACCGGCTACAAGTCATCTACGGTCAATCTATTCCTATCAACAACACCACCGGCGTCCTGCCCTTGATCAACGTCTCCTATGTGCTCCCGATCACCGCCTACGATACGACCCTGGCGGTCGGCTACCGCCGCTCGGATTTTGAAGTGGTCACCGAACCGTTTCGGACCCTGGGCATCGAAGGACACACCGAAATCTTCAGTGTCACGCTGCAACAGCCTGTGTATCGCACCCTCACACAGCAAGTGAATGTCGGAGTGCAGGGCGAGTACCTGTACAATAAGAATCTTCTCCTGGGCCAGCCGTTCGACTTCTTTGCCGGCTACCAGAATGGTGTCGCCAACATCGCCGCGCTGCGCTTTCTTCAAGATTGGACCTATCGAAGTCAGGATACGATCATCGGGGTCCGGTCGCGTTTCTCCGTCGGATTGGACGTACTGGACGCGACGACCAATTCCGGTCCGGTAGCCGATGGCCGATACTTTTCCTGGGTCGGACAGCTTCAGGGATTGCGCCGATTTGAGCAGTATGCCGGGACGCAGCTGTTGAGCCGTATCGATCTGCAGCTGACCAATGATCGTTTATTTCCGCTCGAACAGATTCCGGTCGGCGGACGCTACAGCGTGCGAGGCTATCGTGAACTCAGCCTGCTGCGAGACAACGCGTTTCTCTTCTCGCTTGAGCCACGCCTTCCGATCGGCCGCTGGTTGTTCGGGGCCAGGGAGGACTTGTTGCAAGTGGCTCCGTTCTTCGATTATGCGAGGGCCTGGTCCGCCAAGGACTCAACAGAGGCTCCCAAAAGCTTGATGAGTGTCGGCGTGGGACTGCGGACCGCCTTCCTCCCCAAAAATCAAGGGTACTTTGAACTCTATTGGGGGTACCGGTTGCGGGGGTCAGGAACGAATGATCCACCCTATGGCACCAACGGCAATTTGCAAGACCATGGAATCCATCTGCAAGTGGTCCTACAGCCCTTCTGAATGTGAGGGAGAAGCCGGCCATGAATAACCACCACTCACCTCGGTACAGCTCTACAATCACTTACTCGAGCCCCGTTAGCCATCCTCGAAGGCATGCCGCGGTTGCAAAAATCAGTATTGCCCTTGTTGCATTGTGTTTCCCGTTGCTGGTCACTTCTTCCGCGCCGGCTCACACGACGGACACCGAACCCGTTTTTCCCCATGGGTCGCTGCTGCACGAAGGGTACGACGCCTTCACACATGGAGCCTTCGAACAGGCGGCCGAAATCTGGCAACAGGCGGTCCGGTCGTCTCACGACGCCAGGCTTCCTGTGGAGGAGAGCGATGCCCGTATTGCTCTCGCGCGGGCCTATCTGTCGCTGGGATTCCATACCCGTGCCGCACAGACTCTCGATGTCGCCGTCGTGCTTACACAGGGGCAAGACCGTTCCCGCCAGGCTGCTGCAATGGAACTGCTTGGTCAGGCCTATCTCGCGGGAGGACGCTCGGACGCCGCGTTGGAGACGCTTCAACAGGCCAAACAGTTAGTACGCGACGGCGGAGATCAGATTCGCATGGCCTCGGTTGTCCATACGCTCGGCGCCGTCCAGAGCGCTCTCCAACAGGATCAAGAGGCGATGGCTTCTTATTCGGAAGCGGGGCGCCTCGCGGCAGCGGCGCATGCTGAAACGCTAGCCGCGACGTCGACGATCAACGCCGGCAAAACGGCGGTCCGGATGGGAGAATGGCAAGAGGCGCGGAGGCTGTTCGACGAAGCACTGATCCAGGTGCACCGCCTGCCTGATTCGCACGACAAGGTCTACGATCTGATTGCAATCGGTTTAGGGTTTGAAGGCCTCCACGCCAAATTCACGGATACTGGAGACCGTCTGCATTTGCACGCGGCCACCGTCCTCGAAAAAGCCGGTGAGGTTGCGAAGGCGATTGGCGATGTGCGTGCCGCCTCTCACGCCTTCGGACATCGAGGCCACCTGTATGAGTTGGACCGGCGCCATGATGAAGCACTGCTGCTAACGCGACTTGCCATTGGTTATGCCCAACAGGTGCATGCCCCGGAATCCCTGTATCAGTGGGAGTGGCAGTTGGGCCGTGTCCTGCGGGCTCAGGACAAGATCGATCTGGCGATCCTGTCGTACCAACGCGCCGCCGATCTTGTGCAAACGCTGCGTCCTGAAATGGCCGCGGGCACTGCGCTGGCCGGTGCATCATTCAGGGAGGCGAGCGGTCGGCTGTATTTCGAACTGGCAGACCTGCTGCTCCGACGTTCAGGCTCGACCACCACACGTGACGAGGCCCAGCCTTATCTCATCAAAGCTCGAGACGCCATTGAACTGTTTAAAACTGCTGAGCTGCGCGACTACTTTGCCGATGAGTGCGTGGACGCATTTCAAACTCACCACACAAAGCTCGAAGATGTCTCGCGCCAGGCTGCCATCCTCTACCCCATCATCTTGCCGGATCGAACGGAGCTGCTGGTCAGCCTGCCGGATGGCATGCATCGCATCACCGTGACCATCAAGCAAGAAGAACTCAAGCAAGAAGCTCTGGCCTTTCGGCGACTGCTGCAAAAGGAAACGACCCGCGAATACCTTCGCAAAGCCCAGCGTCTCTACGATCTCCTGCTGCGTCCGCTCGAACCGGAGTTCGCGAAATTCGACATCAACACGCTGGTGGTCGTGCCGGACGGCCCGCTCCGCACGATTCCCTTCTCGGCCCTGCACGACGGCAAACAGTTCCTCATTGCCAAGTATGCGTTGGCGACCACGCCCGGCCTGAATCTCACCGATCCCAAGCCGCTCGGCCGCGAAAGGATCGAAGTGCTCTCCGCCGGTCTCACGGAAGGCGTGCAAGGGTTCTCCCCGCTCCCGAACACGGCGGGCGAACTGGAGGCGATCGGCGGCCTCTACAAGACCCATCGCCTCTTGAACGAAGAGTTCCGTGTGCCAGCGTTTGAACAAGAGATGAAGACCAAGCCGGCCACGATCGTGCATATCGCGTCCCATGGAAAATTCGAGCGGGACGTGCGAAACAGCTTTCTGTTGGCGTTCGACGGGAAGCTGACGATGGATCGGCTGAGTCAAATCGTGGGACTTTCCCGATTCCGGGACCAACCGCTCGAACTGCTGAGTCTCAGCGCCTGCCAAACCGCCGCCGGAGACGACCGCGCGGCGCTCGGCTTGGCGGGAATTGCCATCAAAGCCGGAGCCAGAAGCGCCCTCGCCACGCTCTGGTTTGTGAGCGACGAAGCCTCATCAACTTTGGTCATAGAGTTTTATCGACAATTGAAGGATCCCGCCCTGTCAAAGGCACAGGCCCTTCGACAGGCTCAACTGAAAGTGATGGAGAATCCGGACTTTCAGCATCCAATCTATTGGGCCCCCTTTCTTCTGCTGAACAACTGGCTCTAAATGGGATAAAGTACAACCGCCTGGTTGCTTGTGTGATATGCGGGCATCCTCGATCACACAGATGTATTTCATCTCATGTACAGCGCTCTGAAAAACTCGTACGCGCCGTTAGCCATACGGCTTGGGATCGGCCTGCTGTGCGGGCTGGCCATCCTCGGAATACGCAGCACCGGCCTGTTTCAGCAGCTGGAACTGAATTTCTATGATTGGCTGCTACGTTCACGGCCAGTCGTCACCGTAAGCAATTCACGCATTACGTACATCACGATTTCTGAGGAGGACATTCGTCGACAGGGACGCTGGCCGATTACGGATAAGACCCTCGTTCAAGCCCTCCGTCTCCTTCTCAGCTACCAGCCCCGAGCCATCGGAGTCGACTTCTATCGCGACATCGAGGTTCCACCGGGGCATAAAGAACTGATGGCGCTGCTCCCCAAACATCCCCAGATCATCGTGATTTCCCAGCTGGGAGGCGGGACGGTTGCCCGCATCCCTCCTCCATCGGTGCTGCAAGACAGTTCGCAAGTGGGGTTCAACGATATCCTTGTTGATCCTGACGGGCTGATCCGCAGAGCGCTCCTCTTTCAAGATGACGGCGATGAGGTCGCATCTGCCTTTGCCCTCAAGCTCGCCACACTCTATCTGGCCCAGGACGGTATTATGCCGGAACAAGATCCGGTCGTGCCGGAATGGATTCGCTTGGGCCGAACTACCCTGCCGCCGTTCACGGCTTCGGATGGGGGGTATGTGAATGCGGATGATGCCGGCTACCAGATCCTCTTGGACTTTGGTGCGGCAAGCCAGGCGCTCGAGGCATTTTCGTTGACGGACCTGCTTGATGGGCGGATCGACCCCCGCGCTCTGACGAACCGCATTGTCATGATCGGCGTGACGGCGGAGAGTGTGCCGGATGTATTTCAGATCCCCGTCCGCTATGGAGTACAGGGCCGTGACCAATTTCCCGGTGTGTTCCTGCACGGCATCATCACTGAACAGCTGCTTGCCGCCGCCATTGACGGTCGGCGTCCCCTCCGTGTGATGGGCGAAACCGAAGAGATTGCATGGACACTGGTCTGGGGAATGCTGGGGGGAGTACTCGGGAGCTGGACAAGGTCCGTATGGCGATTTTCTCTCATTACGCTCGCAGGTCTCCTTCTGATCACCCTGTCGACCATTACGCTTTTCGTCGTCGGCTGGTGGGTGCCGGAGGTTCCGCCTGCGTTCACCTGGTTTCTCGCCATTGCCATCGGCGAGGCCTCGACTCTGGCTCGAGAACAAAAGGACCGGACCAGGCTGATGCAACTCTTTTCACAACACGTCTCGCGCGAGGTAGCCGATAAAATATGGCAGGAACGGGACCAACTGCTCGAAGGAGGACTCCCGCAACCTCAGGATCTCATTGGCACCGTGTTATTTTCAGACTTCAAAGGGTACACAAGTGTGTCGGAAACGATGTCCCCCAAGGCTTTAATGAACTGGCTCAATGCATACCTGAATGCCATGACTCAGCTCATCATAGACCATGGAGGCGTGATCGACGACTATGCTGGTGATGCCATCAAGGCTGACTTCGGCGTCCCGCTCAGACGCGAGACCGACGAAGAAGTGGCGAGAGATGCGGTCAACGCGGTGACCTGTGCGTTAGCAATGGAACAGACCATGCTCAGACTGAACGATGAACACGCTCGGAAGGGCCTTCCAACGGTGGGCATGCGGATCGGGATCCATACAGGCCCGTTGGTCGCAGGATGCTTGGGGAGTACTCAACGCATGAAATACACCACCATCGGTGACACGGTCAACACTGCCGCGCATTTAGAAAATTTCGGCAGGGGGACTATTGCAGAACCACAAGACCGTCGCCCATGCCGGATCCTGATCAGCGAGGGCACGGCTCGGCTGCTCGACAACCGCTTTCAGTTAGAAAGTATAGGCGAAGTGGCTTTGAAAGGAAAATCTCAGGCGTTGGTGGCGTTCCGTGTTGTCCCACCGGACATGGAGCGTCATACGTGAAGCGTCGCACGTTGGAGATTGGAAGCCCGAGGTTTGGAGGTGTGAGATGCTTGCCTCCAACTTCCTACCTCAAGCTTACAGCCGTAACCGTTTCACGCTTCACGAGCACCGGAAATTCTCAGGGTTTGCGCATGTGCTGGATACTCGACGCAACCTCCGCTAGTCCACCCTGTTCAAGCAAGGCCGTTTGTTGCTGAGATACGTCCGTATCAGCCGGATTGGACTGCATCAGCTCAGAAATGGCCATGAGTGCATCGTACCAGACTCCTGCTTCGGCATAGCGCCTCGGAGCATCCGCTTTGGTCATGTCACCCGACAAGGGCTGTTCCAGTTTGTCTCGATTGACCCGTTCGATTGATCCCTTTGCCACAACATTGGCGGACGGCTCCTCGGGATCCATGACCAACGCCACCGACCAGAGGTACCGCACTCCTGGTACTAATTTCGCCTTATAGTCGGCAAGCCTGATCTGCTGGACCCCGCCTCTGGCCGGACTTGGGAGCTTCGCGTCTATCAGCGGGTCATCGGCATTATCAGCGATGAGCGTGAATTCATACGATAGGTTGTGGTTGGTCGGAGTAAACCAAAACAGTACGGGCTGCTCATGAAGCGTGAACCCAACATGGTCCGGAGCCAACAGGCTGATCATTGGGAGACTCTTGTTCGTGCCGCGAGTTCCTCCTCCTCTTCTGAGCCCTGGAGCCGGAGCCCCTTTCCTAGGTGGAACGTACAGTATTGGCTTGATGGTGGGATCGGGCTTAGGTTGAGATGCGGTTGCGTGAGTTGCTTTTCCTTGTCCCTCTTCTGCCACGGAAATCCAGGGGAGTGGTAATGTAAGCCCCATCGCAGCACCAGCTATGATAATGAAGCGTCTCATCATGATCGCTCCTTTCTCTGCCCCCACACATCCAAGGCAATATGGTCTAGCCACATCACATACGCACCTTCGTTCAGTAAAGTATCTCTCCTGAGTTGCCCCTCACCTCTAAATGACGCCTCTTCGTTCCCGTCACCTGTTTAAGTGTATACATGTTTGGATGCACAATATACGCGCATCTTCTGTGTAAATCCATACATTCTGCGTGGAATCACGCAGTGCCTCACAGACACAAGATCGTGGTTTGTCGAGGTCTCTTTCTTAATGAAGCATAATTCATTCCTGGATCGCCGCTCCATCTCAGATACCGCAAGCGTTATCTGAGAATATATTACCTATCAGCAGCTTACGACATCCGATGGGAGAGGCGTCCGGTTGGGTGAATCATGCTACCTTCCGAAGTAAATCTAACTGGACGGCACCTGTATCTTATTTGATTCTGTATCTTATTAGATTGGCCAAAGTTGGCGAGCAAAACCATCGAGATAAGACCAGCCATGAAACGACGGCAGTGGGAGGCGAAGACCAATCCACAAGCCACGCTTTGATAATGGGAAACGTCGATCGCGTTATGGATCACCGAGTCTGCATCTCGATCAGCCTTTCCATGGTCTACCTGCTGATCCGACAACGCCTCATCCTGCCGCTCTATGGCATCGGTATGCCGGAGCATTTCCTGGTGACGTAGGAACCCGATCGGTACAAGACAACAGATACACTAATGCGACTAGCCTTGGAAAGCGCGAGTCCTATGTGTGTAATTGCTCAAGGATTGCTCGTGCTTCACTCAAGTCGGGAGTGGTCACCCGATCGCTGAATTGAGAACAGATAGGATTTAAAATGCGTTTCGCAGTATCCAGCTTGTTCATTTTCATCAAGAGCTTGGCCATGCTCGTTGCGGCGCGAAGTTTCAACATGTTTGCATATTGGTCCTGCGCGATTCTCAGGGCTTCCGAAAAACATTGTTCTGCCGTAGAGATTGATTGGTCAGATTGTGCTAATAAGAGTTCGCCTTTCAGGCGAAGCAGTTCGGCTTGCCAGCACTGCTCTCCCTGACTGGCAGCTAGTTCCTGTGCCTGCTGGATCACAAGCAAACCGTCGACCATGCGCCCGTGCCGCAAATGGTTCTCGGCAAGTATCGCCAAGGTATAGGTATGATTGAGGCTCGCTTTGGCCTTCTGCGCCGAGGAGAGTCCTTCTTCTAAACGATCGATTCCTTTCTCGTTTCCCTGTTCAGCCAGAGCCCAACCTTGAAAGGACATTGCCCATGCCAAAGGAACTTCAAATGAGTACTTGGTGGAGAGCTCAATGGCTTCTTCGGTCAGTCTAAGCGTTTGCTCGGTGTCATGGAGAGTCGAATAGACCCATGAAGCAGTCGCTAACGTAAAAGCCATTGTGAATGGATGCTCCAACTCCCTTGCCATGGCGATCGCCTCTGCCAGCAGCATTTCTACCTGATCAAGCTCTCCCAGGATCCATAAAATTCTCGCCAACATGATTCGCGCCGTGATGCCGGGATCTTGTGTATAGGGTAAGAAGTGCGAGCGATGCCTTTGTGGGTCATAGAGCGACTTTGCTTCCTGTAGATGGGCCTTGGCTTCGTCAAACCGCCCAAGGAAGGAATACGTCGACCCCACACTCTCGTGAGCTCGAATCAACAGATCTGGATTCTGTTGGTGTGTAGCCCAAGCCAAGAGGTCTTCAGCCAACGCGCAAGCCTTAGCGAGAGGGCCTCTGACCAGATGGAAGACCCACAATCCCCACAGAGAGAGAAAATATTCTTCGGATCCAGGATTCGCCAGAGAGAGACTTCTTGCCCTGAGATAATTGTGTTCTATGCCGTCAGAGGCATACCCTTTGACCAGCAGCAAGGGGGCTCCGCGAGCAATGAGAAGGGCCAATTCCAAATGATCACGTTCGGAGCCTTCAGGAAGATCGTTGAGTATCTGTAGGGCACGATCAAAATGACTGATCGCTTCGACATTCGCAGATCGAGCGACATCCCTTTGTGCTGCAAGACGCCAATAATCAATGGCTCGTTTTATCAACCCTGCCTGTTCGTGATGATACGCCAAGAATTCCGGTTCCGTTTTGACACGTTCGGCGAACCGGCTCTCCAGCGTCGTAGCAATGCGGGCATGGAGGGTTCTGCGGGCCTTTCTTGGCAAGGTGTTGTAGGCCGCATCCTGAAACAGCGCGTGCTTGAATTGGTATTTGGCTTCGGGGATCTCCCCCTCTTGAAGGAGGAAACCCGATTCAACGAAGAGCGGAAGGGCTGTCTTCAATTGTCCTTCCGTGACATCTACCACATCCCGCAGCAGCTCGTAACTGAATTCCCGCCCTATGGCAGCCCCTATCTGAACAATCTCCTTGCTAGGACCAAATCGGTCGATCCGTTCCATAAGCAAGGCCTGCAAGCTGTCCGGAATGGACAACTCCTTCAATGGCGCCTTTAGGCTGAAGGTATTGTTCTCCTCCGTCAGCATGCCCGATTCCAGCAGATTTGCCGTCAATTCCTCCAGATACAGAGGCACGCCATCGGTCTTCGCGAGGACCGCGTGTTGCACTTCTGGCGGAAGCGCTTTTCCTCCGGTCATCAATGCGAGCAGTTCGGCGCTATGCCGGCGGGGAAGCCGATTCAGTGTCAGAAACGTGACGTGACCATATTCAGTCCACACCGGCTTGAAGTCGGGTCGAAAGGTGATCAGCAATAACACGCGCATCTGCTGGATACGGTCGATGATTCTCGTCAGAAGGTCCATCGTCGTTGGATCCAACCAATGGGCGTCTTCGACGATCAGCAGTGTCGGGCAACGATCGGACAGCTTCTGCAGTTGCCGCCTGAGTGCTTCGAGAGTCATCTCCTTCCGTCTGTCCGATGACACCATCAGTGGCGGGTGTTGAGCATCTCCAGGAATCGAGAGGAGTTCCGTTAGCAAGGACACTGTGATCGGGTCGTCGATGGCACTGGTGCCGGCAAAGGCGTCGAGTTTCCGCCGTTGCATGTGGACATCGTCCTCGGTCGTCAGGCCCGCCGCTTGCTGGAGGCAATGGATCACCGGATACAACACCGTATTGGTGTGATACGGTGAACATTGAAACTGGATCGTCTCGTGAGGCTCATCCACAAGCCGGTCACGCACACTGCGGCACAGCCGCGACTTGCCGATCCCGGCCTCTCCGGAGAGGAGCACCACCTGTCCATCACCATCGACCGCCTCGTGCCAGCGGCCGACAAGCAAGGCCGATTCATGCTCCCTGCCGATGAACCTACCCGATCGGCCAGATCGGTAGGACTCAAACCGGCTGGCCGACACCTTGGTCCCTGTAACCCGCCACACCTGGATCGGTGTGTCAAATCCCTTGAGAGAAACGCTTCCTGCGTCCTCGAACCCGAACTCATTGCCGACGAGCCGCTTCGTCGCCGAGTCCACAACCAACTGATTAGGTGTAGCCACTCCCTGCAGACGTGCGGCCAGATTCGGAGTTTCACCGAACACCGACCGTTCTTTGGCAGTTTCTTGCCCGATGATTTCTCCAACGATAACTTTCCCAGTTGCTATTCCGATTCGTACGGCAACTTGAGATTCCCGAGACGAAGCTTCATCCAGCGAAGAAGCCTTTACCAAATCCACTATGGCCAGGCCGGCATGGACTGCTCGTTCTGCGTCGTGTTCGTGAGCATGCGGATATCCAAAATACACCAACAGTCCGTCACCCATATATTTTGCGACATAACCGTTGAACCTCCCAACCGCTTGACTACAGGCGTCCAAAAACCGTCGGATAATCTCTTGAACATCTTCAGGGTCTAATCGGCGAGCCAGCGCTGTGGACCCCACAAGGTCACAAAACATCACGGTCAGTTGCCGACGCTCCCCTTGATCTCGACCAGAAGAGAATGGTGTTCTTTCCGTAGTCGTGGCAACGGTAAGAGTCTGCGCTTGATTGGCCTCACTGCTTTGCGACAATTGCGCAATGGAGCGAAGGAGCTTTTTGCGATGGCCCAGCAGAACACCCAACGACGTCAAGTCATCGTCATTCAGTTCGGACAAGACATCCCACGTAATGGCATGCTGCTGAAACACTTCTCGGTAGCGTTCCAGCCCTAGACGTTCCAACCATGCTGATACGGGTTCATTCATGATCAACAGCATTATCGATGAGCGGTGATGTACCGAAGAAAGCCCTTACTACGAGTCAATTCCCTATTGCGAGCAGCGTAGCATCCGTTGATAATAGTGCTGCGAGGAGCATTGAGATGAAGCCTCGATCTCTTGGACAACGATTGGAATTTTGGCTGATATCCCTTGGGATGTCAGTGTTGGCCTATCTGCTCGAGAAAATGATCCTCCGTTCAGTCAAGGGCGGTGGATCAAAACCGTGATATCGACAACCAGTTCCTAGTTTAACGTCCTCTCACTAAATCGAGAACCAATCCAACAATCAGCAGCCCGGCAACGATCCCGAACGAGACGGAGACCCAATCGGCAGCAGTTGCTGAAGTCGCCGTGAGCCCGCTGGCGAGAATACTTGCGGCAGCGGTCAGCCCCACGGCGAGACGCCGACCTGTACGTCGAACCGTATCCTCCAGTGAATTCGCCTTAAAATTGACGACCAACTTCTGGCCGGGGCGGGCACCGATGAGGTGTTCAATCGCTTCGACGACCCGCTCAGCACGTACCTTCAACTTCTGCGACTGATACACCAGCGTTTTAGGATCCAGGGCGGCCCCCATTCGTTTCATCATCAATCGCATCAAAAACTTGCCCGCGACACCGTACGGATCGAGCTTGGGATCAAGCTGCGCGGTCGCGAGTTGGACCTGCGCAAGCGCCTTGGCCGCAAGGGTCAATGACGCCGGCAGAGGAACTCCGTGACGAACACCGATCGCACTCATTTCCTGGAGGAGCGGTCCGATCTGCATGTCGGCCAGAGCCGCCGTACGGTATTTTGAGATCATGTGGCCGATGTCACTCTGAAACTGAGGCACATTCAGGTCGCTCCGATCAAGCGACCCGGCCATCATGAGGATCACGTCGCTCAGGAACACCGTATCTTCTTTCCATAAGGCCATCAGCAGTAACAAGAGGTGCTCACGCACATTCGCATCCACCGTCCCGACCATCCCGAAATCCAGGAGATAGATACGGTCCTTCCACCACATAAGATTGCCGGGGTGCGGATCGGCATGGAAGAAACCATCGACGATGATTTGTTTGTAGAAACTTTCCAAGAGCTGACGGGCAGCCTCAACGCGTTCCGGGCCATCCAGCGCCTGAGCAATCTTGACACCCTGAATTTCTTCCATCACCAATAATCGGCCGGTCGACAGATCCCGGTACACGGACGGAACCGCCAATCGATCATAGTCCGTGAGCACCGTCTGCATCCGGCCGATATTCTCGATTTCCTGACGGAAATCGAGTTCACGCTGAAGCGACGTAGAGAGGTGTTTGAACACGGCCTCCATATTCACCACTTGGTTGAGCGCGGGGCGCTTGCCGACCTTCTCGGCAAAGACCTCCAGGAGCGCCAGATCCTGTTCAATTTCCGCTCGTGCCGTAGGCCGCTGAATCTTGACGACCACTCGGTCGCCGGTTTCGAGTGTCGCCCGATGCACTTGTGCGATGGTTCCGGCAGCGAGCGGTTTGGGATCAATCGACTCGAACACATCCTCCCACGGCACCCGCAATTCCTGTTCGGCCACTCGAACGACTTCGCCCTCGGACATCGGAGGAACGTGACTCTGCAACATCGCGAGTTCCTCGATGTATTCCGCCGGAAGCAGATCCGGACGAGTCGACAACACCTGCCCCAGTTTCGAGAAGGTTGGACCCAGCTCCTCCAGTGCCGCACGGAGACGCTTGGCTTGCTGACGACGTGTCGCAATATCCGATGGAGCAGGTTTGCTCACAAGTTCTTGTACGCCATGCTTGGCCATCACGGTAGCGATTTTGATCGCTCGAGCTCCCATGTGAGGCTCGGAGACGGGAGAGTCGGTCTGAGAAGACAGAACTGGTGAGGCTTCTGCCTGGTACCCATCAGCCAGCAACTGCGTATTCACGATGATCACGGTACAACGGGAATTGTGACTGATGCGGTTCGGGACGTTGCCGAGCAAAAACTCTTTTCTCCCGGCCATGCCCGAATTCCCCACCACCAAGACATCGATGGTTTCTTGCTCAGCGGCGCGGACGATGGCCAACGCCGGGTCATCATCCATGACGACAAGCGCATGTCCTCGCTCTCCAACAAGCTGCTGTATGAAATCTGCCAGTTCATGCTTCGCGGCCGCCGCTTGCGTGTGCTCCGCTGTACCGAATTCTGTGGTGGATGGATGTTGCGGCAGGATGATCTGAACCACGAACAGGTCCGCACCGTAGCGATCAGCGAATTGAGCGGCCCAGCGAACAGCCTGATCCGCTGTTTTAGAGCGGTCGGTGCCTACCATAACACGTCGTATGGTATTGCTCTGAGGCCGATCGTTCACAATCTACCTAATAGCTTTATAAAGCTCACGGACCAGGACGGGGGTGAAGTATGACTACAACCTATCTCAAAATCAAATAACGAGTTCTTGAGTCAGCGCTCATCACAGCATCTAAGAGCTAATTCTTGAAGCGGCTGGTCTTTCATGGTGATGTCTTACCAATGCCAGAACCGACGATCAATACCCCCTCGCGAGTCTGATTTCTTTTTTCCCATCACCGGCGCTATTATAGGTTCTGCTGAACCAGTCATGCTCTTTCAACCGGTTCCTGCATATCTTTCAAGCAACGGTGATTCTCTGGATTAGAACCACACGCGGGTTTTTTTAAACGACGTCCCGACAGTCTCTCGAACAACTCGCAGTGGCCATCACTAGAAAGATCCCGATCCATGCACTTTGACATCGCCACAGCCATCGGTTTTCTCGGCGGTGC
>CAZAKX010000031.1:0-26297 GCA_964485915.1 uncultured Nitrospira sp. | reverse complement strand
CGCGGTGCTTGATGTGGCCATCTAGTCTACAGAGCGGGTCTCTTGAAACGAGGCTACACCTGCATTACTCTTGCCCCCATGCGAAGGGAACAGAGGCGCCAGGGGTTGTTCAATTCGGTCGCGTTGTTGAGCCTACTCGTCGCGTTACTTGGAACGTGGAGCTGTGTCAAGACCATGGCACCCGAACCACCAAGAGCCATACCCGGAGGCGTTCGGTTCACGGTATCCGCACCGGGGGCCAAGGCCGTCTGTCTGGTCGGGTCCTTCAATGGCTGGATAAAACGCGCGACACCGATGGCGATTGTGGGGGGGACCTTATGGTCAGTGGTCGTGCCGCTCAAGGAAGGCGAGTATCCCTTCATGTACGTCATTGACGAAAGTCAGTGGGTGACCCCTGAACATGCCGACGATTTTGTCACCGATGGATTCGGACAGACAAACGGAGTAGTGGTGGTACGGTAAAGGCCATGGGCAACGGAACCGTCATACGAAATATCGTCCTGGGCCTGACGCTCACTCTCTGCGCCGGCCAAGCCCAAGCCGACTCCCTCTCGGCTCAAGATCGAGCGGAGATCAATCGACTGCGGGCTGCACAAGGTCATTCGTCAGACGATATCAACCCCCTCCTCGAGCAGGTCAACAAGGCAGGTGAACGGGGCTTGCCGATTGAATCACTGGCCAACAAGGTGAAAGAGGGGTTGGCGAAGGGAATTGAGCCAAGACGGATCGATCCTGTGTTGCGGCAGATGACATCCCGGCTTGAATCTGCCCACGAAGTTCTCCAGGAGGCTGGTTCCCGTGGTGGAGAAGAGGGGAATCGCCATCGCGCCATCGAAACGATGGCGGAAGCGCTTTCACGCGGGGCAACCGTCGAAGAAGTTCGCGAGCTGGCGCGGCTATCTCAACATGAAGGCAAGTACAAAGCGACTCACGAGGTTCTGGCGGCTGGTGCGAAAAGCCTCGCTGTGATGAAAGAAGGTAAGATTCCGTCGAAAGACGGAGCGGCCTTGATCGGTGAAGGAATCAAACAAGGCTATCGCGCGTCTGAGCTCTTGGATCTCGGCCGAGAAATAAAACGGCGAGGGTCCGACTTTGAAGAAGGCCGTGCCAGCCTTCAAACACTTCGCGACAAGGTCAGCAAGGGGGAACGGAGCGATCGGCTCTTTCGTGATGATCACAGCGGCTCCGGAGGTGATCGCGACCGGGGGGAACGCAGCGATCGTGGCAGGAAGGGGAGCCGGGATGATTCCGACAGAGATCGATCTGACCGACATGAACAATCCGGTAGCCGAGATCGATCCGACCGAATTGACCGCTCAGATAAAGTGGATCGAGTTGAACGTCCCGACCGTCCTGACAGTAGGGATCGCCCCGAGCGATCTGACCGTTCCGACCGAGGACGCGATTGATCGATTAGAACTTCTTCCCGCCCGCCTGGTGCGGATCCAAACGTATCCAACGGAAGCGAGTGAGCCGTTTCGTTCTTCACATGAGCCATTATCCTTCCAGTCATTTCGCCAGATGAAGGACCCTGCTAGAATGGGCGCATGGAGATCATCGCCACGCACAGCAATGCGGATTTCGATGGTCTAGCCTCCATGGTGGCTGCGCAAAAGCTCTTTCCGGAAGCCAAGCTGGTCTTGCCGGCTGGAGCGCAGGAAACGGTCCGGAATTTTCTGGCCAATCATGATCTCAACATCGTCAAGCTGAAAGCGATCGACCTTTCTCAGATCACCAGGCTGATCCTCGTCGATACCCAAGATCCCGATCGAATCGGGCCGCTCAAGTCTTGTGTGGATGATCTCTCAGTAGAAGTCGTGGTGTTCGATCATCATGTGGATGAGGCCTCTCCCTGTGCCGATCGATCTCCCTTGTCTCTTGTGCAGCCTGTCGGCGCGACGACGACAGTACTGATTGAACAGCTTCGCCAGCGGCAGCTCACCGTGACGCCCTTCGAAGCCACCGTCTTGGCTTTGGGACTCTATGAAGAAACCGGTTCTTTCGGCTTTGTTTCCACAACCCCTCGAGACCTCCAAGCTGGTGTCTTTCTCTTGGAGTCCGGAGCGGACCTAACGATCGTCACGGATGTTCTTCGCCGTCCACTGGATGCCGATACCGTGGCGCTCATGAACGATCTGCTGGAACATAGCGACATACATTACTTGGAGGGGCGCAAAGTTCTCATCGCAACCAGCACCTGCGATCGGCTCCGTGGTGAAGCGGCCGGCGTCGTCCACCGACTTGCTGAGATGCACGACATCGATGCCGTCATCGTCGCTGTGATGATGGAAGACCGGGTCCAGGTGATCGGACGAAGCCGCCGGTCTGACATCGACGTTGGATGGATCGCTCGAGAGTTCGGCGGTGGAGGTCATGCCGTCGCTGCGGCGGCGACGGTCAAAGGGAAGACCCTTGTGGAAGTCAAAGAACGTATCGTTCAACTGCTGACCACACAGTATCGTCCGACGCTGCTGGCCCAGGATGTTATGACTTGTCCGGTCAAAGCGATCGAGGTGGATACCACCATAACTGACGCAGGACAGCAGATGACGGCCTATGGGCTGAATGTCTTTCCGATCTTGGATGAGAAAGACCATTACACCGGACTCGTCAGTCGGGAATCGATTCAGAAAGCCTTGTTTCATCGGCTTGGTAAAATGGCCGTGCGAGACATCATGCAGACCGACGCCTATATCGCGCAACCGGACACTCCGTTTCATGAAATCGAAACGGCCATGATCGAGCGAAATCAGCGATTTGTGCCGATTATCACAGACGCGAAGATCGTCGGCGTCATTACGAGGACAGATCTGCTACGCACTTTACACGACGACGTATTGAAGGCCGCTCGCATGCGGACGATACGCCTGGGCGAAGCTCAAGTTGAGATCGGAGGACCGCGCCGCAACGTGCAGGGACTGTTACGGAGCCGCTTACCACATCACCTTATAACCGTGCTGGAAGACGCCGGACAATTGGCCGATCGTTGCAGTGTCTCCCTCTTTGTGGTCGGCGGCTGCGTACGGGATCTGTTACTCGGCATCGAGAATCTGGATTTGGATCTTGTGGTCGAAGGCGACGGCATCGCCTTCGCGCGAACACTGGGTGACATGCTGCATGCGCGGGTCAAGGTGCATGAGCGATTCGGCACGGCTATCTTGTTGCTACCGGATGGGTTCAGGTTGGATATCGCTACAGCGAGAACGGAATATTACGAATATCCCACAGCTCTGCCGACGGTCGAAGAGAGTTCCATCAAGAAAGATTTGTATCGGCGTGACTTCACGATCAATGCCTTGGCCGTCCGGTTGAACGAGAAGGGCTTCGGAGACATTCTGGACTTTTATGGAGGTCAACGGGACCTGAACGAGAAGGTCATCCGAGTGCTGCATGGACTGAGTTTTGTGGAGGATCCGACTCGCGTCTTTCGAGCCGTTCGTTTTGAGATTCGTTATGGGTTCCGCTTAGGGCGAGATACCACGGCTCTCATCGAGGGAGCCGTGAAGATGAATCTCTTCAATCGATTATCCGGACATCGCGTACTAGAAGAGCTGAAGGTGCTCCTCACAGAGCGTGAGCCAAAGCGGGCAATCAAACGGTTGGCAGATTTGGGCCTCCTGAAGTTCTTCCATCCCAAGCTGTCGTGGTCGAATCGTTTGGCTGCACTCCTCGATGCTGTCGATCAGGCGGTCGACTGGTATCGACTCTCCTACCTCGATCGGAAAATGGATGTGTGGATGGTTTATCTCATGGCACTGTTGGAAGTCCTGCCGGAGCGGGCCGTCTCAGAGGTTCTCAAGCGATTTCCTTTTTCTGAGTCAGAAGAGACCAAGCTGAGAACGGCTCGTCGGAGTTGCCACACGGTGATTCGTCGACTCGGAACGCGATCGCCGCTCAAACCGGCAGAAGTGTATCACCTCTTGTCAGCACTGTCGGATGAGACACTCTTGATCCTCATGGCTAAGAGCAAAGGAGAAACAGTGAAGCGGCAGGTCTCGGCTTTTCTCACGACCTACCAGCATGTGAAGCCTATCCTGACGGGTGCCGACCTGAAGGCGATGGGGATGAAGCCGGGGCCACAGTTCAAGAAGGTCCTCAACCGACTACTCGAGGCTCGTTTGAATGGAGAGGTTACGACCGAGTCCGATGAGCGGAAACTCGTGAACACACTGGTTGGTATAGGAACGCCCGCTTAATTCATCGGAATGATCGTGGTCGACACTTCATTCGGCAGCAGGAGCGTGACCATCGCCTGATTGTGCTCGCCTGGTTGAATCAATGCGAACAACGGGACCGGCTGAGGAATTGCCCCTGGCGGCATCGACAACATCGCCGGAAAATCGAGCAACGGTGAAAGCGTTCCTTGAGTGGCAAGCCTAAGGCGAAACGCCATAAGAACGTCTCGAAGCCGTATCGACTTTTCTTCGTCCGACAGTTCCTCAGTCGGCGCAATTCCAATTTCCCACAGGGGTTTCGTCACTGTGACAGAGAAGCTCAGTCCAACTTTTTTTGCATCGGCCGTCACATCGATCAGAAACCCAGAGTCGATGGCTTGCTGTCGAGAGACGTTCTGACTCTCATGGGTTACAGCAGCAATTGAGATCTCGTCCAATGGCAGAGGCACAGTGCTCTCTGCCTCTGAACCAGTCGGTAGAGGATGGATGCTTGGTGACCCTGACTCATTCTGGAAATTCGGCATCGCCCCGATCACACCTTCGTACACCCTCTTGGCGGACTCTGACCAGGTCGGATTGCATGGGCGACCGGCAAACGCCGCATCAGCTGCCTTTCGTTCGTCATGCGTGAGCAGTCTAGGAGTCTGTTTTGTATCCATGATTTACAGATAAGCTGGGAGATCGGAAAGTCAAGGGTAGAGAACGGCTAATCCGGAAGGCGTTGGCCCTTCGTTTCAGGAGCAAACAAAAGCACAATAAGTCCGATCAGATAGATCAGCGCCACGGTGCTGGCTGCACGTCCGAACGTGCCCAATGTCGTGACCAGCCAGCCCGTCAGGAGAGGGGAGGCCGATGCCAAGATACGTCCCGCGTTGAAACAGAATCCAGCTCCGGTTGCCCGTAATCGTGTGGGGTACAGCTCCGGAAGATAGATCGGAAATCCACTGAAGATTCCGTTATTAAAAAATCCAAGGATCGGGAGGAGCATCAAGACACCACTATAACTCGAGGGCGTCAGATAGGTGACCGGCAACATAATACAGCTCCCAAGGCACATGAAGGCAAACACCGGTCGCCTGCCGAACCGGTCTGCGAGGGGGCCGAACCCGAGATAGCCGAAGATGGCACCGGCGTTCAACGACATGATGGCATAGCTGACATACCGGGTGAGTGTCGCCGAATCCTGCCCCTTTAAATCTGGCAACTCACGAATCAGCGTTGGTGCCCAATTCGTCGAGCCCCAAAGGCCGAACACGGCGACAAAGGCGAGAGCTGAACCTACCAACGTTGCGCGCCGTAATTCACCATGAAAGATGGCCGTCAGGGGAATGGCTTGCTGCTCATGTGCATGGGTCCAACGATCCGGTTCCTTGACCCACCAGCGAACGAGCAGGGCGACGAACGCGGGAAGGATACCGATCACAAACAAGCCTCGCCAGCCATAGGCATCTCTCAACGTGAGATTTATCGTGGCTGCCAGAAAAAACCCCACGGCCCACGCCGACTGAAGGATGCCTGCGGCCTTGGCACGCTTATCCTCCGGCCATGTTTCAGCGACGATTGCGGCACCAGCTGCCCATTCACCGCCGATGCCAAGCGCCGTCAAGAAACGAGACAATGCCAGGTGCCACCAGGTTTCCGCTAACGCAGCAGCTCCAGTGAATACGGCATAGATGATGATCGTGGCGATCAAAACTTTGGTGCGTCCGAATCGATCAGCCAGAATCCCAAACGTGATGCCACCAATGGCCCATCCGATGAGGAAGATGGAAAAGATAATCCCGCCGTACCAACCGATCTGTTCGGTGGTTGGTGGTCCGGTTTCCGTGTGCAGCAGATCGTGCAACGCGGGATGCAAGACGATGGCGTAGATCGTTGCATCCATGGAATCGAAAACCCAGCCCAGCCAGGCGACAAAAAGCACCAACCATTGGTATCCGGTGACTCCGGATCGCCATGACGAACTGCTCATGCTGTCAACCTGTCGCTAGCTGATTGCTGATCACTGGTTCAATGGCCTGCGCTCCAGCGTCGCCAAGGCTACGGAGGATCTCGGCCGCAGTCAAGGTGAAGCCGCCGAACCTCCATGCTATAGTCCTTTGTGTGGCACGAATGAATTACTATCACGTACTCGGCGTCTCCCGTGAAGCCTCCGACGAAGACATTAAGAAGGCTTATCGAAAGCTTGTCTTTGAACACCATCCCGACCGTAACCCGCACAAGACGGACGCGGACGAACGGATCAGAGAAATCAATGCGGCCTATGAAATCATCGGTGATCCGGAAAAACGTAAGAGCTACGATCGCTTGTCCTGGGGAGATGAGCCACGTGTTGCGGCGGCCGATCCCGGCATCATTCTCAAGGAAATGGAGCAGAAGCTCTTCGATGAAGGAAGAAAAGAGCTGTTCGCGCTCTTGATGAAAGATGTGAAGCGGGTGAAGTCGGAGTTGGCCATTATTCGAGAACGAACTGTGGCCGAGCAGGGGTACGATTCGTTCTTGGAATCAGTCGTTGCGGCGCGGGCAGCTGAGATCATGGGTGATTTCGTGACGGAAGGCGTGGAGCAGCGGAAACGTCGTCTTATTGAGGTTGCCACGGAAATGCTGGTGAATCAGGGACTTGCTAAGCGAAGTGATGAGGGAGGAATCCGCTCACTTCGATTTCGTTTGGAAGAGCAGTTTCACAAAGGTAGGATACACGGCGTTGCCTCGGCGCTGGAGCTGTTCTACGAACGGCGATAGCGTCATTCCCTCACTCTAGAAATTGACGCGCATCGTCATCCAGCCGACGTGCGTGGTGGTCTGAATAGGTGCCATTCACGGCGGGATTCGGACTACCGGTGACCGTGCGAGATTCTACGAAAATCGCATTTGAGTGCCCCGCCCGGTAGGGCGGGGATGAAAAATGCGTGCTGCCGGAGGCAGCACCGATTCGCTACAGTAGTGGGATGGCGGTCAAGCGAGCCAGCCACTGTGTGTACGACACCCGCTATCATCTGGTGTGGGCGCCGAAGTATCGCAAGTGGGTCCTGCAGGGGGGATTCAGCAACGGGTCGTAGAGTTGTTTCCGGAGATTGCGGCGCATCATGGCTTTGAGATCGAGGAATTGGAGGTCGACAAAGATCATGTGCATCTGTTTCTGAGTTTCCCTCCGAGATACTCGATTGGGAAAGTGGTGGGGCTGTTCAAGGCGGTCAGTGCGAAAGAGATTCGGCAGGCATATCCTGAGGTGCGCAAGCAACTGTGGGGCGGGGAGTTTTGGGAGGATGGCTATTTCGTCCGGACGGTGGGGGATAAGGTGACGGCGGAAGTGATCAAGAAGTACATCCGGTTTCATGAGGCGAAACGGCACCGCGCTGAGCAATTGGACCTTTTCTGAAAAGCCCCGCCCGGAAGGGCGGGGTTCTTTACTAACCACGCTTGGTATGCGAGATCAACTCCTAAGGGCTTCCTGCCCGAAAGCCTGTCTCTGCTCCACAGGTCAAAAGACCTAAAAATCTTCCATCCTCTCTGCACAGAAAGCTGATACCGACCGACAGGGTATGGGACGGAGCGTCCGGCGCCACAGGATTAAGATTCACATCCGGTATCGCTTGTTAAGAATGGAGATAGCCTGTGCGCCTGGTGCTGGCGGAGGGGCGTGAATACGGAACAGTCTTGAGGATTCGATGACCTTGAAATTGACACGGAAGACAAGTGGTGGAGTTAGGTGAATCGGATTGGATTCACTGGATCAGTTTTAATTCATCCAATTCGATACAGTCGGCTGAAAACAGCCAATCCTGGTCCCGTAAGCTCTCTCGAAACCACATGATTTTCCAAAATGCTTGGGCCATTTCTTGTGCCATTTAGAGGTTTGAAGCGCCTCACGACGGCGAGAGTACGAGACTTGCTAATTCTACGTAGCAAGCGTCAAGCGGGAGCAGTCATGAGAAAGATATGGACGAGTCAGGAGCTGTGCACTTCACATCAAATGGTGAAAAACAATCGGTGCAAGAGCGGTCGCCATGACCGTTTGCGATACAATCGCTGCGTGATTCACCTGTTCGCGAGGTTTGGGTCGATCAGTCGATTCATCCGCGAACACACAGGGAGGTATTTATGACACCTTCTAAACAATCGCTGTGGGGAACCGTGTTGATAGGTATATGTGCAGTAGGAGGGGCGTCGATGCTGTGGCCGGCTCGCGCGTTGCCTGAAGACGCGTCGATCAACGTACCGATCGAAACGGTGGTCGATTACATCCACGCCGTCATTGCGGCTGATCGCGAGGTGTACACCAGGCATGCCGTGCAACGGATGCAAACGAAAGGGGTCGCCTCGGTGTCCGAGAGATGGAATGAAAAAAATACTTTGCCCCTTCCAGCCCAATTCCTCCAGGAATCCGGACGCCAAGTCGGTAAGATGGGCCTTGGTGTGCAGTACCGGCTGATCAGTTTTTGGCCGATCAACAAACACAATGTGCCGGGGAACGCGCTTGAAAGTATCGGCCTCGGCGTCGTTGCGACTAACCCCGATCGTTCCTACAAGGGAGTCACGAAGGTCGGCGACACCAGGTACTTTGAAGCGATCTATGCCGATCTGGCTGTCGAACCGCGTTGTGCCGGTTGCCATAATGTCCATCCCAACAGCCCGAAGCGGGACTTTAAGCTCAATGACGTCATGGGTGCGATCGTAGTCAGTATTCAGTTGGAGCAGTAGCTGCCCGGCGGTTTCGAGCAGCCATGGCGTGTGTTGTTCAGAGTATTGAAACGCGGTGCGTCGAAGAAGCACAGGATTTGCTAGGTCTGTACAGTAAGTCCACGGTCGAGGGGGCGAGGTCGCCTGCTCCAGCAGCCCATCCCTTGTGAGGCTCGACCGGAGGCTGGCGAAGCCGGCGGTGAGAGACGACCATCACCGCCGGGTTTCGTCGTCACAACATACAGGAGAGAGAAGCTTGGACGAATTGCAGAAGAACCCAAAAGAAGTGCTGGGGTGGTATCTCAAGAAATACCAAGATGTCGGCGAAGATCTACCTCGGTTTATCGGATTCCGGCAAATCGAGTGGTCTGGCCTCCGTGACACATCTCATGTCACAAATAGCAGTTACCTAGTGGCGAGATGTTATTTTGCAAGTGGTCCCGCAACGAACTTCCCAGCCTTCATCACACCCACCATCTTGTCCCGGTCTCGTAGCACATCAATCTGTTTGAGTGGGTCGACTTTGAGGACCACAAGATCAGCCTCTTTTCCTCTTGTCAGTGTGCCAACCACATCCTGAATCCCGATCAATCGAGCGGCTGTGGCGGTTGAGGCGACGATGGCTTCCATCGGCGTCATGCCGAGCGCGACCATCCGTTCGAGTTCTTGCGCGTTTTCCCCATGATAGTTGAACGGGGTGCCGGCATCGGTGCCCATCGCGATGGAGATGCCACCCTGATGCGCAGATTTAAAGCTGACCTTGTGGCGCTTCGTCATGGCCTTGGCTTTGTCCAGCGCACTTTCCGGGATCCCGCAACTGGGCCGGCAGGCTGCTGTGGTCGCGAGGGCTGAAAGGGTGGGGACCATGTAGACGCCGTACCGCTTCATGAGTGCGCCGGCCTCTTCATCCAATAACGTCGCATGCTCGATCGAACGGACACCGGCAAGAATCGCGTTCCTCATACCCGAAGCGCCGTGCGCATGGGCCGCGACTTTTTTCTCTGCCTGGCGTGCGGCATCGACGGCCGCCGACAATTCCTCCATCGTCATTTGGGCTTCATCCGGAGAGGTCCCGGGTGTCAGGACTCCTCCTGAGGCAATGACTTTGATGACTCCAGCGCCAGCTGCAATCTGTTCCATGACGGCCTGTCGAACTTGCTCGGTCCCCTCCACCTCTTGACCGATGAAACGCGCATGCCCACCGATCATGCAGATGGCAAGGCCTGCACCAATGATGCGCGGCCCCGGCAGAAGACCTGAATCAACCGCTTGTTTGAGTGCGAAGATCGAATGGTCACGAGCTCCCACATCGCGCACGGTGGTAAAACCTGCATCCAGCGTCGCCTTCGCATAGCTGGCTGACTTGAGTAACGTGAGGGAAGGATGCTCTGACTCCAATGCACCGACGACATCCGCTTCTCCCCCCAAGCAAAGATGAACGTGACAGTCGATGAGTCCTGGGAGAATCGTGAGACCACGTCCGTTGATGCGTCTGGCCCCTTTTGGGATCGTCAGGGTCCTGCTTGGACCGACCGCCGAGATCTTGGAGCCACGCACCACCAGCGTCGCGCGTTCATGCACGGCTCCGGTCCCATCGATCAGGCGTGCATGATAAATGACACTCGTCACACATTACCGTCCTACGCTATAGGTGTGAGCTGCAGCCTGGAGCGCAACCCCAGGAGTCGACACCCACCCATGCTGAATACCAATCTCTTCGAGCGCATTCAGCAGAGTGAGCACATTGGCTTCCGTAGACGATTCTCCCATGAGTCCAATCCGCCACACTTTGCCTTTGAGAGGCCCGAGCCCCCCGCCGATCTCGATACCGAATCGTTCAAGCAATTCAGAGCGGACGGCACCCTCATCAATCGATGCCGGAACAGTGACGCAGAGCAACGTGGGAAGCCGATAGTCGGTCGAAGGCAAGGGATCAAGACCAATCGCCATGAGTCCGGCCAGCAGCGCACGGCTATTCAGGCGATGGCGTGCGAACCGGGAAGGAAGTCCTTCCTCCTTGATCACTCGCAAGGCTTCACGGAGGGCATACAGCATCGAGATCGGCGCCGTGTGATGATAGGCCCGATTGTGCTCCGTCCAATAGTCCGCGATCAGAGACAGGTCCAAGTACCAACTCTGGCAAGGAGTTCGTCGATTCTTGACCACAGAGAGTGCTCGTTCATTCAGGGTCAAAGGTGCTAAGCCAGGCGGACAACTGAGACATTTTTGTGTAGCGCTGTAACAGACATCGATACCCCATTGATCAACTTCGACGGGGATCCCCCCCAGAGATGTCACCGCATCGACGATCAGTAAGGTATGATGTTTCCGACAGATCGCACTGATCGCTTCAATCGGTTGCCATACGCCTGTGGAGGTTTCGGCATGGACGAGTGCCACCGCCTTCACCGGACCTGATCGTTGGAGCCTTTCTGCAATCATATTCGGTTCGATAATCTGCCCCCACGGCACCTCGATGCGAATGGCTTTACCCCCGCAACGCTCGACGATGTCCGCAAGTCGGGTGCCGAAGAGACCGTTGACGCCGACAATCAGAGTATCACCGGGTTCTACGATATTGACCACCGCTGCTTCCATACCAGCGGATCCGGTTCCGGAGACGGCGATCGTAAAACGATTCGTCGTCGTAAAGAGGTGACGCAAACCGGCTTGAACATCGTTCATCACATTCAAGAATGCCGGGTCCAGATGCCCAACGAGCGATGTGGACATGGCTTGCAAAACACGAGCATGCACCGTACTGGGCCCTGGCCCCAGCAACAGCCGCCTCGGTGCATGAAAGTCTTCCATCACGGAAAGGCTCCTTACATGTCGGGCGGTTAGTATAGCCAACTTCACTGGGCAAGGCTATGCGAGAAGTGCTCGACGGGATTACTCAGTAGCTACTTCGAGGGGATTTGGCAGGCCAGCAACACATGATATAGTCAGCCTCCCATGAGCGAACAAACCCTGTCGATCGGACGATTACCACGCCTTCCACAGGTTGACGACGCGAGCGCTTCGCAGACACCCGTTCGACCCTATAGCTCCCAATGGTCGCTCTTTGTGAGTATCGTGTGCGCTTGCCTTCTGATGACCGCCCTTGGGAGCATCCTGTGGTTCTCGATCACGGCACCCAAACTCCAGCGATTTGAAGAACCAGATCGTGCGTTAGAGTTGATGGTCAGCCGCATGATGGAGGCCCAAGACGGTCTCAGCCGCTCGCCGGAATGGCAGCAGAGGCTCGCAGCATGGACCATGGGGAACAAGGACGAAGCGTATACGCAAGGCATTCAATGGTACCGCGAATTAGTAGCGACGACCGATGATCCGCTCTCTAAGCTTCGATTGGCGATTTTGTTGGGAGAATCAGGGCGTGAAGTAGAAGCGCTTGCCGAAGCAAAGGGATGGCAGGATCATGATGTATCTGCGCGACTGTTCAAACATCTGATTGTCGCGGCCTACGGCGCTCAACCTCTCGATAGGCTCCAAGAACTGGACCTGCAATCTGCCCTGGCAGAGACGCTGCCGAGCGGATGGTTCTACAATCTACTATCAGCACGGTTGGCGACAAGAGGGGGACACCACGCGTTACTCGCAACGGTTGAACAACAGGGCGCCGCCCAAGCCGATCACGTCCAGCAATGGATTCGCCCATTGATTGTGGTCGAACTGATTTGCCTGATGATCGGTTCCGTCATGCTGTTAGGTATTCTGCGGTTGCGGGGCCAGCGAGTGGATATCCTACGCATACATGTGCCTGGTGTTCCGCCACCGTGGTCCGGCAGTACTGCCGCGGCCGTCATCCTCCGTGGCGGCGCCTTAGGAGCGATTACAACCTTGGCGTTCTTGTCGATGTCAGCCTTCGAGCAATCGCCAGTGAGTGCGCTCGTCATTCCCTTGGCCAACCTCCCGCTACTCATCCTTGCATACGTCCAGTTGTTCAAGCCGGCCGGCCTGTCGTTCTGGGACGGTTTTGGTCTCCGTATCACAAACGGCAATTACGGACGCCTGGCGTGCATCATCGTCTCCGTGATTGCCGCCGGGCTCTGGGGGGAATGGGTGCTCGGTAAGGCGGCCGAGGTCCTGAATCTCACAAACCACTGGACAGAATGGTTTGATCCCAACCTCGTGTGGGCATCACCGTCCAAGCTCACCGTGAGTGTATTGGAGTACGTCATCTTTGCACCGATCTTTGAGGAAATTGCATTCCGCGGATTGCTGTACGCAACACTTCGACGACGGCTCACATTCTTTCCCGCTGCAATCATCAGCACCAGTATCTTCGCCCTCGCACACGGTTACAGCCTCATCGGTTTCATCAGCGTGTTTTGGAGCGGCTTTCTCTGGGCGTGGATTTATGAGCGGACGGGAAGTCTGATTCCAGGCATGGTGGCGCACGCGATGAACAACTTGCTGGTATGTCTTACCGTAATGGCTCTGCTTCGTTAAGCGAATTCTTCTGGATCGCCTCAAGGGCTTCGTACAAATCCGTGTGGAGCAGACCTGCCCCATCTACATTCAATAACTCGCACATTTTATTGTTCGACAGACGTTTCCCACCTGGCCTCGGTTCATCAGGCATACAGGAACGAATATTCCAGCGTCGTTCAACCGTTTCACAGATCTCGTTCCAGGTCCTCGGCTGTCCATCACTCACGTTGTAGACTTCGCCGGATTTGGCATGTCTGAGAGCGGCGAGGCACGTCGCACCCAGATCTTCAACGTGAATGAGATTCACATATTTGCATGAACGGTTCACGCGTCCTGTCCGGATCCAATCGAGAGGGTTTCGGCCAGGTCCATAGATCCCCGAGACTCGTAATATAATGGCTCCATAACACGTTCGCAAGAGTTCTTCGCCTTGTACGCGAGGTTTGGTTAGGTCGATCGTGGCAGTTTCGTCAATCCATGGCGGAGGGTATTCGGCTGCGACGCCGTCATCGTACGAAGATGTGCTCCCCAGCACGACCAGTCGGCGAGCATTGAACAATGAGGATTCGGCGAACTGCTTAACCAGTTCAAGCGGCACCGCAGGAAAACACCACAGCACATCGGTTGCCCTCGGAATCGATGCCCATGTTTCGGGTCGAGTCAGATCGAATGCTACCCGTTGATTACACATCAGGTGGCCTAGGTGTTGATCCGGATTTCGGCTCGTGGCAAAGACTTGTGTGTAGCGTTGTTCCGCGAGTGGCATAAGAAACTTTGCGGTATAGCCGGATCCTAGAATAGTGAGTGACGACTGCAACACCTCTTGTACTCCTTCCTTCTGCCTGAGTAGTGTGCCAGCGCGTGGCGACCGGAGTCCAACGAAAAATGCCATTTTTGTTGGTGTGCGTATTTCCTCGTGCTATAGGAGAATCAAGACTCGCGTTTCGAGTTGCAACCCAGAGGAGTCCACATGAATGCACGATCACTCTCATGGTTGACGCTTCCGATGCTGGCACTTCTCACCGCATGTCCCAACAGCGGCGGTGGAGACGGAGGACTTGAATCACCCGGCGCGACGGCAAGAGTATATGTAGCGAACGGAGCGTCCAATGATGTGTCTGGGTACTTGATAAATCCAACGACGGGAGCCTTGACCGTCATCACCGGGTCTCCCTTCTCCGGAGTGATCAACCCGACAGCCATTGCCATCTCATCAAACGGCGCGCTGGCCTATGTCGCGAATCAGGGAGGGTCGATCGCAGCCTTTACGATCAACGGTGCCACTGGTGTGCTGACCGCGACGGCAGGCTCACCGTTCGCAGCAGGAACCAATCCACGTGGGGTCGTGGTGTTACCGAATGGACAATTTCTTTACACGGCGAATGGCGGAGGAAACGTCTCGGCCTTCAGCGTCACGGCCGGTACCGGAGTCTTGACGGCCATGTCTGGGTCACCGTTCGGAGCAGGCAGCAGCCCGGCGGGAATTGTCGTTTCGCCGAACGGATCATTTCTTTATGTGGTGAACGAAAACTCCAATGATATTTCCGCTTACACGATAAATGGAGCCACCGGAGCCTTGACGACGGTGGTAGGCTCGCCCTTTGCTACGGGTGGATCCGCCCCGACAGGCGTAGACATTGCACCTAATGGGGAGTTCTTGTTTGTCCCCAACGGAGGGAGCAATACCGTTTCAGTCTTTTCTGTCAACAGTACGACCGGTGCCTTGACGCCGGTGGCTGGATCCCCGTTTGCCGCAGGAACGGATCTGAGAGGAAGTCCGGTTGTTTCACCGAACGGATCTTTCTTGTATGTCGCCAATGGATCGAATAACAACGTAATTGGGTTTACAGTCAACGGTTCAACGGGGGCCCTGACCGCCATGACGGGATCGCCCTTCGCCGCGGGATCAATCCCGATCGGAGTCACGATCGATTCATCAGGGCTTTTTCTGTATGCAGCCAACAGCGGAAGTGGAACCGTGTCGGCGTATACGATTTCAATCGGAACCGGCTCGCTGATTCCGCTCAACGGTGCATTGGGCAATCCTTTTGCCGCAGGGACCGGGCCTGCCAGCATCGCCACACCACGTTAACTATAATTGTCTTCTTGTCAACTTGTGATTCCCCGTAGTTTACTACGGGGACTATCGAGACGCTTGTGGTTCTGAAACCGAACCGCAGGCACCTCACCAGCTGCTTCGTTGTCATCGCTCCGCGAGGGTGGTATAAACCGAACTATGGTATACGGAAGAACCTGTAAACGGTTACGTGCGAGTCAATTGCCACTCGCCTGGCTCATGGGCTGTGTGTTGGTCGTGCCAGGCTGCGGCGATGATGGTGGAGGGGGAGGTGGGTTCGGTGGCCTAGGAACAATCGGAGGGGGAGAGGGAACGACGGCAAGTGTCTACGTCACCAATACTGGGTCCAACGACGTGTCTGCCTATTCCATCAACCCATCCACCGGCGGGCTCGCGGCAATTTCCGGATCTCCGTTTGTCGACGTGCCCGCTCCTTCGGCAATCGCCGTGTCATCGAATGGGTTTTTTGCGTATGTCGCCAATAGCCAGACAAACAAGGTGACGGCCTTCCGGATCGGTACCAATGGTGCGTTGTTGCTTGGGACCTCGACTCCAGACACGCCCAACCCAGCCTCAGTCGGGACGACGCCGCGAGCACTGGCCATTTCACGGAATTCGCGATTTCTGTATGTCGCGAATAGTGGATCCGATAACGTGACGGTCTTCAGTATTGGAACAGCTGGGGTTCTCACGCCTGTTCCGGCATCGACTGGAAATCCCAACCCCGTCTCCGCCGGAGGCCTGTCACCGGTCGCATTAGCCATTTCTTCAGCCGGCAGATTTCTCTATGTGGCCAACAGCACATCCAACACGATCACGGCATTTCAGGTTGAATCATCCGGGTTATTGACGCAAGTGCCGCAGGCTGGACCTGGGACGAATCCTGTCTCGACCAGTGTGACAGGTCCCACCGCGCTCGCGATGTCCTCGAACGGACAGTTTCTCTATGTGACCAATGGTACATCCGATGTGGTGACGGCGTTTCGGATCGAAACATCAGGACGATTAACGCTGATCCCGCCGGTCGGGGCCACTCCGAATCCTGTGTCGACCGGTGGGACCACTCCGAACGGCATTGCCGTCGCACCAAATGGAGCCCATCTTTACATCGCCAATGGGGGAGGGACCGTGTCGGCGTTCGCGATAGGAAGCGATGGCTTACTAACGCTGGTGCCGGCCACTGGGACGGCGCAGAATCCTACGCCGACACTGGTGGCCGGGTCTAGATCGACTCCAGTGGCGCTTACGATCTCTCAGGATGGACAGTTCTTGTATGTGGTGAATCGTGAGGGCATTGTCTTGGCCTACACGATTACATCCGGTTCAGGCGCCCTGATTCCGATCACTTCACCACTCGGTATTCCCTTTCGTGTAGGGACCAATCCTTCCGCAATTGCCGTAGCTGACCCGACACTGTGAGGGTGCTTCGCATAGGCCGAGCGAGCATCCGCTCAACCGGCCAGACGGTTTTTCAAGCGCTCGGTGGTTCTCGATGCGTCATCAGACAATCGATCTCTCAGAAGATGCTGGAGCTGGTTGGCAGGAACGGGCTTGCTGAAGAGATAGCCTTGATAGGCTTCACAGCCCTGCATGCGAAGAAAGGCAAGCTGATCTCTGGTCTCGACTCCCTCTGCGACAATATGCAGCTTGAGGGCGCGGCCCATCCCGATGATGGCCCGCATGATCGGGGAATCGACCTTACCGAGCTTCAGATCCTTGACGAACGCTTGATCGATCTTGATCGTATCGATGGGAAATCGCTGGAGATAGGCGAGGGATGAATAGCCCGTACCAAAGTCATCGATCGCCAATCGAAAGCCGGATTCTTTCAGCTCCTTCAGCGTGGCTGCCGTTGACGGCGCATCCGTCATCAAAATACTCTCGGTTAACTCGAGTTCGATGTCTTGGGGGGTGCCTCCCTCGGCATATACGAGTGCCTTAATCTGGCTGGCGATATTGCGTTGTCTGAAATGAAGACCTGATACGTTGATGGAGACGGCGGTGGGTGCCAGGCCCTTCTTGTGCCAGAGCCGTTGCTGTTGCGTCACGCTTTTGATGACCCATTCGCTCATTTCAATGATCAGTTCTTCTTCTTCCGCAACGGGAATGAATTCAGCCGGGGAAACCAAACCGCGGGTCGGATGCTGCCATCGGATCAAGGCTTCGAATCCGATGACCTTCTCCGAAAGAATATCCACTTGCGGCTGATAGTGGAGAATGAACTGGTTTCCGGAAATGGCGGCATGCAAGTCCTGCTCAAGACTGACACGAGCGGCAATCGAGGCATTCATCGCATCCGAGTAATACTGGTAACAATTGTGTCCTTTGCTTTTCGCTGCTTGGAGAGCAGCTCCAGCATTACGCAGCAGCTGTTCAGCCTCGGTACCATCGGGTCCTGGAATCGCAATTCCAATATTGGCCGAGAGGGTCACACTGGTCGTTCCGACCTGAAACGGACGGTTGAGAACATCGAGAAAACTTTGCGCAACTTTAGAAGAATCTTGGGGTTCGGACAGATTAGCCAAGAATACAGCGAACTGACCATCGGCGAGACGTGCCAGAATTGGTGATTCCGTCCCAGCATAGTGTGCGATCGTGGTCCCGATGGAGAGGGACTGTTGGAGGCGCTCGGTGACGTCCTTGATGATCTGATCCCCGCTGCGAGAGCCATGCATATCGCAAATGCGATGGTAGCGATCAAGACTCAGCATCAACAAGGCGCCAATGACACTGTTCCCAGCTCCACAGGTGATGGCTTGGGTGACACGATGGAGAAACAGGCTGCGATTGGGAAGATGGGTCACGTTGTCATAATTGGCGAGAAAGTAAATCTTCGCGTCCGCTGCCCGTTTATCCGTCACATCTTGGACCGTCCCAACCAGACGCCGCGCCATACCGGCATCATCTGGAATAGACTCGCCGAGAAGATGCACGATCCGCTCGGTGCCATCGCTCTGAATGATGCGATGGTCTAAATCGAATCCCGTCCCATCGGCAGCCCCTTCTCGCATGGCTTCGGCAACCAACGCGCGATCAGCTTCATGCACACGGTCAAGATAGGCAGCCTGAGAATGGTCAAACGCATCTGGCGAGATGCCGAGAATGTGGCACGCAGCATCCGACATCTCAATGCGTTGTTGGGAGATATCCCATTCCCACCCACCCAATTGGGCGATCCGCTGCGCTTGGGCGAGGCGAGATTCGCTGCTGCGCAAGGCGCTCAGGTTGTGGCTGGCCCGCAGCATGTACCGCACCCGTTGACTAAGGATGAGTCCATGACAAGGCTTCACGATGAAATCGGTTGCGCCCATTTCATAGGCTTTTGCGATCGAATCCACATCGTCCAGTCCCGTCATAATGAGAATGGGTATGAATTCTGCTCCGGGCAGTTTCCTGATCTGCTGACACACCGTGAATCCGTCCATGCCTGGCATTTGTAAATCCAGGACGATGATGTCCGGCCTCATGGAGGCGGCAAAATCGATGGCGGCTTGACCAGACGACGCTTCCTCGACACGGAGGTCTTCTTGTTCCAAGCTCATCCGCGACAACAGACGGAACGTGGCATCGTCGTCGACCACCAGGGCGAGAGGAAGATTTGGTTGTGCAGGGGAAGTCATGCAGCCCTCTTTTCGAGTTCAGCCTGAAATATGTGACTGGCATGGTCAAACGCCGCACCCAATTGGGCCAGCAATGGTTCGGCTTCTGCAAGTTGCCCTTGGCGACTGAGATCCTCGAACTGGCGACACAGTTTGGAAAGCGTGACCGCTCCGAGCACCGAGCTCCTGGATTTCAGACTATGGGCTGCTTGGTTGACGGCTTGGGCATCACCCGCCAGCATACCTTCTCGGAGCCTATTGACCAGGTCTTGGGAGTCCAAGAGATACAGCGACAGGATTTTGGCCAAGGCATCTTCTTTGCCGGGCCGTTGAAGACTCGTAATCGACTTCCATGCTTTCTGATCAACGACCAAGGATGCGTCTGCGGCCGGCTCAGGGGATGAGGCAACCGGTATGGAGCGCTTCAAGGACACCAGACCTGCAGGAGGCTCTTCACGTTTGAGGGCACCGATGCTCGGACGCAGCCAGGAGGACAGCACGGCCTGCAACCGTTTCATCGAGAACGGTTTCGACAAGTAATCACTCATCCCCGTGGCCAGGCAGTGTTCACGATCACCCGGGGTTGCATGAGCCGTCAGGGCGATGATGGGAATCGGAGTCCGCGATCCGCTCTGTTCCCATTCACGAATCAAGCGAGTGGCTTCAAAGCCATCCATCTCCGGCATCTGGCAATCCATCAAAATGAGGTCGTGGGTTGACTGCTTGGCATGATTAAGCACTTCGCGCCCATTCTGCGCAACCGTGACGGTGCATCCGATAGTTTGGAGCATGAGGAGGGCAATCTCCTGATTGACCGGATTGTCTTCACCGAGGAGGACGTGACCGGACAGGGTCGGCGCCGTCGAGACCGCTTGGGGTGGCTGCGATGCGACCGGTTGATCGGTCAGCACGTTCACCAGCGTGTGATGCAGAGCGCTGTAGCGAAGCGGCTTGGTGATGAAGTGCATCTGACCGAACGTGGGATCCTGTTCGACCTCGGCTCTCTTGATGAACGAGACCAATCTCACGATCTTGGCCTTATCCAGCGTCGCCTCCGACCTCAGCGCCTGCAATAATTCTGTATCGGTCATGTCCGTCACCGTTTCATCGACCAGGGCGATCACGCGATTCCCCTCGGTCGCGAGCTCGGTCATGACCTGCTCGAGGAACTCCGCGCCGCTGCCGGCCACCTTCGATGTGATACCCCAGTGTGATAGATACCAGGTCAGCAGCCGACCGGTCGCAGGATGACCGATCGCTGCACAGACATGAACGCCGGCCAACGAAGGATCGGTCTGAATCCCCGCCGCAACTCCGTCCTGAAGCGGCAATGGAAGGACGACCCAGAAGGTGCTGCCTTGGCCCATCACGCTGTCCACTCCGATGGTCCCACCCATCAGCCCGCTGAGTTGTTTGCAGATGCTCAAGCCGAGACCGGTGCCGCCATGAACGCGAGTCGAGGACCCATCCACCTGAGAAAATGATTGAAAAAGCTTCGCCTGTCCTTCGGCACTGATGCCTGAGCCGGTGTCTGTGACGGCAAGCTTAATCCTCGGAACCCTGTCCTGTGCGGACAGGGCTGATTCGGCCGTGACCGTGACGGTGACGTCGCCCTCTTGAGTAAACTTGATGGCATTGCCCAAAAGATTGGTGACGATTTGGCGGATTCGAATGGGATCACCCATGACGGTCGTTGGAACCGACGGGTCGTAGTCTGCGAGAATATGCAAGCCCTTCCGCTGGGCACGTTCGGCGAGTTGCTCGATGGTCCGCTCGACAATATCCCGCAGATCGATTGGTGCGAATTGGATCTCCAGCTTACCCGCCTCAATCTTCGAAAAATCGAGAATGTCGTTGATCAGCGTCAACAACGTGTCTCCGGAGTGGTGGATGGTCTCCACATAATGTCGTTGGGTCTCGGACAGGGGAGTACGAGCGAGAATCTCGGTCATCCCGATCACGCCGTTCATCGGCGTCCTGATTTCATGACTCATATTGGCCAAGAATTCCGCCTTCGCCTTGGTGGCATCCTCTGCCGCAAGCTTGGCGATGGCCAGCGCTTCTTCGGACTCACGACGCCGTGCCGCTTCGAGTACCAGGGTCATGAAATTCGCCAACGCTTGAGCAAACTGTTGTTCATCCGGCGCCCAGTCGCGCGAGGACCCGACATGCTCGATCGTGACCACACCGGTCAACTTCCCCTGCGTCTGAAACGGTGCATCGATACGCGCTCCGATCTGGTGAGGCGCAAGAATGCCGGCGACCAGTTCGCTATAGACCGCCTCTTGTGACGCCTGTGCCGCGGCAATGAGCCGCCCACCATTCAGCGCCGAGAGATACTCAGGATACTGTGCGCGGGACAGCTTTCTGCCGAATGTATGTCGATCAGAGGTCCGCTCATAACTGTCGAGACAGTAGAGCGACTGCGTGTGCTCCTCATAAATCCAGACGCTGACCAGCTCGACGGCCAACGCTTGGGCGGCAATGGCCGTCAGCTGCCGTGCCGTGATGGGAAGCGATCCTTCAAACACCGTGCGGTCCTGGACAAGCGCCAGCGTCGCGCTTTGTTGATGCCGGAGCCGCTCTTCCTTCGTCGCCAACGACCGATTGGCGGTCTGGAGGATCGTGGCGCGCTCTTCGGCCTGCTGCCTCGCATCAACGGCACCGACTAACTCGATCTGTGCCTGCACCTGCGCTTTGATCGCCCGACTGTTCGCGAGTGCCACAGCCACCTGGTCGGCCAATCGGCGCGCGTGAGCCAGATCATCGGCAGGCGGTTTGATCTTCCGTCGATAGCCGAGAACCAACGCTCCGGTCACCGTGTCTGCCACGATGATCGGGAAGATGGCAAAGAGGGCGAGGTCCGGCCGAAGCATGGCCGCCAGATAGGATTGACTAGAAGTCGTCTTCACGAGCGTGTGGTCGGGATGAGCCTGCAGAGCGGTGAGATGCTCATCCGTCAATTGGCACTGATACGTTTTCAGTTCGTCTGAGTGGCCGTTGAGGAAGCGCACGGACAATACGGTCGGCCCTGTCTCATCGGGGTCCACGAGGAACATGCCGATCGCATCGCAGGCAATTGTTTCGGTGATACGCGACTGAACGATTCTCACCATGGCCGCCGGTTCATGACTGGAGAGAATGGCCTGACCGATGGCCGAGATCGTTTCCAACATGTGGAACTGCTGACTCAGTTTCCCGGTCATGCTGTTGAATGAACCGGCCAGCTCCTCGAATTCATCGTCACTGGTTACCGTCACGCGAGTGGAAAAATCCCCTTCGGCCAAGCGAGCAGTGCCGTCTTGAAGGATCGCCACGGGATGTAAGCTACGCCGAATCTGCGCCAGACTGAGCAGCACCACGGCGCTTAAGGCGGAGGCAATGACGAGCAGAAACGTATGGCGGAATTGCTCGACCGGAGCCAGTGCCGACTGCCGGTTTTGGCTCAAGACAATCACCCATGGTTCAATAAAAAAGGTGTGGCGGAGCGGCAATGACCAGGCTCCTGCGACGTACTCTTGACTGCCCTTCTGCCACATGGCGCCTTCGCCCATCGGAGCCCCGCTGTCGTGCCGACGAAAATCGGGGAGGGTCACCGGCTGCGAGAAGGTGGAGTAGATGGCTTGTCGTGCCCCGTCTTCGACGACGAGATCCGTGTTCCCCGGGAGCGTTTCTTTGACCTGCGTACTCCACAAGGCCGTTTCATCAATATGAGCAGACAGAAGACCGGCTTCCCAACGATCTGGATTGATGACACGAAGGAGTGTGAGTTGTGGGAGTTGCTCCGAAGAAGGGTGAATCTCCAGTAACGATTTGCCTTCCCGCAGATGCGCCATTTGTGCGGCGGTGAGTCCTCGCCGGGCAGGCTCAGACACAGCCAGGAGGCGAATTTCTTGGAATCGTCGACCGAGCTCCTTCACGGACGCGGTAATGGTTATATCCTCGGTGACGGTTCCATCGTGCGGCAGTTCGGCCACGATGCGGTCGAGATCGGCCGCCAATGTCAAAAGATGGTTATACAGCACCATTCCCTGTGATTTACTCTCCTGTTTCAGGCGAGCCGATGTGTGGACCAGAAGCTGCTCCGTGACTTGACGATACGACACCCACCCCAGAATAGAAGTCGGCACCAGCGCGCACATCACGAACAGGCCAAGAATCCGCCGTCCGATACGGCTCTGAAAGAGTGATTGGGAGAACGATGTCTGCATGGTCAACCGGAGTTAGAAATTCTTAGCGAGACCGTAAAACCCACCGTCGCTCGCCCGAAGGACATCATCGTGGCTTTTCGGTGGTGACAGAGGCATAACTGTGTCGCGGTCCTTTCCCATACTATAGACATCAAAATCTGAGTTGAGGGGAACGAGAAATCGGTCCTTTCGTGCGCCCCCGACACCGCCACAGGGTGGACCTCCGCCACCCCCACCGCCTGCACCACCACCGCCTGCTCCGCCGCCACCACCTGCACCACCACCGCCGCCAGGTGCAACAAGATGGAGGAGGTCCTGATATTCTCCGTGATCGACGGCGAACGAGACATGCCACTTACTGGGTGTCGAGAAAGAATCGTCGGCAGGCATCACGCGAGGAGGACGTTTCTTGCCCAATTTCAGTTTGGCCAGATGTGTGATCTCAACGTCTGTCGTGCAGTTGATTCGATAATATCGATACGGACTCCCCCAGGGGTCCAACATAGTGCTGCGTCCAATTTGAGCTAGGGTGTCCGGGTATCCCCCTCCACCGAGTGCAAATCCCTTGATCTCCTTGGCCAGTGCATGGAGTTCGGACACGGCCCTGGCCACACGTGCCTTTTCGAGAAAGTCGATGTAGTTGGGAATCGCGTGTGACGCCAGGATTCCGACGATCGACACCGCGAGCATCAGCTCGATGAGGGTGAACCCCTGCGTATCGACAGCAGCGGTCCGCCGTAGCTGCTCCATACATTGCCGTTCCGTCGTCTTACGGAATACGCTCCTGTGTCCCATGGTGATCGCTTACCCGCTGTGAGTTTTAAAGGTATCGAGAGAGGCTTTCAGTCCGGCCAGATTCTGCTCCATTTGCTTGGCCAGCGCCGTCAACGCAGGGTCGTTCTTCGCGACGGCCAATTCCCTGAACCGAACGGCATCCAGCGCCAGAATGATCTGCGCCTGTTTCATCACATTGAGCTTCTTCTGCAGCTGCGCCGTCATCTGATTCAGGAGGTCGGCTTCAGGAGTGAGATAGTCTCCTTCGCGAAGCGTAGTTCTGATACTCAAGTTGCCCTCGCCGATTTTTGGGAAGACATGCCTGAGTCGATACAGTGGTCCCGCGACACGATGCATGAGCCGGAGCGAATGAATGCAATGGATCAGCACCACAACACTGGCCCCGAGCGCCCAGGGCCAAAATCTGGCATGCAGGCTGAGAAGATCGTTCGCCACGACGGCGCGCTCCTGCCACGAGAGCACCGGATTGTCGAGTGCCTGCATCAGAGGGTTAAACACCGGGATCGCCAATAGGACGAAGACGATCAGGGAATAGGCGATCACTTGGCTCAGCATTCTCACTTGTAGCGGATGGACGACCGCCATGAGGCGTCGTTTATAGGTGCGGGGCACAGAGGGCTGGGGTTCCATCTGGGATGGCGGCACGGCAGCCAGTGGTGGGGATACGTGAACGGCTTCTGCCTGGGACGCCGATTCGGTCGCCGCATCAGGTTGAGGGTCTGGTTGACTGGGCGCGCGCAGCGGTTGCCCCATGATTAGGCCGCCTTGATGACAGGTGATGGTTCCGTGGGGCTGGAATCAGTGAATTGCAGCCGCTGTTGCTCGGAGAGTTTCTCCGTCTTCAGATCGAACTCGGCCAGACAGATCTTGAATCGCCGTATCTCTTCGTCGAGCGTCTGAAGCGCAGCATGGATCTGCCCGGATGACTGCTCCTGCGCCCGCAGGGCGACCGCTTCATAGGCCTGAGTCACGAGTGCCGAATGGAGATTGATGGTCTGAATCCGGTTTTCAAGATTGTCCAGCATGGCATTGAAGGCTTGGGCTTCCCGATGCAGGTAATCATGTTTGCGCAATCTGGCCCGTTGATGCAAATGACCGGTTCCGATCGACCGAAAGAGCGTACTGAACCGATAGAGTGGTCCGGCGATGCGATGCATGAAGTACATGGAATGGAGGAGCAAGACGAGAAACGTGATGATCAACCAGGGCCAGATTCGTTCGTTCAGCTCGAGAAATTGTGTCGCAATCTGAGCATGTTGTTCCCAGGATACGGACGCATCATAGAGGGGCTGTGCCATCGGCAAGAACACGACGGCATACAGCACGACCAACAGACAGGCGAAGTAGATTAACGTGGTGACCACGAACCAATATTGCAAGGGATGCACAAACAACTGTCTCCGTTGAAACACCCCCATCATGATTCCACCGTTTTTCTGGTCCAGACGAGGTGCGCCTGATTCTTGAAGGTAATGGTCTGGGCTTTGGTGTCGTAATAGAACGATAGGGTTTGTTCATCGCGCCGCGAGTCGCCATAGACAACGGTATACAGCGTGCGTGGTCCATCAGGAGTCGCCTCGAGGCGACGCACGGCCTGGGCATCCAGGTGGTCTGCTCCGACGCTGAATGCGACACCGGTCTTGGTGATGACCAGCATTCCTTCCTCATATCCCTTCGCGGATGTCACCCAGGCGCCGATCAATTCGTTCGGACAGGACACGTCAGGATCGCGGACGACGACACTATAGATCAGACCGACCAACATGACGCCGGCGATGGCTAAGAGTATGGTGGTGGACTTATTCGACTGTTGTTCAGCGGGCAAAGCGGTGGTATTCGCAGCCTGTTGCATAGACGCCTCATGAGGTTGAAAATGCGCGTGCGGCTCTCAATAGGCATCCTATCGCGTTGTACCTATTGGTCAATGACTTCCTCACTTCCGGCACGGCCCTAGACGGTAGAAAAGCGGTGCACCAGGCATCGCATCGTCGCGAGCCGGGCCACTTCATCATCCCGAATGTCGAATGAAGGAACTATGAGGTCTGGTACAAATCCCAGCCGTCAACCGGAAGAGACATATGGTCGGGCGATAAGAACGCGAGAATACCAATTGGGAGAGAAGGGAAATAAAGGAGGCGGGACTCTTTGTGCGATGAGATCGATTCGTCCATTTCATGAAAGACAGTGGACCCGTTGTGCGCGCTGCGGTTCCGCCTTTTGAACGCACCATGTGCGCCAGTGTGAGACTGCACACAAACTGCCTTTTCACCTTAATTCCCTGTTAAGATGACATCCCTTCACGACGATGTCCTCAAAGGAAACCCAAACCATGTCGAATCCCTCATCA
>CAZAKX010000030.1:0-26532 GCA_964485915.1 uncultured Nitrospira sp. | reverse complement strand
CCGTAGAGTCCGACGTCCCAATGATAGGCACCGACAACCGGCAAGAAGCCTCGCTCTCGAGCAAACCGAACCACGTGAGTGATTTCCTGGCGATTGACTTCACTGACGATGCAAGTCAGAAACTTGGGATGACGATAGCCTCTCAGTAGCTCAAGCCCAGCGAGAACGTGATCAAGTTGATCGGCACCTCGGATACGCTCATATTTAATCGGGTCAAGCGTATCCAGACTAATCGAAAGCGTGACCGAAAGGCTGTTGAATGCTTGCACAAGACTTTCGGTCAACCTGGTGCCGTTTGTAATGAGCGTGATGTGAAATCCAAGCCGAACTAAATCTTGAAGAATTGGCACCAAGTCCTTGCGCAGTAAAGGCTCCCCTCCCTGTAGAAACACGAACCGAAGACCTTCCTTGTAGAGTCCTGTAAAGACTTGCCGAATCTCATCTCGGGACAGTTCATACCGACCAACGTTCAAGGGAAGGTTACAGTACCCGCATGCGGAATTACAGCGAAGGCACGCCTGGAAAATAGCAAGCACCGGTCGTTGAAAAATAAGATTGGTCAACCCACCCCATAAGGCTTGGTGGAGACCCGGCCTCCTGCCCTCAAGCGTCGCGGGTTGGCCATCACGGCCATGAAGTTTTTGCCTAGTTCGTTCAATTTGTATCAGCATACGCCACGCTGAATACGCCCTGCCCAGATCTGTACAGTCACTGACCGTTTTTTACCGCGCCTGAATTGCCGTTTCTAGGTCCCCTTCCAGCGAGTCTTGTAACACTTTGAAATTCATAGTCCATCGACTTTGTGCCACCGGCATGTGCCTTGCTGAGAACTTCTCGGCCCAGATGATTTCTTCCACAGGAGGTTCATCATGAAGAAAGATCATCAGAAAATCCACCTCGCGACAATCGGAGGATTGATCGCAATGTTGTTGGCCCTACCCTCTTTCACCATGGCTGGCCAACAGCATGAGAAGAAGGCTGATGCCACTTCACCTTCATCTCCTACAGAAAGTCACTCCCCCGCCGTTGCGCACCAGTCGGACAATAGACCTGGCCCCGCTTGGAGGACCATCGGAGGGACGGTCAAGCACATGAAAGATACGGTGTACACGATCGAAGACTATGACGGAAACCGCGTTCAACTCTTCGTGAGCCGAGAAACCAAGCAACTGGGGGGTCGTAAGAAAGTTGGTGATCATGTTCGTGCTGAAATCACCCAGAGCGGTTTTGCCAATTCGATTCAATGATCGCTTCATGCGCAGCTCGCCTCGATTGAAGCGGGCTGCTCTGTCTCCGAACATTTGTCGGATACCCGTTCAATTTCTTACAGTCTGGAACGCAATTATCATAATAGAGGCTGAAGCGCCGTCGTTGACACGATGCCCTGATTCCGTGTTTCGCCATCGTACGTATCACTATGTGTTACCCATTGTCCATGCAAGTCGTGCTGCGATGTCATCCTACGTACTCCCTACAAGCGCCATGGTACGCAGGAAGTGTCACAAAAGGTTCACGGATTATTCACATATGAATGACCAAGAGCTACTCGATGCAATTCAGACCTAGACTTCATCTCATCCCAGCGCAGCCTCGACCGCCACTTTCACTCGTTCTCGAGCGCGGTGCAACCGTACATAGAAGTTCGTTTCAGAAATCTTGAGTTGCCGACACACTTCTTTGGTGTGTATGCCGTGCACATCGCGCAGAATCAGGACTTCCTTCTGGGATGTGGGTAGGGCTTCGATCGCGTGCCACATACAGGCTGTGGTCTGCCTTGCTACCAACAGTTTCTCTGGTGTCTGGTCGTCCCAAAGCTGCTGGAAGAACGCCGCGGGCCCGGACAACTCCCTACGCGATCTAAAACGAGATGGGTCGGGTTCGCCACTCCAGGTCTCGGTTTCCCATTCGAAGCCTGAGAAGACTTTCTGCTGTTTCTCTCGGACGCCTCGATCCTTGGCCTTGTGGATGAGGATCGCACAGACCCATGCATAGAGGGACGACCGGCCTTCGAACCGATTCAATCCGCTCATCACCGCAATCCAGGTCTCCTGCACGACCTCCTCGGCGGTTGCTCGATTGGCTACATACCTCATAGCCATTCGAATGAGCGTTTCTTGATGGTGAGTAACGACAGCTTCGAATGCCTTTTCCTCCCCTGCCCGCAGTTGTGACACCAGCCGATCCTCATCGTTGATCACATCGGATATGCTGCCCACCGTCGATGTCTTGCCTGCTGATACAGTACGGCGAATCGAGTCTGTGTGTCTGGGGCCGCTTGTCCTCATACTCATCCTCCGGTCTACAGTTGCCTGCAAGGCCTGCATTCCAACACGAGAAATTTCTGATCAAACCGATCGATTCAGAGCGCACCTATGAAGGCATGATGTACTAACCGATATATTCGCAGGGAGTGATCAACAAGCCATCACACAATCATGACATCTTTGTCACAGACTGATCGTTTTTGGGACACACAGTCGTACGATCACACCCCAGCACCGCAGAAAACATGGTGTGTCCGCGTGAGTCGAGTGAATAGGGCTCGGGCAGGAGTATGTGAAGTGTGACCGGAAGGTTTATCTGTGGGGCGAGTATTCAGTTACCGGAGTAGCGACCCGGATGACACCCGGCTGGGCAACTGCGAGGTGAAAAGAAAAGGTCGTCCCTTGATTGACGACGCTCTGCACCTCAATGGCGCTTCCGTGCAACTCTAGAATTCGCTTCGTGATCGCGAGTCCGAGCCCTGCTCCCGTCTCACTCTTTTGATGGTTCTTCCCGACTTGATAGTATCGGTCAAAGATATGTGGGAGGTCACTCGGCGGAATACCGCAACCAGTATCCGTCACCCGTGTCATGATCTTCTCACCCATGCGGCTCAGGATCACTGTGATCCGTCCCCCTTGCGGTGTGTATCTGAGGGCATTCTCGATCAGGTTTTCGAGAACCCGTTCGATTAGTCCGATGTCGGCTGATACAAGCGGGAGATCTTCTCCCAACTTCGCCTGGAGCGTCACCTGCTTGGCTTCGACGATCACCCGAAACTTTTGGACCACGTCCTGCACCAGTTCGCCCAGAGAAAACGATTCAAGGCGAGGCCTCATCTCCTGCGAGTTCAGTTTGGCAAGCTCAAACAGTTCCCCAATCAGTTCTCCTAATCGTTTACTCTGCGCCACGGCAATATCCAGATACCTCTGTCGCTCCTGCGGCGAAAGCGCGCCTTCTTTCAGCACCAAGGTCTCCAGATATCCCTGTAGACTGGTGACGGGCGTGCGAAGATCATGGGAGACATTGGCCACCAATTCTCGCCGCAACTGATCGGTCTCTTTCAACTGGCGAACCTGTTGATGAATGAGATCCGCCATCTCCGCAAACGTCATCTCCAGCGCATCAATGTCATCACCTTGGCGCACTGCCTCGCCATGTAGTTGGGATCGGGTGATGAGATCAGGCTGCTGTGAGAATTCGTTCCGCTTGAAGGTGTCCATCGCCAAGGCCAGGGAGTTGAGTCTTCGTGTTAAGAGTTTCAAACAGAGCAGTCCGGCGAGGAGGGTCAGTATCAGGAGGGCGCCTACGGTCCATACGCTCAATCGGAGAATGTAACTCTGCTCAAGCATCTGCATGACCGAATCGAACTCTTCCCCACCCAGGATGATGTACAGATAGCCTTCGATGGAACCTCCCAAGGTTTCAATCGGAAAAACCGAAAATACCTTCTGATGCATGAGATCACGAGGGTCATCTCCAAGAATCGGGAAGTCCTCGGCGCCGGACAAGAAGCGATTGAGTGGGTCAAGCGAGATGCGTTGTCGTTTGACCTTCCCAGGGGGAGCGGAAAAGGTCAGAATGGTGCCCTGAGGATCAAGCAGATACAGTTCAATGCTCGGATTGATCACCATCAGTTGATGAAAGACTTCCTTCAACACCTCGTCATTAACCCGTCCCTCCTGCATCAAGACCTTCTCGGACACCATGCGCTCGGCTAAGGTTCGGTTCAGCTTCTGGCTGACTTCTTGGAAGTATGATTGGGTGGCATAGAGCGTGAGCAACATAGCCACGGAGCCGATCACACAAAAGAGCCCGAAGAGAAGGACCGCTAACTTTCCATACAGCGTGTTGAACATGCCCTACCGTTCCGACCATTCTTCAGAAAAGCTATAGCCGACCCCCCACACGGTTAAAATATACCGAGGCCGACTGCTGTCATCCTCGATTTTAGCCCGCAGCCGATTGATGTGAGAGTTCACGGTATGTTCATACCCCTCATGTGAGTACCCCCACACGTCGTCCAACAGTTTTGCACGGGTATAGACCTGGCCCGGATGCTGGGCAAATTGGAGTAAGAGGTCAAACTCTTTGGCCGTCAATTCAATCGATCGGCCGCGCAGCTGGACCTTTCGTTTATCGACCTCGATCACGAGGTCACCCGCACGAATGGTCAAGGGCTTCGCAACGGGCGCCTGTGCGCGAAGAGCATCCATGCGCCGAAACAAGGCTTTGACTCGTGCAAGGAGCTCCAAAATACTGAACGGCTTGGTGAGGTAGTCGTCTGCCCCGACTTCCAAGCCCAGCACCCGATCCAGCTCCGTGGACTTCGCTGTGACCATCAGAACCAGGCTATACTTCGATGAGGCGCGCAGTTTCCGGCACAACTCCAATCCATCCATTCCAGGAAGCATTAGGTCGAGAATCACCAAGTCATACGATTTGGCAAGAGCCTGCTGAAGACCTGCCGGACCATCCTGCGCCACATCCACGTCATACCCCGTATCGCGCAGATGGAGATGCACGAGCTGGGCGATGTCAGGATCGTCTTCAACGACTAGAATCGTGCGAGGTGCCATCTGTTCCCCATCCTGTCCACCGCCAACCAATCGACAATGACTGGACCAGCGCCGGTGTGAGCGCTCCAGTGCTCCCGTCGACTCGTCCGTCCTCAGACACTCAGAAGCCTCGCCTACGCGAGACTTCTGAGTGGTCCTGAGACCAAGGATCGGACACGGCAGGCGGTTACCGCGCCACAAGGCCATTCGCCCCATTAGGGAGGCCCGAAACACCGGTCCCGGCGGTCAAGCGCCCATTGGCGCGACTGACCTGAAAGACCTCGATCGAACGAGCCCCTGCATTGAGCACATACAGAAACCGACTGTTCCGATTCAAGGCCATATCAATGGGCCCGGCACCGGTGGGGGTTGCCACAGCTTCCTGTAACGTCAACCTGCCGGTCCGTCCCACACGATAACTCGAAATATTGTTACTGCCGGTATTGCTGGCATAGGCGAACTTTTCGTTCTTCGTAATGACGATCCAGCAGGCGGCCGTTTGGGTGGTGGGCACCGACCCACTCCGCACGTTCAAGGTCCCGTCACGAAGAGTATATGAGGACACCGCAGAGGCATTCGGCGTGCCGCCAAACGCCTCACTGACCACCAATACCCCTCGCCGAGTAAAGGAAAATCCAAACGGGGTGATGCCACTGGACGGCTGCGATACGGGACCAGACGCCACACCATCCTCGTCGACCGCATAGGTATCGATGATCTGCGTCGCCTTTTCCGTCACGACCAGCGTATCTCCGGAAGGATTGAATGAGATTTGCGCCGGGGCGGTGTTGGCCCCACTGAGCGGGCGAATCGATCCTGGGATAGGCTTCAACTTGTCCTGATGAGTCAGTTCGAACCCTGCGATATTGCCGGCCCCTCCCGCGTTCAACACATAGACGTAATCATTATGCGTGGCAATACTGATGGGGCGAGTCCCCCCGGAAGGCACTCGGTCCGTTAGCCTGAGTTGGCGGCCGTGGATTTGAAACACCGAGATATCATTGCTGCTGGGATTCACCACCAAGAGCTCGTCTCCATCATCGCTGAATACCAGGGCCCCTTGATTGCCAAGACCGCCACCTGACCCCTTGCCTCCAGTCGGAAACGATCCTGCCGGTACCAGGGTGTCTCCATGCTGTCTGAAGACCAAGACAGCATTGCTGTCCGGATCGTTCGACATCGTGTACACAACGGGCGAGTGCCACTCATCGTTGGCAACGACCGAATCGGTGGCTCCCCACGATAAGGTGACGGCTGCCACCAGCGCACCTATGATCAATTCACGTACCATCCAATCCTCCTTGGTTTATGAGCAAATTGCAAGAACTCGACTCTCCCACGATAGCGTCGCCATCTCACGTCACTCTCGCGAAAGCATCACATTTCCGTCACGTAGCTGAGGATTGGAACTTTGGTCTCCGGCCCTGTATGAGGAGTACAGAGAAGTGAACCGGCAAGATGAATACCTGGGATTCCACGACAGCTGTCGTGGAACACGGGTTATTCAACAACTTGAGGGCTGGAAATGAGATCGAGGTGTATCGAGGAACTCTTCTTACCGCGATTTCACGAACACAATATCGCCGTAGTAGGCGGTGGCTCGTTCCTTTGTGTTGTCGGTATCGCTCATGATCGCTACGCCGTTGATCAGCGGCGGTTCTTCCCCGAAGGCCTTCTTGTAATCCTCATAGATGTTTCGTGATTCATCGACCCAGCGTCCGATCTGGCCGGGACCACTTTCCACGACGACCATTTTCACAAAATCCGTATAGGCATTGTCGATGATGGCCCCAATTGGAGCTCTCGTTTCCCACACATAGTTGATGGCTCCGATCGGAATATCCCCAAACAGCGCCTGGCCTGCCTTATACTTGAGCTTCTTTCCAAAACTCACCTTATCAGGGTCGTATTCAAACGTGATGTAGAGCCGGGCCGGATAGTCGTCGCCGTCTTTGCGCGTCGCATCGCTGTTCTTGAGAAGGTTCTCAACCTTCCATCGCCACCGCAGGACCGGAAATTCATTAGGATCGATCTTGACTTCCTTCGTCAGCCCTGATGCGGCTGCCTCGCTTGTCGCTTTGACAACGACCTGTCCACCATCCTTAATCAATTCATACGTGGTGAGCTTAGGGATCTTCTTAAAGGTCAACGGTTTCCACCCAATAGGCAGGCCGGGTCCCGGTTCGTTGACGGAGAACCTCCCCACCTCCAAGACAGGATGGTCCTGGGCCCATACCGACGCAGCCAACATCACCATTCCCAACATCATCAAGATATGGAGCATACCAGTCCCTTCATCGGCCTCAATGCTTAGCGCCTCATCCAAGCAAACAGCTTTATTAGCATGTTTTTCGTCCTCTGCGTAAAGTGCGCTTTTCTCCAGAGATTAATCACCTTTTTGTTCACTTCGGCTTGTGTTGGATAGGGATGGATCGTTCCCGCGATGAGTTTAGCTCCACCTCCTGTCTTCATGGCGACCGAGAACTCGCTGATCATGTCGCCGGCATGGCTTGCGACGATCGTGGCGCCAAGGATCTTGTCCGTCCCCTTTTGGATATGAACCCGTGCAAACCCTTCCTCGTCTCCATCGAGAATTGCCCGATCGACCTCGTCGAGTTTGTAGGTATAGGTTTCCACTTCGAGACCCTTTTCCTTGGCATCCTGCTCGTACATGCCGACGTGAGCAATTTCGGGATCGGTGAAGGTGCACCACGGCATATTCAAAGACTCGACACTGGCGTACCCCAAGCCGAAGGGATGAGGAAAGAGGGCATTCTGAATGACGATTTGCGCCATCGCGTCGGCGGCGTGAGTAAACTTGTACCGTGAGCAGATATCGCCTGCTGCATAGATCGTTGGATTCGTCGTTTGCAACCGTTGGTTCACCTTGATGCCGTTTCTGTCATACTCCACCCCTGCTGCTTCGAGGCCAATCCCCTCTATGTTCGGAGCCCGCCCGACCCCAACAAGAATGTCGTCGACAGTCACGTCGTACTGCTGACCATGCGAATCGACGATCAGACGTTTCCCATCGGAGGTCTTCTCTACTCTCAAGTCCTTCCCGCAGCAGAGTAGTTGTACACCATCTCGTACCATCTGTTGTTCGACGATATTCGCCGCATCACGATCTTCGTTCGGCATGACGCCGTGTGCCGCCTCGATGAGATAGACGTGGCTTCCGAACCGAGCAAAGGCCTGTGCCAGTTCACATCCAATCGGACCTGCCCCAATCACTCCGATCCGCTGCGGTAGTGTGGTCAGGGAAAAGATGGTCTCATTCGTGAGGTACCCCGCCTCTTGGAGGCCTGGTATAGGTGGTTCCGAAGCGCGAGCGCCGGTACAGACGGCGGCTTTCACGAATGTCAGGATCCGATCACCGGCAGAACCACTCACTTGGATCGTATCGGCACCGAGCAACCGCCCACTGCCGATATACACGTCGACGCCGAGTTTCGTATAGCGATGGGCCGAATCATTGTGGCTGATGCGTGCGCGCAGCTTTCTCATACGAGCCATCACGGCCCCGAAATCATATGTGACACCATGCGGGATCTGAAGGCCGAAGTCTGCGGCCTTCTGCAAATCAGCCCAAGCTCTGGCGGCACGAATCACGCCTTTCGAGGGCACACACCCGACATTCAAACAGTCTCCGCCCATCAAATGCTTTTCGATCAAGGCGACCTTCGCTCCGAGACTTGCCGCCACGACTGCCGTAATCAAACCGGCAGTCCCTGCCCCGATCACCACGATGTTGTAACGACCGGTCGGTTCCGGGTTGACCCAGTCGGAGGGATGAACATTGTCGACAAGCTGCTGATTGAACTCGTCGTTCGGGATGACGAAGGACTGATCGTGCTCACTCATTCCAGCGATCCTTGAGATAGGTTCGGCGATCATAGGGCGACACCCTTCGTTGTGATGCGTCAATCGAGGAAGTATTGGTCATGCTGGTTTGGCTGAGAATTTCTTATACACAACGGGGATCAGAGCGAGCAGCCCCAAAAGGACAAAGGCGCCAACCACATTCGGCGAGGCGATTTCCTTCAAGGAATTGATCGTACCCAGTTGACGTCCTGCATAGGCATAGACGAATGAACCGGGAATGATGCCGAGCGCCGTCGCGGCGACGTAGGTTCCCACGCTCACTCGCGTGAGCCCAGACACAAGGTTCACCACGAAGAAGGGAAAGAGTGGGATGAGTCGCAAGGTCAGCAGGTAGCTGAAGGCGTTCTTGGCAAACCCTTCTTGAAATGGCCCCAGCCACTTGCCGAACTTTAGTTCAACGGAATCGCGCAATAAATACCGTGCAGTGAGAAATGCGAGCGTCGCTCCGGTCGTCGCTCCGATATTCACAAACAGTGTTGCGCCAACGGCACCGAACAAGAACCCTCCAGCCAACGTAAGGATGACGGCCCCTGGTAGAGACAACCCTGTCACAATCGCGTAGACCACGATGAAAAGCCCCACCGCCGCGGCAAAGTTCGCCTCTGTAAATGCCAACAAACTGTCTCGATTTTCTTTCAGCGCGGTTAATGAGAGGAACCGTCCAAGGTCAAAATAGAAGAAGGCGCCGATGGCCACGGCGATACCGACTGCGATGAAGATCTTGCCCAGGTTCGAACTGCTGGACTCACTTTGATTCGCGACAGGGGTTATCATAGCGGCGTCGTGGCGTATCATGGTGGCTCCTCTTTGTTCTGTCAATGAGATAAGCTGCTTGCCTGTATGTCCGACTAGACCGGGAAACCTTACATGGCTGATCGGCGAGAAAAAGCTCCTAAAATGTTCGGTCTAAGAATGCCGGTGCGAGACCGACCACCGGTCAGTGGCTTGCCAGATTAGCTTCAATTCCCGTAGTCTGTTTATGAGGAGGCCGCCATGGACGAATCAAGCAAATTGACCAGGACCAAAGAGCAGTGGGCCAAGGCTCGGCGAGGCGGAGAAGAACGAGAAGTCTTTTATGAAGGCGATGATCGATTACCTCCAGGCCAACATCTCGTCGACAACTTTCCTGTTCTGGACTTAGGCTTCAAGCCGGAGATTCCCTTAAGTGAATGGAGGCTCAGCATCGGAGGATTCATCGCGGCACCCGTGACCTGGACATGGGAGCAATTCGTGGCACAGCCCCAATTCAAAGACCGGTCGGATTTCCATTGTGTCACTTCATGGAGCCGTTACGACAACGACTGGGAAGGTGTCAGCTTCAAGCACCTCGTCACAGTTGTGAAACCGCTCTCACTTGCGCGATTTGTCTTGTTCAAGTCTTACGACGACTACACCACGAACCTACCGCTTGAGGCCTGTGACGATGACGATGTGCTGCTCACCCACAGTTGGAACGGCAAACCACTCTCCCGAGAACATGGAGGGCCGGTCCGTGTGATTGTTCCCAAACGGTATGCGTGGAAAGGAGCGAAGTGGGTGAAGGAGATTACCTTTTCCGATCGGGATGAAAAGGGATTCTGGGAGGTTCGTGGCTACTCCAATAGCGCTTTTCCCTGGAAGAACGATCGGTACGGCTAACTGTTATTTTTTTATCCAACCGCCCGGACCTTCGACGAAGTGTCCCGGTTTGGTGTTCTGAATGGCTTTTTCGCCTGCCAGCGTCTCTACCGCAGTCCGTGGCGTTCGGTTTCTTTTGGCAATATCCTCATACGCCTGACGACGTTTTCCATTGATATCCGAGATTAGTGCCTCGGCTTCAGCATTGGAGGTGGTGACCGCCCCAAGGTAGCCGTTGGTTCGTTCCCCGACCAAGCCCTTTGCTTTGGCTTCATCCAGTGACAGCGCGGAAACCGGCGATGCCATCGTTGCCCAGAGGATCACAAGACATGTTGCCATGGCCGACCGTATACTCAACATCATTTCCTCCCGCAGCTAAAACAATCCGCTATCATTCGAGATGACTTCATCGAGGTCCTTTTCTACTTTCAGTCGAATTTCATGATCAATCTTCACATTGAGATTAATCGTAATCGGCTTGTCTGATGGGGCCACTTCGACACGTGGAGTACATGCCCCCAGGGTGGCGAGCAGAGCTCCCCACAGCAACACGCCGGTACTGATCAGCCTGACTCCGCTCCGCATAGTACGCCTCATGGTGGTCATAATCGTCCGTACTTTCTCTCAATAGAGCCACGAATCTCATCGACCAGACGCAGACTCTTCAGAAGTGTAGGAATGTGTTCCTGCACCGTTAAATTGAAATGAATCGGCGGAGTGTTCTTCAAATCCGGATTCTTCCCTTCAAGCCGAGCGCTCAAATCCAACATCCCTGTTTCTTCGTACTTCAGACCGACTCGCAAGAGTGTATAGTGAAAGTTGTTCAGCGCCTGCTCCACAAACCGAAGTTGATGGCCTGATTCCGAGACATCTTGTGATGGTTCCGTCGACGAGATATACCGCAACACTCCTCCCGGCGGTTGAGCCTCAATGCGCCCGTCTTTCACAATGGCCCCGTTGGACGTGAAGGTCACGGGTACCGTCCCATTGAGTGTTCCGGTGCCATGAAGCCCTCGTTGCTGTTCCACGCTCAGAACTTTTGCAAGATCCAGTTTATGTAAGAAGAAAGTGGTCGAAAAGGGCGGCTTGCTTAAGTCTACCACAAGGCCAGGGTTCGTGACTCGTCCTCCGAACACGTCGCACTGAAAATCTTTTACGTCGATGACCGGCAGCGTATTTGCGAATGGCCATCGGACTTGGTAGAGCGCTGCCAGATTGGATATTTCAAGGCCGCTGCGCATCGATGTCACGAAAATGGAGGCCGGTTGAATCATGGATACTGAATCGGATTCGTCTATGTGCAGAGCCATCGTAGTACTGAGACCCTTCACAACATAGTCGGAGTAGTATCCCGACAGCTTTTCCCCCACGATCTTGGCATCGGTTGATGTGACTCTCATTCCGCTCATGGAATTGCCGAGGCCGCGGGACCAGGACGCATCAGCTGTCACACTGAATGTTCCTTCGACGATATCTGTCGAGGGCGGGAGTCCCATGATGATTTTGCTCAGCCGACCTTCGGCACCGTTAAATGTGAGCGGACCAATAGTCGCATGAAACCTCCCTGATTTCCCTTGCAGTGGCTGTTCGATCCCTCCCGTCATAATTGCGGTATGTGTCGGTAGATCGATACGAAGGTTGGCATTGACCTTGGTCTGATCTGCAGCAAACGTAACAGCCCACGTGGTGGGTGATATGGCCCAAGAGCTTGAATCCAGGCGAACGCCATCGACTGATAGGGTCCCTTCCGCCTGCCATTCAGACTCTCTAGCTTTCATGTGCTCGACACGCAGGAGACCCTGACTGGTGTGAACATTCCGACCGCTTATCTTAAAAGCGGGGGCATGCACGGTCGCGATCAGTGGCCCCCCGTCACAGTGCAGCGCCGTCAAATTGCATTCAACTCTCATCGGCTCCGAAAGCTGTAGCGTGAGACCCGGAATGTTGGTCGTCCCACTTCCGATCTGCTTCATTGTTACGGACGATCGAGGCAACAGCACTCCCTCAATCTGCGTTCTGCTCATCTTCACTGTGCCGCGAACACCTCCCATCGTTTCTTTGGCCGAGAAGATTTCCGTGATGGATTTTGGAAGGACTCCTTCCAGATCATAGGTTCCTTCGGCCAGGACCAACTCATCGCCCACCCCCTCAGCGCGGGTGGATTGAAATTGTGCTACCAACGAGCCCAAACGCTGACCATAGGTGACACGCAGTGGGCCCTGGACGATCATGCGAATAGGAGCTTCCCTCCAGTATAAAGTCCCTTGCACAGGTTTCGTATTTTCCATCCGTACGGGTTGATCACCGAGCGGAAGAATCAATCGAATCATCTCAGGGATGATGTGCGGTTGGGTATTGACCGTCGCTGTCAGCAGGACACCAGGACTCAGAGACCATTCGAGCTGAGAGGCATTTCCTCCAAATGTTCCCTCGTACGCCATTGCGATATCCTTCGCGACCCCTTTCAGACCCGGCAGTGTGGCAGTGATTCGAATATTACCTTCCACATGTGTCTGTGCATCCTGCTTGAGTGCGTTGAGCGTGGTATCTGTGTCGGCCTGTCCAGCCCAATCGATCGCTACGTGACCTGTTACCTTTTCCAGCTCTGGGCCGATTGGGACCATGAGTGCGATAAATGGAGCAAGTTCCTGCACGTTGACTTGTAGGCGCCCATTGACCTGAATCTGTGAGCCGTTTGGATGGGCCTGCGACTGCCATGCCACTATCGGCGCCGCTTGCGGCCGTTGAGATGCCAAAATTGCCGACCATGTGCTGGCAGAATTTCCCACGATCACCAGTCCATACGAGGCCGTATCAAGGCCTCGAAACGATAGATGGCCGCCTAATTCTGCGCCACTGTGCGTCAGGCTTCCGGTAATCGTGACTCTACGAAGGGGGCCGGTCGCTTGTTCGCGAAAGATGGTGAGATGATCAAGCTGTAACTCATCGAATGGGAGTATCGGCACACTTCGTAAGAGATCGCCGGCTGTGAGCCAACTCCAGGGTGATTGTTCGTGATCGGTCTTGTCGATCCGGCTGGTTTCTCCTTTAAATGAACCAATGGAGGGAGCATTCAGGACCTGAACTGCTGCCTCTCGAAGCACAATGCGACTCACGCGGCCTTGCAGCAACTGAGACAGATCATATCGGATTTCCGCGTTCATCAACGAGACAATCAATCGCTCCTCACTCAACTCTTCTTGAAAGGAGATGACGGGGATGTGCAGTTGTTTCCATCCGGGATAACCCAATTGCAGGATCACATTGCTGTATCCGCGGTGACGAAGCCCTTCTGCCAGCAGATAGGACGCTCCCAACGGCAGCAGAAGATAGCAGCCAATGATGACGACGAGTCCAAATAGTACGGCGACTTGATATCGTTGAGTCAGCATGAACCGCGCTCTTCTAGAGAGCTACGAGCCGGCACTGTGGCAATGGTTCTCAAGCAAATGTGCAAGCTCTGTCAAGATGTCCGAACGGCTCTAACGTAGAACAAGGTCCGATCAGGCTCCTCAAGCCATCAGAATCGATATCACATGATCGTCTGATCATCGTGCCATACAATACAAGTGTGGAAAGAAGAGCGGCTTATGCAAGACTCAATACGTTTCATATCCACTTTCTTGAAGAAGACGAACGACTACGGGAGAGTCTGTTCTGGAGCTGAAGGCACATTCGAACTTGGCTCCTCACACTTTTTACAATTGAGATTCGTACCGAGATGCTGCTCACGCCCGGCAGCGTCGACCACCCATGGGCGATTGATAAAAGGAGGTTGATGTCGCACATGCTGTCCATGGCCACAGGCCAACTCAGCTACCCAATCTCCGTATTCGTCTTGGTGATATCCAGTGATCGCTTGTTGCATGTCCTCATAACTGTCAGTACGGCTAGCGTTTGGCGAACGGCTGTTCCGGCCGCTGAGCGGAAGAGAAATACCTCCATCGTTTGTCCTCATCCTGGTCGAAGCTTCCAAGGAATATCACATCTCGATCAAGATGACGAAACTCTGAGAGAGTCGTTCGGCACGTCTGGGAATCAATGACTCGCGCATCAAACTGTCCCACCACATACACCATGCCCTTGGCAGCCTGATACACATTCCGCCTTCCTGCGTAGCCGGTATCAGGAAACAGCTCGGTTGAGGACGAACATCCTTCAGTTCCACTGATATTCATGGTGAGATTGAACCGTTGAAGGAACGCATCGGTCGCCATTCGAACGATTGTTACCCGAAGTCTCGCAGAGGGTATGTCTGCTGAAGCAGGTTCTGGAGTATTACGATTACACCCGACACCAGACAACCACAACATACTCCCAATAATAAGGACCCATGGGTGTGTGTTCACTTTGCCGCGGGTACCTTAGGAGCCGCTCCAATGGCATCAAGACCTTCCTGAGCGCAGGCATCATCGAGGTGGGTACCCGGTGCTCCACCGACACCGATCCCTCCAACCACCTCTCCGCCGATTTCAATCGGGAGTCCGCCACCCAAAATCAGAATTTCGCCATTCATGTCTCGAAGGGCTTGCAGAGTGGGAGATTTTGCGATCAGCTCTGCTAATTCGCCGGTTGTGCGGCGCACACTTGCCGCCGTGTAGGCTTTCTTCCGGCTGCTATCGACCGTATGTGGCCCTGCCCCATCGGCACGTCCCATGGCGCGAAGGACGCCGGCACGATCCACGACGGAAACGCTTACTCGATATCCATCTTTCTTACAGGCATCGACGGCCGCTTGAATTGCCTTATTGGCAAGGCCAAGCGGCAACTGGGATTCATTCGGTAGTTCATCAGCAGCCCCGATAGATTGTTCATCTAGGCTCAATGTCCCGAATGCCAATAGGCCGACTACGAAGAGCCGACTCAATCGTACCTGTATGAGCGGTTGTGTCATCTGTCTACCTCCGAGCGTCGCATTCACACTACGGCTGCAGGGGAAACGCTGTCAAGAGCGCGGTCGGTCGCTACCTTCGATGCGTGGCAGATTAGGTCGGATCGGAAACCCAAGATCTTCCACCATCGCTCGGAGAGGCTCAGCGATGGACCAGGCTTGGGCCGGACATCCTCGCGGACAGTAGGGCATGGTACCGTCTGGTATTGGCGCCCGATATCGTCCCAGACGAAAACCCGCCGCGCCCGTTTGTCTCTAGCCATTCGAGACTGAGCGCACGATCAAAATTCTGACAGTCTGGCGTTCCAATCTTCATATTCTGTGCCGTACCTTGGATTGCACACGATTCAGCCGTATGTATTGGCTGAGAAAAACCAAATTATGGTGTTGAGGTAGGAGACCGAACAAGTCGCAAGACACGTGAGGATACAATGGATCAGGGCTGTACGCTACTCCCCGGATTGCTGGATTAACTTGGCGACAAGCCCGGTCCATCCTGTCTGATGGCCGGCTCCAAGACCGGCGCCGTTGTCGCCATGGAAGTACTCGTAGAAAAGTATCGCATCGCGCCAAAACGGATCTTCCTGAAATTTCCTGGTCCCTCCAAAGACAGGGCGTCGGCCGGTTTCATCACGAAGGAAAATATGCGTGAGTCGTCGCGAGAGCTCTGAGGCAACTTCGTTCAAAGAGACGAATCGACCGCTTCGAACCGGATACTCAACCTTGTAGCTATCGCCGAGAAAGTAATGGAACTTCTGCAGCGATTCGATCAACAGGTAATTGACTGGAAACCAAATGGGACCACGCCAGTTGGAGTTGCCTCCGAACAACCCGGTCCTCGACTCGGCAGGCTCATAATCTACACGGTACGCACTTCCCATGATGGAGAGTCTATAGGGGTGGTCCCTATGGTAACGAGAGAGTGCGCGGATGCCGTAGGGCGACAGAAATTCCTCCTCGTCGAGCATATAGCGCAACACGGACTTAAGACGCGTAGGATTGACCAGCGATAAAAACCTCCGCACCTCACCATTAAACGACTGGGTCTCCACGTGGGCACTGAAATCCGGACGGTTTTCAATGAACCACTGCATGCGATGCTTGAACCGTGGAAGCTTGTCGATCAACTCGGAGTCCAGTGTTTCGACGGCAAACAGGGGGATCAATCCGACCAGAGAGCGAACTTTGAGGGGGTAGGTTTGTCCATCAGGCAAGTGCAGCACATCATAGAAGAAACCGTCTTCTCTATCCCACAATTCGATTTTTTCCCCGCCGATGTTGTTCATGGCCCTGCAGATATAGACGAAGTGTTCAAAGAACTTGCTCGCGACATCTTCATACGCTCGATTGTCACGCGCCAACTCCAGAGCGATCGAGAGCATATTCAGACAATACATCCCCATCCAGCTCGTGGCATCCGACTGTTCGATGTGACCGCCGGTCGGCAAGGGGGCGCTTCGATCAAACACACCGATGTTGTCGAGTCCTAAGAATCCACCTTGGAAGATGTTCTTGCCTTCGGCATCCTTCCGATTGACCCACCAGGTAAAGTTTAAGAGTAACTTATGAAACACCCGCTCGAGGAAGACGCGATCGCCGACTCCTTTCCGCTTTTTTTCAATCTTATAGACGCGCCAGGCTGCCCAAGCGTGGACCGGAGGGTTGACGTCTCCAAACGCCCATTCATAGGCCGGAATCTGACCGTTCGGGTGCATGTACCATTCCCTGAGCATCAGAATCAGCTGTTCCTTGGCAAAGGTCGAGTCGACAAGGGCCAAGGGGATACAATGGAATGCCAAATCCCAAGCGGCATACCAGGGGTACTCCCACTTGTCCGGCATCGAGATCACATCGGCATTGTACAGATGGGACCAGTCTGAATTTCTTCCATGCAACCGCTCCGGAGGAGGATCCGGCATCCCCGGATCACCCACAAGCCAGCGCTTCAGATCGTAGTGGTAGAATTGTTTACTCCACAGCAATCCGGCAAAGGCCTGTCGCTGGACTTGCTTCGCATCCTCGGAGAGATCAGGCGGCGCGAGTTCGTCATAGAACTCATTGGCCTCCTGAAGCCGTTGCGTGAAAAGACGATCGCATTGCGCAGCATCGAATCCATCCAACCCAATCTTGTTCGTTAACCGTAGCCGAACCACATCAGATTTCCCTGGCGGTAGCGTGAAGACATACTGGGCAGCTCCCTTTGAGCCAAACTTCTCATGGTTAATCGCATCAGCTTGGCCTCTGATCACATAATCATGAAAGCTGTCTTTGACGTGCTTAGCCCCCTCGTGATCTCCGTATAATCGTCTGGAGTTTGTCTCATTTTCGGTAAAGAGTAACGGGGGCTTTCGCTCGCACCAGAGTCGGCGTTCACCGTAGTACTCATGATCCAGCTCGATCACGCTCCAGTTATCGACTGCGGTGCCTTCACGCATTCTCGGTCGACGAGCATCCAGTCCCCACGACCAAGTATTTCGAAACCACAGTGTGGGCAGAAGGGTGAGCTCTGCATGATCTGGCCCGCGATTCGCGACCTGTATGCGGACATGGATCTCCTCGGGTGTCGCTTTTGCGTACTCCACGACGACATCAAAGTAGCGATTCCCGTCAAAGACACCGGTATCAATCAGCTCATACTCCAATTCTCCACGTTGGCGACGTCGATTCTCTTCAGTCAGTTTGGCGTAGGGAAACTCATGCTGCGGATACTTGTAGAGATACTTCATGTACGAATGGGTTGGTGTTGAATCAACATAGAAATAATATTCCTTGGGATCCTCCCCATGGTTCCCCTCGTTTCCCGTCAGCCCGAATACCCGTTCTTTTAAAATGGGATCGCGTCCGTTCCAGAGGGCAATGGCAAAGCAGATATATTGATGACGGTCAGAGATACCGGCAAGCCCATCTTCGTTCCAGCGGTAGGCGCGGGAACGAGCATGATCATGGGGAAACGATTCCCATGCAGTTCCGTGGGGACTGTAGTCTTCGCGTACCGTTCCCCAGGCACGCTCGCTCAAATAAGGCCCCCACCGTTTCCAATGTTGTTTACGGACGGCGTCCTCCTCGAGCCTCTGACGCTCAGCTCCTTGAACGGTGTTCGAATGAGCAGACGTTCGATCTGTTTTTCCCACGCGACCTCATTCAGCGGTGCAATGACGAGTCGACGCTGGCCACCATGCACCTGCTCGTGACGAGAATCAAGCCGAGCCTCGGTTGATAGAAGACCTCGCTCGTTCCTTCTTCGGTCTATTGAGGTTATGAACTGAGTCACGGTGCTTGCGGGAACAAAAAAGAAGGGTGTGACTTGGACAAAGCGGTCTTATCAGAGAAGACTGGAAGACTCTCCATTCGTGTGAGCATTGAGGCAGTATGATGAGGGATTCAGGAATCGACCGCTCAACTCCAGACGACGCGTTCCTGATTTAAGAGGTAGTCGATCACTTCGATGCTATTGCGCATTTGGATCTGTGCCTGCTCAGACATCGGCAACACGGCACCGACCAACTTGCCGGATTCCATGTCCATGAGCGAAGGAATCCCTTCACCCGACAGTTTCTCAAGATTGCTGCGGAAGCTCGCCAAGGGAGACCTCCTGGTTGAATCCTTCTCGGCACGCTTACGTCAATACTTTAGGGAAATGACTCAGAGGCCCATGCACCACTGAGAAAGCATACCATACGCATTCTCCCCAGGATGAGAGCCACCTATCTATTTGTTTTTATAGAGGTATCAGCGTGTCGAGACCGGCGACAGAACAGGGGGGAACGCTCCGAGATAACGAAACCCGCCGCGATCGACCAACGTTGTGTCGGACTTTAAGCGGAAGTCATCATGCTCTGCGTCGACAAAACGTGGATCGGCGGTAATATCCGACTCGACCTCAAGCTCCGGGGCATGAAGGTTGGGCGATCCGGCTCTCATGTAGTTGGCTTCGCTATTGAATAATGCGTTATACGACCTCTTGGTCTGACTCGAGGAGGCGATCAGCAGGCCCACCTTGTTCAAACCGAAAATATTCCCCGACACCTCGTTGATAGATAGGCCAAGGAACGCTGCTCCCCCACCGTTTTTCACGAAAGTGTTATTGATCAGCACCGCCTTTGCCTGATCACTCACTACGACCGCCTCGAATAGACTTCTCGTGATAATGTTTCGTTCCAGTCGGACGGTAGACTTTCCACTCACATTCACACCATGATCGTTGTCGTGGATAACATTTCCGATCAGTATGGCCTGAGAGTCAGCGAAGTGGATGCCGGTTGTCTCGCTCCCACCAATCATGCAGTCTTCGATTCGGACATCCTGTACCTGCTGACCGAACACCATTCCCTTCACACGAAGCTGTCGGAGCGTGATGCGGTTTCCGTTGAAGATACCGACGGCGTGCCCTCCATGTTCGTTGATGGTGAGCCCACTGATCTCGATATCCGTTGCCCCGTAGGGCCACTTCCCGACATGCAGCACCCCCACCATCGTACCTCGTCCCTGTAGGGTCACCTTATCGACCCCGGCACCGATAATCTTGATCTTCTCCTTACTATGGATGGTCAAGTCCTGGGCATAAAACCCGGCTGCGATCAATACGGTATCGCCTTTCCTAGCGTTGTCGACGGCCTCTTGAATCGACGTGAAATCCCCAGAGCCGTCGAGCGCGACGGTGATCGTCCTGGGAGCAGGTGCAGAGTTCTCTGCCTGGGCACCCGCAAACCCAGTGCTCGTCAACCCGATAAGCATCGCCGTGAGAAAGATAGGCCGCATGGAGAACTTCATACAAGTGAACCGCCAGCCCTGTCAATCGCCTTTGTGGCAAGGCATACCGCATGATAAGCTCCACCCCCATGATACTTGTTGGCCTGACTGGTGGCGTGGCGACTGGAAAAAGCACGGTCGCGAAAATGTTCGAGCGGTGTGGTGCCATTGTCATCGACGCTGATCTGTTGGCTCGAGCGGTGGTTCAACCTGGCAAACCAGCCTGGCGCGAGATCGTTCGACGATTTGGGAAATCCGTCTTGAATGCTGACCGAACGATCAACCGGCAGGCTCTCGGACAGATCGTGTTTCGGAATCGCGCGAAGCTCCGATTACTCGAACGAATCATCCATCCTCGTGTTGCACGTGAACAAGCCAGACTGACAAGGCAGGCCGCACGCAAAGATCCTCACTCCGTCGTGATCTATGATGTTCCTCTCCTCTTTGAAGCCGGCATCGATAAGCGTGTGGATAAGATCATCGTTGTCACCGCCGACCCAAAGACTCAAATCGCCCGCCTCAAGAAACGAAATGGACTCACCCGCGCTGAAGCCCTTCGACGCATAAAAAGCCAGATGCCCCTTGCGAAGAAGCACCAATACGCAGACCATCTCTTTGATGGAAGAGAAAAGCTTCTAGTTCTTAGAAAACACGTCAGAGAGTGTTATAACCAACTATGCTCAGGAGTTCCATGACAAGGAACAGTAGGACTAAACCCGCCAAAGTTGAAGAAGGCAACACCCCACCGACGAGGAAGTAGCTCCCAATGATTGTTCCCCAATAGGCTTTCACACCCAATCTGCGCTATCATAACGTCATGCCGATTGATCCCGAGGATCCGCCCATCTGGTTGCGCAAGCTGCACGTGAGTGCTGTACAGATCAGCCCAACCGACTACCCCGCAACCCCCGAAGAGGGCATCCTTCAAGTCTGTCGGCTCTCGGATGCAGCACTGGCTCTTTCAAAGGCGTTTTCAAGATCTCTCAATTGTGGCTCAGATGCACCTGACGCTGAGCGTTGAACTATCCCGCATGGCCTCACATGATGCTCCGCCATTTGGCTACGCTGAGCTGCTGAGTATGGCCGTTTCAGCCTTTTCGGTGGAAGGGTTGCCCTATTGCCTATTGGAGCTGTCGCATTAGGTGCCCATGGGCGCCCCCGCGCCACACATGACGTGGACCTGCTGATACTGGCCGACCGAACAGCGTGCGACACGTATCTTAAACCGCTCGTCGTCAGAGGGTTTCAGGTCTCGGCCGCTTGGCAACAGGCGAATCCCATGGCACGAGACGTTGTCTTACGATTGGAGCATTCATCGGCTCCCGATTTTCCTCTGGATCTAATTTTCGCAACGTCGGAGCTTCATCACATTGTGCTGAAAAGGCGGCAGTTGCAGTCTCTTAATGGCATCGATGTCTCGGTCAGTTCTCCAGAAGATTTGATTCTTCTCAAATTAGCCGCGGGTCGCCCTCACGATTTTGATGACGTGGTGACGATTGTTGCGAATCCCAAGGTCCGACTTGATCTCGACCATCTCTGGTCCTGGGCTGAACGCCTCGGACTGCAAAGCGAACTGCACTACGTGCTGATTTCTGCCAAGCCGTAAACAAGCCTTCTACCCTCCGCTTCCCTCGCTGTGATACAGTCCTCGCATGCACAATGTTGTTATCATCGGGTCGGGTCCAGCTGGATTGACTGCCGCCATCTATGCGGCGCGAGCCAACCTCTCGCCGCTGCTCATTGAAGGGTGGCAATCCGGCGGGCAACTCACGACGACCACGGAAGTGGAGAATTACCCAGGCTTTGCTAAGGGCATCATGGGGCCGGAGTTGATGAAGGAGATGCGATCTCAAGCAGAACGGTTTGGGACGGAGTTCCTCACGGGCGATGTCTCTTCCGTCAATTTCAGACGCCAGCCGTTCTCGCTGACTATTGACGGGGAAAGTAGTGTGGAGGCTAAGACCATCATCATCGCCACCGGTGCTTCGGCGATTCAAATTGGACTCCCCAATGAGAAGCGGCTGACCGGCCATGGTGTCTCCACGTGTGCCACCTGCGATGGGTTTTTCTTCAGAGGGAAGGAACTCATTGTGGTTGGTGGCGGCGACAGTGCGATGGAAGAAGCGACCTTCCTTACCAAGTTTGCGACGAAAGTCTCGATCGTCCATCGACGCGATAAGCTTCGTGCATCGAAGATTATGCAAGATCGAGCGATGAAGAACGAAAAAATCTCGTTCCTCTGGAACTCGGTCGTAGAAGACATCCTCGGGACCGACGTGGTGACCGGCGTCCGACTCAAGAATACGGCGACCGGCAAAGTGTCCGAGGTGGCCTGTGCCGGCGTCTTCGTGGCGATCGGGCATAAACCCAATACTGCGCTGTTTCACGGCCACATTGAGATGGATGAGAAAGGGTACATCCGCACCCACGCCGGAACGGCCACGAGTGTCTCCGGTGTCTTTGCCGCCGGGGACGTCCAGGATTCAACATACCGACAAGCCGTCACCGCAGCCGGCACCGGGTGCATGGCTGCGATCGACGCAGAGCGATTCCTCGAAATTCGTGAAACGTGAGACGTGAAAGGTGAAACGATCCCGGCGAGAAGAAAAGCATGAATAAACCTCATAAGAGGCTTGACGCCTGGACTTCTGCTGTTGAGTTAGCGCAACTGGTCTACACAACCACAGACCGATTCCCCACCAATGAGCAGTTCGGCTTGACAAATCAAGCCAGGCGAGTGGCTGTAAGTATTGCGTGCAATATAGCCGAAGGAGCTGCTCGACAATCAAGAAAGGAGTTTCTCCAATTCCTCCATATCGCGAAAGGCTCATTAAGTGAGTTGGATACGCAGCTAGATCTAGCCAGACGGCTTGGGTGCCTGGGACAGAACGAATGGGAGAACCTCAACGAGCTGCTTGAACGGGTGGACAAGATGCTCAGCGGGCGTATTCGTCAACCTGCGAGCCAAACGGTGAGAGCCCTGAATTATCGCCGCCTGTTACCAGATGCTTTACACCTTTCACTTTTCACGTCTCACGTTTCACGCTGACATGCGTTGCGCCATCGTTCACTATCATGAGCTTGCACTGAAGGGCCGCAATCGTGAATACTTTGAGCACTGCCTCATCCGAAACATTCGAACCGCCCTCAAGGATGTAGGAGTCCGACAGGTTGAGAACCTCCATAGTCGCATCCGCATTCGACTCCCGCTGGAAGTACGCCCGGAAGTCGTCAGAGACCGGTTACGGCGTGTCTGTGGGATCGCGAACTTTTCAGTAGGCCGAGTACTTCCACTCCAGCTTTCTGATCCCAATCTGGATACGCTCATCGCCGCTGTCCTCGAGGAGATCGCGCCACATTCATTTTCGACCTTCCGAGTGACCGCGAGACGCGCCGACAAGCGTCTGACTTTGACTTCAATGGATATTGAAAGGACGCTCGGTGCGGCAGTCTGTGACAGAACCGGAAAGAAAGTCAGTTTGAAGAACCCTGATGTAACGATTTACGTCGAACTTCTGTCGAAGGAAGCATTTTGCTCCGCAGAGAAAATCGAGGGTCCTGGCGGCATGCCGGTCGGCGTGAGCGGCAAGGTTGCCTGCCTGACCTCAGGTGGACTCGACTCTCCGGTCGCCGCCTATCGCATGATCAAGCGCGGGTGCGTGGCGAGTTTTATACACTTTTCTGGTCGCCCTTTGGTCAGCCGAGCCTCTGAGGATAAAGTCCGCGACCTTGTCCAAACCTTGACTGCCTATCAATACGATTCTCGGCTCTATGTCGTTCCGTTTGGGGAGATCCAGCGTGAGATTGTCCTCAGCACACCCGCCCCATTCCGAGTCGTGCTCTATCGGCGGATGATGGTGCGAATAGCGGAGGAATTGGCCCGGGAGGAGCACTGTTGGGCACTCGTGACCGGCGATAGTCTCGGTCAGGTCGCATCCCAGACTCCCCACAATTTATGCGCGATCGAAGACGCGGCTGAATTTCCGATTCTCCGACCTCTGATCGGAATGGATAAACGCGAGATCATCGATGAGGCGAAACGTATCGGCACGTACGACATTTCAATCGAACCGGACCAAGATTGCTGCAAACTTTTTGTCCCGCCCCACCCGAGCACCAAAACTCGCATAGAGGATGTGAGGAAGATTGAACGCATACTGGATATTCCGACTTTGGTCAAGCGAGGGCTGGAGAATGTCGAGCTGACCGAGTTGTCATTCCCTTCAGCAACCGGGTAGTTGGTCATTTCTTTTCATCATGCCGGCAAATGAAGATCAAGAGAGATGTATGAAGCCATTGCAAAACATCAATGGCCAAGGTAAGCTCGGCACGTTCTTTGACCTCACTTGCTATCGCGCTGGCGATAGGCCAACCAGCCGAGCATCGACAAAACGGAGAGGTGCGAGAGCGGCCGAATCGGGCAGTCTCGAAAACTGCTGTCGGGGTAACTCGACCGTGGGTTCGAATCCCACCCTCTCCGCCATAATACCCAAGCCAAACGCGTTTGGCTTGGGTATTATGGCGAGATCTCGTCACCTTGCATGACAAGGTGACGGATCCGCCATACTCATCCATCAAAGAAACATGCATTACCTCTACATTCTCCTGAGTCAGACTAAAAGCAGGACATATACCGGTGTTACCGAGAGCATTGAAAAGAGGTTGAAGGAACATAACAGTGGAAGGGTAAAATCCTCACGCCCCTATCGCCCATATAAAATACTGTATACACAAGCGTTTCCAACTTCGATTGAAGCGCGTCGAGCCGAACGCTTCTACAAATCAACTGCCGGTCGGCGTAGGTTGAAGCAAATGATTTCTACTATCGAGAACGACATCCGTTAGATGTTTAACCGAGGCTAACGATGCAGCCAAATACACGCCATTATCATATTTCATCAAGTCCCGCTCTCTCCGCTTTCTCTCTCAGCACTCTCCGCAATTCCACCATCGCCAACGTATCTCTTGCGCAATAACGCAACAACGACTCCCGTAGCGCAGCCTGTTCTACCCAATCGGTTTCGACGAATACCATGCGGTAGTATTCAGCAGCGGCTTGTCCTCCTGCCTGAATCGCAAGATCGTCGTACCCAAGCGATGGCACAACCGCCGGCAGGACGGATTTAATCGAGTAGGATCCATTGAAGTCTGGATGGTAATAGTGCCCACGAATAACCGGGAGGAGATCCCACAACCGTTTCAAAATCGATCTGAATGCCGATTTGAACTCAGGATAGGTACCCGCAAGTTGCCGGATGATCGCTTCTTCGTACGCGGAGTAGACAACAATGCTACCTTTCTCCCCAAGTGATTCGATCAATGCCTGCGCCCACTGTTTACGAGGCTCCGAGGCCTCGCTGTGGAGAAACTCCTGGTGAGATAGTTCACCGGATTCCAGTTCGATGTGATTGGACCATTGGACAGGAATGGGCTGATAGGGCCTGGTCAAGGGAAACCGCGGCAACGCCAGCATGACGGTTTCAATGTCCAGGTGGTGCACGGGATAGGTGACGGAACGAAGGACTTTCTCCAATTCAGAGGAGATCCACTCGACATTGGCTTTGACCCTTCGTTGCGCATCCGATAGTCGTGTCCCATCCGGAATCTCGTCGATCGTTGTGATGCCCTGTTGCACAAGTTGACTCACGACCTCTTTTTTTCCCGGCAGATGATAGATCCAGCGAGACGGTTTTTCTTTCGTGCAATGAGACCAAAAGGGACATTCATATGGAGTGTGACAATGTTGATCTGGCTCGATCGCCGGTGGCTCCGGTTTCAGCAATACTGTTTTCATAGCAGCCAACCGTTCCAGCACCTGGCTTCGACGATCTGTCACGGCTTCCGACACGTCCTCAATTGAGAAGAGCGCTTCCAGATCAACCTCCCCTCCTTGGTAGAGATACCCTGTATTGATGTGCATCAGGCAGATCGCATCAAGCCTCAACCCGGTCCCTTGTACAATCTGGCTTTGTATCGCTAGGTCATCAAGGTGAACATCTTTCACTCTGCTCGATGACTTTACCTCGATCAAACGCCAGGACGGCGATCCCTCCTCACGGCGCTGCACTCGCTCTAACACATCCACACGCACAAGCACGCCGTCATATTCAAACGCCCCTTCGAAGATGGCGAGGATCTCGGAACGTTGAAGCAAGGCAGCGGTCTCGGTAAGTGCGGCCTCTCGCTGACGAAAGCCCGACTTCACCAGGGCACCGCCTGGAAAACGCTGCTGCGCGAGGATGCCGATCTCCGTTCCCATATCTAGGATCGCCTGCATCGATGCATCCGGCGGGGTAGCCAATGAAGGCTGATGAATCTCTAAGTAGAGCCGCTTGTGACATTGCAGTCCTGAGAGGAATTTCGATTTTGACAAACGGGGTGGTATGGAACTGCCCGGTACTCCGTTGTGAGAATTAGCCATCGTCATCCTGTTGCTTGTGCGATCACTGATTTCTTATCAGGTTGTGCTGAGGAACTCTGTTAGGATAGCGCCCCATGGCCAACGGTGTCGCCCAGATCAGACGCTCCGTCCTGACTCTTGCCCTTCCCATCACGGTCAGCAGTCTCCTT
>CAZAKX010000029.1:0-27007 GCA_964485915.1 uncultured Nitrospira sp. | reverse complement strand
GTACATCGAACATGTGGCATCAATAGCCGGCAAACTCTTCCGTCCGGATATCGTCATCGTCGACGTCCATGCCGTTTAGCACGGTGCGCATGGCCCTCACCATTCCTGGCGGCCCGGCGAGGTAGTAGATCGGCGATGCCGCACTTTTGAGATATTTGGCAATCAGGGCTTGATCGATGCGTCCCGTTTCTCCCCGGTATGAACTATCCGATCGATTTATGTCCGTCATGGTGGGGACAAATGTGTAACTGGGGTTTTGTCCTCTCAAGGCCTCCAGTTCTTGCAGAAACGGGGCGTCCTCCGGCCGGCGATTCGCATAGAAACAGAACAGGCGGTGCGGGAGATGTTCTCTTGTCGCTCGCAGCAGAATACTGCGGAACGGAGTGATGCCAATCCCTCCAGCCAGAAACACCGCGGCCCGAGCCGGATTGTTATGGAGAACCAGATTGCCGAACGGCCCCTCGATCTTGACGTGTGAACCAATCGGCATGGCTCCTAACACCCGCTTGAACGCCGTATCGCGCATCCGGGTAGCAACCAGGAGTATGGCTTCGTCAGGGGCACTCGCGATGGAAAAAGCGCGTCCATTCCCTTCCCCGTCCGTTTCCGGTGGGTCAAGGAGTGTCATATCGATGGACTGGCCGGCTTTGAATGTAAAGCCTTCCGGCTTCTCAAACTGAAAGGCCGTGGTGCGTTCAGCCACCTGGTGACGGTCTCTTAATTTCACCAGATAAGCGGTCTGGCTTGCGGCAGAGCTCATGGTTGACCTCCTTCTGCTGCTCTCGACTACGGTCAGGCTAGTTCGGCGAGAAGTTCCTTCAAGACCACCGCCTGGTTGTGCTCCTCATCGGCTGCGCTATACACGAGCGTGATCGTCCGCTTGCATAAGAGATTCACAACGAAATCCCTTCTCAAACCGTTGGCGACTTCTGGAGTTGAACATTCCAGTCCGCGAGGAACTTTTTCACACCCAGATCGGTCAACGGGTGTTTGACCAGTTGCTGGAATATCGCAAACGGCATGGTACAGATGTCGCCGCCGGCCAGCGCCGCCTCGACCACGTGCTGTGGGTGACGGACACTGGCCACCAACACGAGGGTCCTGAAGTCGTAGGTTCTGAAGATCGTGACTATTTGACGAATCAGTTCCATTCCATTCGAGCTGATGTCGTCCAACCGGCCGATGAACGGCGAGACGCACCAGGCACCGGCTTTCGCAGCCAGCAGTGCCTGTGTCGGCGAAAAGCACAAAGTCATGTTGACCTTAATCCCCTCGGCCGCCATCCGCTTTGTCGCTTTGAGCCCTTCCGGGATCAGCGGCACCTTGACGACGATGCTTTTATGGATCTTGGCGAGTTCTTTTCCCTCCTTGACCATCGCATCGGCGTCGAGACTGACGACCTCGGCGCTGACCGGTCGATTGACGAGCTGACAGATCTCGACCAGCGCTTCACGAAAACTGCGTCCCTCCTTCGCCACGAGCGACGGGTTCGTCGTCACGCCGTCCAGCAGGCCAAGACTCGCTGCCTCCCCAATCTCTTTTACGTTCGCGGTGTCCAGATAGAGTTTCATCGTTGCGTCCTCACTTATCGATCGCCCGTTGCAGGTGTCGTCCTTACCACCGCTTTCACCCCACATACAAGAAAGGGAGTGGATCCTCCGAAAGCGCTGGCCGTTCCCGAGCTTTTCGAAGCCAGACAGGATACGTTCCGGGGTTCCCCAGTCACTCCGGAGGACATCTCTGTCCGGCCTCCCTACGAGTAAGAAATGACCCGAACCTCATTCGCATCTCCCGGAGTTAGAGCGACTTCAGAAACTCGACGAGGTCTCGTTGCTGGTCCACCGTGAGACCGAGCGTACGAACCCGGTTGTAATGCGCCACCACGTCCGCGAGCGTCGCCGCGCTGCCGTCGTGGAAGTACGGTGGGTGCTGCCACAGTGCCCGCAAAGGAGTAGTGCGGTACGCCTTGTTTGCCGTTCGCGCCGCGTACGCTCCGTCAACGCCGGTTTCGTCCGGCGCATGCAGGATGTCGCTGTTGTTGTCGGTGCCGGTCGCGCCTATGTGGCAGGCCGCGCATGTCCGATCGAACAGGGCATGGCCACGTTCCGCTGCTGCGGCGTCGAAGCTCCCGGCCGGAGGAGGTGGTGTCGGCAGGCTGCGCTGGTAGGCGCTCAATGCCGGGAGCTTGGAGGTGACCAGGTCCGGCGACGACTGCTTGACGTCGATCCCCAGTCGTGGGTCAGAGAAGTTGCCGTGTCCGCCCATCTGGGTAATGGCGACATAGGCATTCCAATACGAGATTGGTCCCTCCGCCGTGTACGTTTCGTTCTTGACGTGGGCTAAGCCATAGGCGGGGGGGAGGACAAGCGGTGTGTTCTTCCCATCCAAGTTGAAACGCGGGTCGTATTTGCCGGGACCCCACGACTCGTAGACCGCCTTCTTGTCCGCGGACAGCGCGGGTGAGAGCGCGATGATGGCCCCGGGGTTGAGATCTAGATTCGGCCAGCCATCCAGGCGGCGACCGATGCCGGGCATGACCGAGTTGTCGACGGTCGAGTGACAGAGCGCGCAGGTGACGCCAAGCCTGGTGATATGATTGCTCGAGTCCACGGTGGCCTGGATGCCCACGATGGCGTTCATCTTGAGCAGCGCGACCGTCGTCGCCGGGCTCGTGAGATCGGCATTATTGAGGATCCCGGGAGGCAGCATGTCCGCATCCACTTTGAGCCCGACCGCGAGCGCGGTCGTCGGGTCCACGTTCTGCTCGACTACCTCGTTCATGCGGAGCGTGTCGGTCCAGTGTTGCTCGTCCCCAAAGGTATCGAAGCGGAAGATCTGCTTGCCTTCGGCGACGGGATCTGATGAGCCGGCGGTCTCGGGCGGCGTGTTGTCGTTTGCGCAGCCGACGAGTGCAGCTCCGACTGTCAATGCGACCAGGGCCAACGTGATGATGACGATACTCGGCGATTGAATGGTCCGATCTGCAGCATGCTTCATCTGGGCGATCATATCGTCGTTATCCAAGTCACAGCACCGATCGTTCTCAAACAGGCCGGCGCGACGAGCGCGGGACCTCGTGTAGAACTGTTCGATTGCGGGAAGAAGCCGAACGACATGTTCATTCCTGCCTTGTGCCATCGTTCCGTCTTGAATTGCTTTACTCAACTTCATCCTTCGTCCCATGATTCAGCCTCCGCTCTTCGATGTCATGTGCGCTTGGCATCAGAATGTCACTATTGTCCTCAGCCGTTGATGTCACTGTAGCCTCGTGACAGGATCGTCCTGTTGAGACACCCATGCTTAACGCTGTATGGCGGGAACCATATCGGGTACCGTGACCGCTGTATCCTGCGGGACGGTCTTCGTGCCGAGGGACGCCAGCCAGAACACGAATAAAATACTCATCCAGAAGAACAGGACGTTGAACGAAATCATATTGGCGGCAAAGCCCACGGTATGGGTGTAGGCCCACGGAGAGTTGTCGCGCATAATCTCGTTGACGTGCCAGAACAGACGCACCGACGAGCGGATGTAGCCCATCAGAGCCATCATCCACGTAAACTCCGTCGCGAGCATAATGAGTGCATATTGAGAGCGCACGGTCATATGCCCCCATTCGACGGGCCCCTCCCGCTTAGCGCCGCGCAGCATCGCGAGGTTGAGAGCCGTCATGAAGAGGAGACAGGAGAGCGTGGTCGCGACTTGTGGGACTGAGAGCCCGACCCGGACGTTGGCAGGGATGTAATATCCGTACACGGACAGCCAAATGATGTTGATGTAGGCCACCGTGAAAAACGTCCCCATGAAGATGTTCCCGAATTTGGCCCACGGCACGGTCGGGAGCTTGTTACCGCGCTGGTACCAGATGAAGCTCAAGATCGTCGTGACGATCATGACGTTGATCCCGCCGTTCTTTGCCGACATGACCCCGAAGTTGCCGAGCACCGGATGTTGCTGGCCGCCCATCGCCTTGAGTTCGGCCGGCGTCATGACCATCGTGTGCGGCGTAATGAACACCAAGAAACCCGCCGCCATCAGGAACAGCAGATATTTCACATAGCGCAGGTACTTTTCGGCCCCGCGCATGCGTTCCATGCACTGCCACAGGTAATAACTGGCGGTGAGGAAGAGGGCTCCGATCATCGTCGCCTGGATAATGAACAGCCAGGCAAGTAGGCCTCCCATCAACGTGATCCCCATCTGTTGGCGGTACGCATACACTTCCCGCATCAGCCAGTAGCCGGCAAACGGGAGCGGGATGAGAAACAACACCGCGATGAACATGGCGACATAGCCCATCCAGTCATAGTGCGCCCGCTCGTCGTTGGTCTTTGCCGCCAAAAACCGGTAGGCGGCGTAGGCGGCGACGACACTCCCGCCGAACGCCATGTTGCCCAGAATTCGGTGGAGGTTCAGCGGATTCCAGAGCGCCGTGTGGATCACGTGCCAGATGTTGCCGAGGTAGCGGCCTTCTTCGTCCACACCGGCCGGGGACATCATGAACGCGATCCAACTGTTGGCCAGGAACATCAGAACAGTACCGACGACGTTCAGCACGACCGCCATGCTCAGGTGAATCCATTTCAGAAACCCTTCGCTCATCTTGTCCCAACCGTAGTAATAGACGTATAAAATGCCGCTCTCGGCGACAAACAAAAGCGCGTAGAGGTGCATTACTGGCCGGAAGATGCCGGAGAGATAGCCGAAGAAAGACGGATATAAGGTTATAAACGTGAACAACAGGATGCCGCCGAGAATCGCGGTCAGCGAATAGGCCGTCAGGCTAATTTTGATGAAGTCGTAGGCCAGCCGATCGTAGCGTTTGCCGAGAGCTCGATCCTTGGTGATTACTCCGAGCAACTCGATGATCATGCAGAAAATCGGGACCGCCAGCACGAAGCTCCCGTAGTACAAGTGTTGCTGGTTCGCAAACCAGATCAGCACCCGGCTCTCGAAGTTGTACCGAGGATAATGATGGCTGTCGTCGGACGTTTTCGGCGCCGGCGGCCCGCTCACGATCCCCTCGGTCTTGTAATAGACATCCCTCCCCGTTTGAGCCTTCAGCTCCGAATCGACGGTTGATACGGACTCCGCCGCCCAGATCTGTGTGCCGACGACAACAGGTTGCACCAGCAAAGACGCCAAGGCCAAGAGCAAGCAGAAGGTGGTGATCCATGTTGTTCTCCTCCCCGATGATCGCCTCAACCAACTCTCCATACTCGGTCCCTTCTCCATCCTGTTCCTGCAAATCAAACGGTGTTCTGTCTGATCGATGGCTTATTCACCGTAGATCCGCTGTCTTACCACGGCATGGAGCAAGCCCTATGCCGCTCGATCAGTTTGAGCCTCATAGCGACAATCGCTTGAGTAATCGAAGAGAAAGGGGATTGAGTCGGTGATCAGACCTGGACATCGCCTTGGTTCGACCGCGAAGGGTCGCGAAAACCGTGAAATGTCGCGATGGAAAGTCGAAGACGGACGAGGTTATGGGTTAGCTATGAAAGGGATGGTCGAGTAAGGTTGAGCACTGAAATCAGCTCGGCGACTAATCCCCAGTTTCTTCATGCGACTCCTGAGCGTACTGGGATTGAGCCCGAGTTGGGTTGCAGCACCATAGGGGCCGTAGATCCTCCAGTGGGTCTTCTCAAGCACGTGCTTGATATGCTCATGCTCTACTTCTTGAAGGTTAATCGGTGAGGTCGATTGCGTCATTGGTGTGGAAGAGGTTAAGAGCTGGTCGTCGATCTCAACGACCGAAGAGCGTGCCAGGATGACCCCTCGCTCGATCAGATTCTGCAACTCGCGTACATTGCCGGGCCACGAGTAGCGCAACAACCGTTTGATGGTGCCCTCACTCAATTCGAGCAGAGGCCGTTTCAGTTTTACCCGGTAGTGTTCGAGAAAGTGCCGCGCCAAGAGAGGAATATCGTCGGGCCGTTCCCGCAAAGGAGGCAGGACGAGCGGGAACGCGCCCAATCTGTAGTACAGATCCGATCGGAAGCGACCCTCTTCGATCGCCAAAAGAAGATCGGCATTCGTGGCCGCGACAATACGCACATCCACCGGCACGGGACGGGTTCCGCCCACGCGATCGACCTCGCCATTTTCCAGCACCCGCAACAACTTGACCTGGGCTTCCAACGGCATCTCGCCGATCTCATCGAGAAAGAGCGTCCCGCCGTCGGCCAACTCGAACCGGCCGGGCCGCCGTTGATCGGCTCCCGTGAACGCGCCTCGCTCATGACCGAACAGTTCGCTCTCCACCAGTCCCATCGGAATGGCCGCGCAGTTGACGCGGACGAAGGGCTTGTTTCTACGCGTGCTCAACTCGTGGATCGCCCGAGCGAGCAGTTCTTTACCGGTTCCCGTCTCCCCCGTGATCAGCACTGTCGCCATGGTCGGGCCGACGGCCTCGGCCTGGGTTAGGGTCTTCCGCAAGGCCGGGCTTTCTCCCACCATCGTTCCAAAGTTGTGCGTGAACTTGATCTCCTCGACCAGGTATTCATTCTCCTGTGCCAAGCGCCGGCGTAACAGGTCGATCTCTTCATAGGCCTGCACGTGCGCGATCGCATAGGCGATCTGTGTCGCAACCTGGCGCAGAAATTCCATATCGTCCGGGTCCGGCTCGCCCGATTGGACGCTCCCGATGTTTAAGGTACCCAGGCACCGTTCGCCGGCCAACAGCGGAAGGTTGATCATCCGCCCCAGTCTTTCTTTTAGATAAAAGTCGTCCTCGATGAATATCCGTTCACGTCTCAGGTCTGGCCGGACGTGAGAACGACGATTTTCATAGACCCACCCAACAGCACTGCCGGCCCGAGGAATTACGGCGTCGCGTTGCAATACGCGTGCGGGCAGGCTGGTCTCGACCGCGTAGAAGCGGAAGGAGTCCGTCTCCGGACGATACAGGGTAATACTGGCTCGCTCCCACGGCACCACTTGTTTAATCTGCTCGGCGATGGCCCGCCAGAGGCTGTCCGTGTCCCGCTGCGAATTGAGAACATTCGTCACTTCCAGCAGAGCTCGATAGTTGAGATCAGGATGATGCATGGAACGGTTCCTCGTTACAGATCAGGTCATACATCAGGTTTCCTTACCCCACCTTCGCATGTTCGCGAGCCCCATCGCGCTCCCATTCCGTGACCGTCTCTTTGACGAACGTGTGGAAGGAACGGGGAAACTGATCGAGCGCCTTCTCTTGTAAAGCAAAATCCTCATTGCTCGCCCGGAGTCCATGGCGTTGGAAGGACTCATAGAGGAGTTTCAGATTGTGGACCAACCAACCCGGCAGCGTGCCCATAACCTTTTTCTCCCAAAGATTCAGATCATTTCCACCGTAACGGATTTCGCGACCGAGGGAATGGCTGTAGATGTCCGCCACATCCTGCCCGGTCAATACTTCCACACCTATCAACGGATAACAGTGGAACTCATGCCCTGCTTGAGTGAGAATTGTGACCGCGGCATCCGCGATATCACGCACGTCCACCCGATTCAGGCCGAGGTCCCCAATCGGGCGTGGGTAAATCCCCTTCTCCTGAATCGACTCACGATACAAGAGATCGTTCTGGAAGAAGTCATTGGCCATGATCAGGGTAAACGGCATCCCCGAATCTCTCAGCGCCTTATGGATTTCCACCTTCGATTTGAACTGCGGAATGTGAGGAGCCCGCTCCGCATGATGCACCGATAGATAGACGAGGTGCCGTACTCCAGCCCTGTTCGCAGCCGCCACGGCTGCCAGCCCTTCCTCCGTCTCCGTCGGGCTGAGCGCTGTGGCGAGAAACACACGATCGATACCCATCATCGCCCATCGCAGAGTCTCCGGCTTGCACAGATCTCCGATGATGGCACGTGCTCCAAGGGGAAGGGCATCGGCCTTGTCCGCCGAGCGGGTCAGGACGCGCACCCGTTCTCCTTTTGCGAGGAGGCCTCGTACCACGTGACTACCTACTGTTCCAGTCCCACCGACGACTAAAATGCTCATGCTGTGGTCTCCGTTTGTTATCTGTTCCGGCTTATTCACAACAGCGCTTAGAGGTCATAATGGCCGGCGGCTTCAGGCTGATAGAGAATGTCTTGGATTCGGACCTTCCGTTTTCCGGCCGGCACGAGCCAGTCCACCCTGTCGCCGGCCCGGTACCCAAGGATCGCAGTGCCGATCGGGGCAAGAATCGAAATCTTGTTCTGCTCAATATCCGCATCGGATGGAAACACGAGAGTGTAATTGTTCTCCTCGCCTGTCTCCATATCCTTGAGACGAACACGAGAATTCATGGTAACCAGGTTATGAGGAATTGCTGTGGGGGCCATGACATGCGCCCGGTTCAGCTCATGCTGCAAGCCCTCCAGGTGTTCGCGATCTCGTTCTCGTTCTTTAAGGATGATGCCGACCTGCAAGAGTTCCTTCAGGCGGACGAAGTCGAACGTGGTGATGTAAATGTCGCGCGGGTTCATGATCGTATTCCTCTCCTCAAGTTGCTAGAGCTGTCTCAAAAATCGTGCGGTGATGGTCGGGACTAAACTTCGGGTTTCGGACGGTCAAGACGGGACAGGTCACCTGGCGCAGCACCGCTTCCGCCACGCTCCCGAAGCGCCCGTTCGACAGACCCCGCCGCCCATGAGTTCCCATGACGATCAGATCGCATTGTCGTTTCAACGCGCAAGCGAGAATCGAGTGCGACGGGATTCCTCCGCAGACCACGGTATCCGCCGGGAGCCCGAATGACCTGACTAGCGCCGCAAGTTCCGCCAAGTGGGCTTCCCAATGCGCACGTTTCACCGGTTCTTGTTCGATCTGCCCCAGCCCCAACGCGAGGTCGTGGAACACCGGCTCGAGCACGTGCAGAAGCGTCAATTTCGCTCCTGCTCGGTTGGCGAATTGAATGGCGTACTCGATCGACGCCAGAGAAGGACTCGAGAAATCGACCGGCGTCAGGATATGTTGAATGAGGATGGGCGATTCGACGGCCGTGGCGTGCCGGACGGCTTCTTTGCGAAGGTTCGGGACCGCCAGTACCGGACAGGGTGCTATTTTCGTCACCCGTTCGGCCGTACTGCCGAGGAGTCTATAATATCTTCCGGTTCTGCCTTCGGTTCCCAGCACCACCAAATCGCTACCGCACTCTTTCGCGGCTTGGTTGATCTGCGCACTTGGGATACCCCTCGACTGGCGCACGGTCGCTGCCACTCTTTTGCGCGCCATCTGTTTCTGCATCTCAGCAAGTTGCGGAGTCACGTCCTCGTGAATCTGCTCAGGGAGCGAGATGTCGGTTGTGCGCGATGGCATCCATGCAGGGCCTTCCAGGACGTGCAGAACGTCCAAGTCTGCGTCCCACGTCATGGCAAGTGAGGTCGCATACTCTTGAGCTCGTGCGGCACCATCGGAAAAGTCCGTCGCGAAGAGGATTCGTGTCATCAATCGAGGTTTCATCGGTTCTCCTTTGAGCGAGGCTTTGTCGGCCTCGTCTTACGGGAATTCGAACTCCCGCACCGGCGGACCAGCCAGAACTCTTTTCTTAGAGTTCCGGGCTGATCCATCGGCGGTGTGGCGAATAAGCACTACGTGCTGTTGAATTGGCTATCTGACTGGAAAACGGATCGAGGATGCCCCTCGGCGCGTCGTTCCAGATGACGTCTGCCAGGTTCGACATGCGCGAGATCGTCTGCCCTGCCACGCCTCCCGCGGCACCGAACAGTCCGCACCATACCACTGAGAAATATCGTATTCTCGTCCGCTCGCAGTACGAGTTGATGCCATGTTCAGATCTCCTTCCTCGTGACAGTAAATCAAGAGAAGCATGTTAGGAAGCTGACGTGGTCTGGTTATGGACATCAAAAACGAGCGCCGTGCGATGCCTTCCATATTGAGACAACGTCACCATGACTCTCTCCTTCCGCATGCCTGTTAATACTCTCTACCTGCATGATAACGAGCCACCATGAAATCAGCGTGAAGACCTCGTGAAGCTCTAGTCATTAAGATCTCCTAATTCTGAGGCCGATATTTGGAGCACGACGCACCGGCAGCGAGGACATCCATGATTTCCTTCACCCGTCTACGCAGGAAGTCACGGCTGTCAAGCCATGAGTATGTAATCCAGAACCCACTGGGATTTTGGACCTGCGGTCCGAGCCCCGTCGGATATTCCGCTCCTAGTCTCTAGCCCAATCCGTAGAAGTCCTCAACGCGGCGCAAATACTGGACACCCAGGTATCAAACAGACTCTGCACCTTTTCTCTTCTGTGCGTGAGCTCCGAACATTCTCGTCATATGTCGCGGGAACAACCCTCCGATCTCTGACCCTGGCTGCGCCATGGACTGTCCTTGCAGCCGGGTTTGTCCCCATTATGATTACTTGTCCGAGTCCCACTACGATGAGAGGAAAGTACACCATAGATACAGTCACTATATTTGCCATGTGTGATACCCATCCTTTCTTTCATCGGGCTGTTGGAGATCGTTCATAGCATCAAGATAACGGCTTCACATGAACTGGACATGAACTGATCGTGAAGATCTCCTCATCCGTTCTTCGCATGCCTGAAAATGACTCAGATAACTACTAGGTGGAATCTCGATATGCGATGGGGCCAGAAACGATGCACGAAGAGGTGTATGGTCGAAAGGCCTAGAGGTGAAGGAAATCGGTGATGCTATCGGGGAAATATGCTAGGCAGGAATCGTCTGTTGAGTGAGCGCCGGCAAACGCAGGGTGAAGACGGAGCCTTTGTTGACCTCGCTCGTGACGGAAATGCTTCCACCATGAGCCTCCATGATTTCCTTCACGATGGGAAGTCCAAGCCCGGTCCCGGCAGTATCTTTTGCCCGTGCCCAATCGGTCCGGTAGAATCGCTCGAACAGGTGTGGGATATGTTCCGGCTCGATACCGTGGCCGGTATCCTCGACCGCTACCGCGACCTCGTGATCGACAGTCTGCAGACGAACCGTGACGGAACCGCCGGCTGGTGTGTACTGCAGGGCATTATCAAGAAGATTGATGAGCGCTTGTTTGAGCCATTGAGCGTCGCCGAGTACAGGGGGAACCAGTTGGGACTCGAACCTCAACGCGATCTGACGGTCATCGGCCAGAAGCGTCAGCTCCTCCACGATTTCTTGGATGAGTGGCTCCAGTGCGAGGGGCACGAGATTGACCGGAGGCTTGCTGCTGGTGAATTTCGCGAGGGTTAATAGAGGACGTGTTAAGGCAATGAGTCGTTCGACTTGCTGGAGATTATTGAGAAGCACCTCGTGATATTCGTCCACCGTCCTCGCTTTCATGAGGGCCACCTCGAGGTTTCCCTGGAGGATGGTCAACGGGGTCTTCATCTCGTGGGCGGCGATTTCGCAAAAATTCCGTTGGACTTCACTACCTCGCTGAAACTGATCCAGCACGGCATTCACGGCCTGCGTGAGTCGACGAAATTCCTGATAGGGTGAATCCATCGGCAGTCGCTTTCCAAGGTCGGCTTCCGACATCGTTTCGGCACCTGTGCACAAGGCGTCGATCGGAGCCAGGACTTTCTTGGATAGCCAGTGGCTGCCGACCCACGCGAAAAACAAAGTCGCTGCAGACCCGAGTGCTAGGAGAAACACAAGACCGTTCAGAGTTTCTTGGTAGTGAAGCAAGGACGTTTCCGCCTCCAGGACGTACGGCACATGGCCTTTCCCGACGAGGAAGAGAAATAGGTGACGTGCCGGTATCCCATCGGATGCCTTCAGGGTTTCGAATAGGAGGGTCTTGAGGCGAACCTGTTCGAGAATGCGCGGCGGGAGCGACTCCCGCCCGGCTGCGTGAGGGCTCCTCCATACAAGCGAGCCATCGGTGGAAAAGATCCGAAGAGCATGGGTGACGTCGGGCAAAACGTGCTGTTCCGTGGTGCTTTCAGTCAATTCGCTAGTTGGCGCACTATCCGTGCTGCCATGTTTGAAGAGCTCAGGCTGCCGCTCCACGAACTCTGCCAATGTCCCTCCCAATACGATCAGGCGTCCGTCCACAAAGCGTTGAAGCAACACCTCACTCGCGGCATACACCAGTGCGGAGAACAGGAGCAGTCCGGCCATCAAGACAAAAGTGGACCAGCTGATCAAGCTGCGCAAAGATTTCATGCAGGAGCGTCCGGCTCTTCGAGCATATATCCGGCGCCGCGTACCGTGGCGATCAAGGGCGGGGAAAAGTCCCGATCGATCTTTGCGCGGAGGGCCCGAATATGGGCGTCGACGATATTGGTCATGGGGTCATAGCTGATGTCCCACACATGTTCAATGATCGCAGTTCGCGTCAGCACACGATTCTTATTCCGTAACAGAAACTCGAGCAGGGCGTATTCCTTGTTCGTCAGAGCGATCTCTTGTCCGGCCCGCCAAACCCGATGAGATGCCGGATCCAGCTTGAGATCGGCCGCCTGCAACTGGACGATTTGCTGTGTGCTGCCTCGACGCAGGAGCGCCCGTATTTGGGCCAACAGTTCCACGAAGGCGAACGGCTTCGGCAGAAATTGGTCCGCCCCGGTGTCAAAGCCCGAGACCTTGTCCTCCACCGTGTTGCGCGCGGTCAAGAGCAGTACCGGCGTCGTGTTCCCCTTGGCTCTGATGCGGCGGCAAAGGGTGAGGCCGTCGAGTTTGGGCAGCATGATGTCGAGAATCAAAAGATCGTACGCATTGTTCAACGCGAGTTCCAATCCCTCCTCACCGTCGGTTGCCACGTCAACCGCGTAGTGCTCTTCTTTCAGTCCTTTTCGGATGAATTGCGCGAGATCCGCGTCGTCTTCAACTAAGAGAATTCGCATGGTTCTCCTTACGCCTCACGGATGAACGCTCAACGAGACCAGACGGTGACCGAGGTATTGTTGGTCAACAGAGACCGCTCCTACAGTCCGTGACGACAAGGTTGGTCGCTTTCTCCCCTGCGTCCAGGTCGAGAGTCACCCAGGCGATTCCGCCCGGACGCTCATCCTGGTGTGCCCCGCTGCCTCCCTCGAGAAGGCTGACAATATAATAACGTCCAGCGGGAATTTTCGTGAACCAAAAGTGACCAGTTGGGTTGGCCCGCGTTGTGCGAAGATAGGGGACGAGGCGTTTGTCCGTCAGAAACTGCGACAGAATGCCCTGAAGACACTCAAAAGTCGAAATGGGAGCAACGGGGCTGTCGAGAGATGGGACGTCGCCTCTTGACCCGCAGGAACTCACTCGCACGTGTCGATTAAACCAGTCGCGTGTGTAGGCTATCCTGGGAATCAGATAGACCGGGACACCCGCCTGGGTGACGGCCTTGCCGGAGGGTGAGCTGAGGAACACTTGGCCCGTCGCCGTTCCTCGCCCTTTAGGCTTGTAAGCGAAGAGCTCCTTCTCATTCAGTGGCTGAGGATTTGCTGGAGGCGGCTCGGCCGCCGGTAGCGGCGGACATGGGAACGCGCTGATCAGCAGCCAACAGGCGAACCACCAACGGAGCTTGGTCTGCGGCCATGTCATGTCCGGGAAGGTGACGCCGCAGGGGAGTCGTCCGGAATGGTTGGAGATGAGACGGCCTTGTGTTTGAGCGCGCGACCTTTGTCCGGTGTCGGATCCGTAACGATACCATAGTTCTCACGACCTTCGTGGCCGTCCGGCAAATATTCCGTGATCGGCATCCCATCTTCACGAACAAAGAGGAGACAGTGACAGTACTTGTAGATCTGCATTTCATCGCACGCGCAGATCCACCGTCTGAGCTTGGCTTCAGCCTCTTTGTCCTTATAGAAATTGCACGGGCAGAGGGGCTTCCCGAGTTCATCGATGTGCATCGCCAACCCGTTGACGACGGCCTCGGTCACAGCAGGGTTGGGATGCATTACAGTCCCACTTTTCTCAGCAAACCCCTGCACGAATTTCCGAATCTTCTCGAGGCTTTCCTGCGTCGGTTCAGCCATGGACCTCCTCCTACGAGCAATGAAAGGCAGATCCGCTAGTTTACAAGGGGAATTCGCTGCTTTACAATCCGGCTCTTCGTCCGATTCTCGTTACCAATATCTTATGGACATGTCCATTCGACAGATCCTACACGAACGACTGGTTCCCGAAGTGGGTGCAGCTATCGCAGAAACGCTTGTAACCCGCTTGCCTCAGGCCACGGGCAAGCCCAATACGGAAGCACGAGTAGTAACCCTGCTTGATGAACTCCATGAATTATCAGGAAAAACAGCCATCGCGGCGATGGCGGCGCTTCCTGAGCTTGACCGGCGCGCCAGGCTGGGGGATATCCTTCTGTGGCTTGATCTCGGAGTTGCCTTCGCTGAGTCTTCCGGCGCGTCCGCACTCAAATATTTCAAGGATAGCCCCCTGGTGCTTGGGCTCATCGAATCGGCTGATGCGCGGTCGGAGGTGCTGATGATCGGTCTGGAAGTTGCCGAGCAAGATGCCAACGTGGCGCTCGAGTACATTCGACACGCGCCCCAGATTCTGTCGGACGTGCCCACAATCCAATTGCGCCCCTGGCTCGACATCGGCATTGAACTCACGCAAATCAACGTGGTCGTCGGGCTTGAGTTCATCAGGCAGATCTCCAAGCTTGCCTCCGTTTTGCCTTTGGAGAGCGCGCGGGACTGGGCCACAGTAGGCATGAAATTGATTGTGCCGAACAGCCTCGGGAAGCCGGACTACGTGGCGACGATTGAATTTCTTAGGACCAGCCCCGCCATTCTCAGCCATATTGAACATCCAGCTGTTCGAACGAAGGTGGTGTCTCTCTGCCGCTTGTTGGCTGAGCACTCTCCAGAGTCCGGCATCACGTGGCTGGCTGAATCTCCGGACCTCTTGCGGGCGGTGCCGTCGGTGGAATGGCAGATCAAGCTATTGCAGTACGGGTCGTTGCTTGCCGAGAAGCATGCGGAGGCGACGATGGGGTATCTGCGTCGTGCGCCGGAACTCGTCCAACTACTCGGGGACGGCCCTGAGGCCGCTCGAAGATTTGAGAATTGGTTCACGACCGGAATGGAGGTGGTGGGCTACAGTCCGGACGCAGCACACGCCTTTTTTTCGGTGGAATCTCAGAAAGCGTTGGCGTCGGTCGAGCAGGCGTTGAGCGGAGTGTCGTTTCGACAGGTCGCGCGAAGGCTCACGCTGTTCGTCCAGGGACTCTGTGGAACCGATGTCACTGTGACGGCGCTTCCCGATTCGTTGGCCTCTCCAGCGCGTGCGACGGTCAGTGCAGACGGAACAACCATTTCATTGCCGGCGCTGCTGCGTCGGTATCCAACGGCTGCGGAGAACGAACGCCTCTATCTGATTATGGCGGCGCACGAGGCCGGGCATTTAGAGTTCGGGACCTATCGGTTCCGACTCGAATCGATCGCCGATTTGGTTGAAACCGTACGGTGCCGCTACGGTCGATCCAACGAAGCAAGTCCGGAGACACTATCTACTTTGTTTCAGCTGTATCCACATCCACCCTTGGTAAGGGATCTGTGGATTGTGCTGGAGGATGCGCGTATCGAATCTTTGCTGCAGGCCGAGTATCCTGGGCTTCGGGGTGATCTGGCGCGGTTGGCCGGAGAATCCATCACTCCACGCGATCCCGCTCAAGGTGTGACGGTCAGAGAACTAGTCGTCGATTGTCTCTTGAGGCTCTCGACGGGTGAAACGGAAGCAGCCGCAGTACCTAGGGCAGTCAGGGAGGAAGTCTCCATCCTCTGGGGCATGAGTCAGGCCGTTCTGAAGGCGACGGCCACGGCGGAGGACGTTGTTCGTATGGTCGATGCCGTCTATGTGCGACTGGAGGAACTGTTAGTTGCTCGTGGTGAAATGATCCCTGTGGAAAGTCACGAGGAGCCTTTGGATCAGAAGTCGGAACGCATGCAACCGGAACAACTGGGCGACCAATATCGCCCGATGCTCGATGTGGCCCATCGAGGCTCAATGAACCCGGAGTACATCACGTGGGGTGAGGAACAACTGCAACGAGGATCTCAACCTCCGGCACAATCCGAGGGTGACCTCACACGGAAAGTCCGGCACGATGAGCAAAAGATCGGAAACAGCGAACGGCTGAGTGAGGGGCGTTCATTGCCGTCGGTGGTGGAGGAATGCCTGACACTTGAGGCCGACGGGCACCCGTTACAAGAGAAAACAGCGCATGAAGGACAAGCTGTTCTGTATCACGAGTGGGACTATCGGATTGAAGATTACCGGATGAATTGGTGCCGTGTTGTTGAACGACCAGCGGACCTTGGATCTGACGAGTTCGTCACGGCAACATTAGCTGCCCGACAGAGTACCGTCCGGTCACTGCGGCGGTTATTTGAAGGGTTGCGTCCTCCGGCGTTTCGTCGCGTCATGGGGCAGCCTGACGGGGATGAGGTGGATCTTGATGCTGTTGTTCGACGAACGGGGGAGCAACGGGCGGGCATGGAAGGCGACGATCGTATTTACATCCGTCGAGAAAAGCGAGAGCGCGACGTAGCCGTCGCCTTTCTTGTCGACATGAGTGGATCAACAAGCCGAGAGATCGAAAGTGGGAGGCGGGTGATCGATATTGAAAAAGAAGGCCTGGTGCTGCTGTGCGAAGCCCTTGATGCCGTGGGCGATCAATACGGGCTGTATGCCTACTCCGGCCAAGGACGAGCAAGGGTCGACTTTCTCACGATCAAAGATTTCGACGATCGGCTGGGCGCATCGACCGCGCATCGGCTGGGGGGGCTCCCCCCGCGTCATCAGAATCGCGACGGAGCGGCGATCCGGCACGCCACGGCCAAGTTGTTGAAGCGCGACGTGAAGAACCGTATTCTCATGCTGTTGAGCGACGGACGGCCCTTGGACGATCACTATAAGGACGACTACTCCCTGGAAGACACAAAGGCGGCCCTGCGCGAGGCGCGACACCGGGGAATCGAGACCTTTTGTGTGACGATCGATCGAGAAGCGGAGAGCTATGTGCGCCGGATGTATGCGGAGGCGCGATATTGCGTCATCAGCAGCGTCGAATCCCTTCCGGCCAGGCTGCCCCGCATTTACAGGCAATTGACTGCGTAACCATGTAGTGAGTATGACGGACTCCATTGGAAAACCCACGGTTCCCGCATGGCTGTATAAGCTCTTCACGGGCCATCAGTATCCCTATGTCCGTCGCTTAGCTAAATTTGGACAGACGGTGAAACCCGGTGAGGACCGTCCCGAGCCGACAAAGGAGATGATCGAGACCAAGTTCTGGGAGGTCTATCCTCGGTGCCGGGTGAAGGTGTTGCAGGAAGTGAAAGAAGGGATGATCGTGGTCTTTCACGATCTAGACGAATATGCTCCCGGAGGTTATCAAGAGCTGGTCGACAATCCGGAGGAGTTTCTGAAAAACACCTTCGGCAAGAAGAAGATCAAGGTCAATTTCTATGACGATGAGAATTTCGTCTGTACGATCAACTTCAAAGTCGGGGGCTGGACGGAACACGAACATGCGTGAGGGGTCAGGAGTAAGGCGTAAGGGGATGTTGCGCTTCACGTCTCACGCTTCACGTTTTACGAGGTAGTCAAGATGGCACGACCGAAAATTACAGTGGTAGGAGCAGGGAACGTCGGAGGGACGACGGCACAACGATTGGCGGAGAAGGATCTCTACGACGTGGTGCTGGTCGATATTGCCAAAGGAGTCCCACAGGGCAAGGCGCTCGATATTTCCCAAGCGGGGCCGGTCTGTGGGTACAACACGCAAGTCGTCGGCACGAACGAGTATACGGAGACCGCCGGATCATCGATCGCCGTCATCACGTCCGGCATGCCGAGAAAGCCCGGTATGAGTCGCGACGAGTTGTTGGCGACGAATGCGAAGATCGTCAAATCGGTCGTCACGGAGCTAGTGGCTCGCTCGCCGGAGATCATTCTGATCCTTGTCACCAATCCCTTGGATGCCATGGTCCATGTGGCGCGTACGGCCAGCGCTCTTCCAAAATCGAGAATCATTGGAATGGCCGGCGTCTTGGATTCAGCAAGGATGCGCACGTTCATCGCGGCGGAACTGAACGTGCCGGTGACGGACGTACAGGCAATGGTCTTGGGCGGACATGGCGATACGATGGTGCCCTTACCGCGGTATACGACCGTGAAAGGACGACCGGTGTCGGAACTCATGGCGAAGGAGAAGCTGGAGGCCATCGTCAAGCGCACGCGCGACGGGGGAGCGGAAATCGTCGGCCTCCTGAAAACGGGCAGTGCCTTTTATGCACCGTCCGCCTCAGCTGCGGCCATGGTGGATGCGATCCACAAGGACCAGAAGCAGGTGATGCCCTGCGCGGTGCTGTGCGATGGGGAATACGGACTGAAGAACGTCGTGGTCGGCGTGCCGGTGAAGATCGGACGAGGTGGGGCTGAACAGATTATGGAATACGAGCTGACGAGCGACGAACGAGCGGCATTGGAAACATCGGCTGACGCGGTTCGAGAACTCTGTCGTGCTGTCGATCGACTGATGGTCTAGGCTCACCGCACGCGTTAGGAAGCCTCATCGACTACCATCATTTCGTGCATGTTCAGCGAATGAAGGATGTCGAGCCCAACATGCGTGGCTTGACATTCTGAGAAACACTGCAGTAGTCATGTCAGGTTAGGCAGTCAACCGTTTTTTGAGGAGAGGGAGCTATGAAATTTCTTGAAAGTCCGATGCAGACGATGGGAGTGGGATTTGTTCTCACCATCGTCTTGGTAGTCATATATTTGGGATTAACGGGTATTGGCGCGGGTGAAGGCGATTGGGGCCAGATGATCCTTCGCTGGGTGCACTTCCTGGCTGGGATCACGTGGATCGGGCTCTTGTACTTCTTCAACTTGATCAATGCCTCCTTCTTGAAGAGCCTAGATGGACCGACCAAGAATATCGTCATTCCGAAACTCATGCCGGCAGCGCTCAATTGGTTCCGGCATGGGGCCACTGTGACCGTCGTGGCCGGGGTGTTGTTGTATGGCCACATGTACCACAAAGGCGGTACGGGTGCCGTGGCTTTGGCCATCGGTGGGTTGCTCGGTATCATCATGATGGGCAATGTCCACGGGATTATCTGGCCGAACCAGAAGAAAATCATTGCCGCCGTCAACGCGGCTGCGCAGGGGACGCCCGCACCACCTGAGATGGCGCAATGGGGACGGACCGCCTTGCTGGCCTCGCGCGTGAATTTTATGCTCTCGATTCCCATGCTGTTTTTCATGGGAGCCGGCAGCCACTTCAGATAAAGCCGTATTTCTCTACCGGTGAGCTCAGCTCACCGGTAGAGGTTTCTACCGTCAGCGTTCTCAACTTTACTACCCCTCTATGCCCAGCCTCTCACTAGGTCCCCTAGCCCTAACTGCTTGAGATTCAGGCCCATTTCGGCTTCGTTGCCTTGACGGATGAAGAGGCGGCACCGTATAGTACAACCTCAACCTTGAAGACCTACTGACACAGGACAGCTATGCCTGCGACTGCCGAACCACGCCTTATCCAACAGATGGAGGGAGCCCCATGGGAGATCGAGGGGTATCTCAAAGTGGGTGGCTATGAGGCCTGGAAGCGATGTGTGAAGGAATTGAAGGCGAACCAAGTGATTGATGAGCTGAAGAAGTCCGGCCTGCGGGGGCGAGGTGGTGCTGGATTTCCTACGGGGATCAAGTGGGACAAAGTGCTCAACCACCGGGTGAAAGAGCGCTATTTCGTCTGCAATGCCGGCGAACACGAACCCGGCACGTTCAAGGACCGCCATTTGTTGAAGACGTTGCCGCACCAATTGATCGAGGGCTGTTTGATTGCGTCGTTTACGGTACAGGCGAAAGCATCCTTCATTTACGTGAATCATGAGTACCACGAGGAACAGCAGAACCTGAAAAAAGCCTTGGCCCAAGCAAAAGCACAGGGACTCCTTGGAAAGAATGTGCTCGGTAGCGGACTCGATATTGACCTGGAAATCTTTGACGGCCACGGCAGCTATGTGGCGGGTGAAGAAACAGCCATGTTGGAGTCGATGCAGGGCCGTCCGGCGATGCCCAGGCAGAAGCCTCCGTTCTATCCGACGGACTTCGGCCTCTATGGCAAGCCGACTCTCGTCAATAACGTGGAGACGCTCTGCAACGTCCCTCGTATTCTCCATAAGGGCGCCTCGTGGTTTACTCAGGTGGGGACAGAGAAATGTCCGGGCACCATGATGTTCTCGCTGAGTGGAGCGGTCAATCGACCTGGTGTGTATGAGATGCCGATGGGTGTGGCGATCCGTGATTTGATCGAACAATGCGGGGGCGGCGTACCCAATGGCCGCAAGATCAAGGCGGTCTTTCCGGGTGGACCGGCGTTTTCCATGGTGACAGCGGAACAGCTCGACCTTCCCATGGACTTTGATTCGTTGAAGAAAGCCGGGACGGGGTTGGGGTCAGCCGGTGTCATCGTTGTCGACGATGCGACCTGCATGGTGGCCAAGACGCTGCACTTTTCAAATTTTTTCAAGAATGAGAGTTGCGGTCAGTGTCCGCCCTGTCGGATGGGAACCATGAACTTAGCCGCGCTGATGACGAAAATTGAAGCAGGACAGGGTATTCAAAAGGATCTCGACAGCATGTTGCAGCTCTGTGGCTTTGTGAAAGGAACCGGCTACTGTACGTTGGTGACCGGTGCATCGGTCTTGGTGCAAAGTAGTCTGAAATTATTCCGGCACGAATACGAAGATCATATTCGGCTGCAGCGGTGTCCCTATCAGGAGGCACCGGTTGGAATCGTCGCTCATTCCTAGGAGCCATCATGCCACGAGTGACCTTCCTCCATTCAAGCGGACGAAGCGGAGACGTAGGCGAGAACATTTCGCTCCTTGATGCGGCAAAGGAAGTGGGTTTTCGGTTGAACCACGACTGTGGGGGGAATGCCTCCTGCACGACCTGCCGCGTCGAGGTCCAGGTAGGGCACGAACATCTTTCGGAGATCGATTTTGACGAGCAAGACCTGCTGGATCGGGAAGCGTTGACGGAGCCGCACCATCGACTGGCTTGCCAAGCACGTGTGCTGGGCGATGTCGTCGTGCGTGTCCCGGAAGCCAAATGGGAGAGCCAAAAAACAACGGCGACAGAGGCGTGGGGTTGATATTCGAGAGAGAGGTGTTAGACTAACATTCTAGCTAACTCGCGAGTGCGGGAGAGGCAGATCCAATAGAGGAGGACAACAATGGTTACCATTACGTCAGTGGCGGAACAGAAGATCAAGGAATTGATGGCCGAGGAAAAAGATGTGGTCGGGTTGCGAGTGTACGTGCGTGGCGGCGGGTGCCACGGCTATCAATACGGAATGGCGTTTGAATCCAAAATGGCCGAAGACGATACGATCATTGAAAAGGACAATGTGAAAATCATCATGGATTCACAGAGCGCTCCCTTGTTACAGGGCGCCGAAGTCGATTACGTGGACAGTGTGCAAGGCTCGGGCTTCTCGATCAAGAATCCTCAGGCGAAGACGACGTGCGGCTGCGGCAGCTCGTTTAGCGCGTAAGCGTCGCTACGAGAATGTCGGAGCAAATGCCGACACGGCACCTCCAGGCTGGGGCCCTCGAACTTCGAGTGGTCCCAGCCGTTCCTTTCACTCCAAGAGATACCAGCTCGTATGCCACAGGTATATGTGACCAGGCGCTATCGCTTTTGCGCCGCCCATAGACTTCACACCGATCTGCTCTCGTCCGAAGAGAATTTGGCAGCGTTCGGAAAATGTAACAACCCGAACGGTCACGGGCATAACTATGTGGTGCTGGTCACAGTCGAGAGTGGAGCGACTCTGGATGGATGCGACCTGGACCGGCTTGATCAAGTAGTCAACGAGAAGGTCATCAAGCGCTTCGATCATTTCGACCTCAATTGTGATCCCGCCTTTGCCACCCTCACGACGACGGGGGAAAATCTCGTCAAAGTGATCTGGGATATCTTGGAGCCGATCCTGCCGTCCGGCGGTCTACATAAGGTCGGTGTGATCGAGACGAGAGACAATTATTTTGAATATGCGGGCGTCACCTCAACACGAAGGGGAACGGAGTGAGGAAGCAACGAAAGAGAGAAAAAGGACGAGAATCGGTGGAAGACACCAGCGGGAGTGGAAAGCCTGCGGACCTGCCAGCTCTTCAATCGCTGGTCACTGAAATGTTGCTCGCGATTGGAGAGAAACCGGGCCGTAACGGTTTGATCAAGACGCCTGAGCGTGTGGCCAAAGCGCTGGCCTTTATGACCCAAGGCTATCAGCGCAATATCGATCAGCTGCTGAACGGAGCGCTTTTTCCGATTGAATACGACGAAATGGTCATCGTGAAAGACATCGATTTTTTCAGCATGTGCGAGCACCATCTGCTCCCGTTTTTTGGCAGAGTCCATGTCGGCTATTTGCCGAATAAGAAGGTCGTGGGGCTCAGTAAAATTCCGCGTATCGTGGATACCTTTGCCAGACGGCTTCAAGTTCAAGAACGTCTGACGGTTCAGATCGCCGAAACTCTACGCTCTAAGTTGAACGCGCATGGCGTCGGGGTGGTGGTCGAAGCGCGACATCTCTGCATGATGATGCGCGGCGTGGAGAAACAAAACACCGTGGCCGTCACCAGCTCCATGTTGGGGGCGTTCCGTAGCCAATCACAGACGCGCGAGGAATTTCTCAAGTTGATTCGACGCGGTAGCATCGGCGATCCAGAATGAGCGCTCAACGATGGTTCGTTTAGCCGCGCAGGTTACTCGCTAACATCGAGACAAAAGAGCGGACCGTCTCATTAAACAGTGCAGGCTGCTCCAAGTTTGCGAGGTGAGCGGCTCCAGGGATGATGGTTAAGCGGGCATCGGGAATCCTCTCTGCCATAAGTTTGGCATCGGAAGGCGGGGTCGGAAGGTCACACTCACCAACGATTACCTGAGTAGGACAGGAGATCAGGTCGAGGAGTGGGAGTGAATCCGGCCGAGCAGCCATGGCCATCAAGTCTCCCGCAATACCGCTGATTTCATTGCCCTCGATCATCGTGCGCACTTGTTGAACAAGCTCCGGTCTCGTCTGAGTCGTTGCGGGACTCAGCAACTTTGGAATCATGATGTCGGCGATCGCCCTTGCACCCTGCTTGTAGGCGATCTGAGCCATCTCAAACCGTGCCTGTTTTCCGTCGACAGTATCTGCCTGGGCCCTGGTGTCCGCCAACACCAATCCTTTTACACGTTCAGCATACTTTCGATAGAACGCGAAGAGGATGTACCCTCCCATGGACAGTCCGACGAAGACCGCGTGAGGGATCGCTAAGTGATCCAGCAGCCCGCGGACATCGTCGGCGGCTTGCTCGAGAGTATAGTGCCAGAGCGGCGCATCGGATTCACCGTGCCCCTGCAAATCAAGGGTGACGATCCGAAAATCTTGGGCGAGTGCAGCCTCTTGGGGAGCCCACATCATTCGGCTGAGCGGAAAAGCGTGTAGAAAGACGATCGGAAACCCATTCCCCTGATCGTGATATGCGATCGAGATCCCGTTGATCTTCGCCTGCACCAGTTCCTCCATAAGGGAAGCTGTTCGTAGCATCGACGGCCCTCGTGGTCAAGAGCCCATTTGCGTACTCCCTCACGGGCAGATACAATTCCTCGATTTCCGGAGATGGGATGTCGATGTCACGCGACCCACGCCCCGATCTATTCACGGCATCAGAGACAGGCCGCCAGGTACCTGCACCTCTCGCAGAACGCATGCGGCCACGAGATTTCGCCGATTTCGTCGGTCAGGAGGACATTGTCGGACCTGATCGTCCCTTGCGAAAGGCGATTGAGGCGGACCGACTGTCGTCGGTGATTTTCTGGGGACCGCCGGGATCCGGAAAAACTACGCTCGCACATCTCATCGCGCGACATACCAAAGCTCATTTTGTGCCGTTTTCAGCCGTGACCGGAGGCATTCCTGAACTGCGGGAGATCATCAAAGCTGCTGAGCATCGGCTGGCTTTGCAGCAGCAGAAAACCGTGTTGTTCGTCGACGAGATTCATCGTTTCAACAAGGCGCAGCAAGATGCCTTTCTCCCCCATGTGGAGCGTGGCACGGTGGTGTTGGTCGGTGCGACTACCGAAAATCCTTCCTTCGAGGTCATCAGCCCTCTCTTGTCACGTTCTCTGGTCGTGGTGCTGAAACCCCTGGACGACACAGCATTGGAGGAGATCATCAATCGAGCGTTGGAAGAGCAAACCGTCGGCTTGGGTGCAAAGAAGGCTCGCGTCTCACTGGAAGCCAGACGACGACTTATCTCCTATGGAAACGGCGACGCTCGCTCACTCCTGACGGCATTGGAGTTCATCGTTGAGCAGTGTGAAACAAGACCGGACGGAACCCGAGAGATCGATGTGCAGGTGGTCGAGTCTGGACTACTCGCTCGCTCGTTGCGCTATGACAAGTCCGGTGAAGAGCATTACACCCTGATCTCCGCCTACATTAAAAGTCTTCGGGATTCCGATCCGGACGGGGCGCTCTATTGGTTAGCCCGTATGCTCGATGCCGGGGAAGATCCAAAATTCATTGCCCGTCGGATGGTCATCTTTGCATCGGAGGACATCGGCAACGCTGACCCTTTGGCCATCGTTGTCGCCACGTCAGTGGCGCAAGCGGTTCAGTTTGTGGGCCTTCCGGAAGCGCAGATCAACCTGGCTCAAGGCACCACCTACATGGCATCACGGCCCAAGGACAACGCATCCTATGTTGGGCTCATAGAGGCGCTCGAGGATGCGAAAGCCTATGGCAATCTGGGGGTTCCGCTGCACCTCCGGAATGCCGTAACCTCGCTGATGAAAGAACTGGGGTATGGAACGGATTACCGCTATGTTCATGATGACCCGTCGGCTCGAGAGGACCAAACTCATCTTCCGCCGGCACTGAGAGATCGCCGGTACTACCGCCCAAAGCCTCTAGAATAGGGCCAATTGTCCTATTTTACATTCTCTTCTAATCGGTTATACTTAGAGAATAATGAAGCGAGGAGAAGCCAAGCAGTCGGCGAGCATGGTCGCCCTGAGCGAACGAAGAAAATTCGTGCGGGCGACGTTGGTTGGCTCTGCCTTGATGTCGCCGAAGAGCGGAGGGCGGGCCTGCACCGCGGTCCTCGACAATGTCAATAAGATCGGAGCGGGGCTCCACACCAAAGATCGTTTTCCACCGAACGAGAAAGTCACCGTCTCGCTTGCCTTCCTGGATTCCGACCGAGTCGAGCAACAGGAGAAGCTTGATGGGACCGTTGCCTGGGTCAAACCGTGGGATAAGAAAGGATTCTTGATCGGTGTGGTCTGGGATGAATTGGTGACGAAAGAAAAGAACCGCTGGCTGTACTACTATCTCGAAGAAACCCTCAAAGCTTCCGTCTAAGCGCTATCCCAAGGCCACAAGCCGTTGCTTCACGTTCTCCAATTCGGCTGAGAGTGATTCCCAGCGCGCGGTCAGTCGCTCGAGATCACGCTTCCATTCATCCTGTTCTTGATGGAGGACGTTCCAGCGATCGAACTGCTCATAAAGTTTCGGATCGGCCAGTTCTGCCTCGCGCGTCTTGATCTTCGCTTCGGCCTCCGTCACCTCGGCTTCCGCTCGGGACACCTGCTTTTCCAATCTGGCCTGGGTCTTGGTCAGGTCACGACGCTCCCCTCCTTGCCCTTTTGACTGGACTTGTTGCGCCATCGCGCGAGTTGGGCCTGAAGAAGGGGGTTGAGATGCGCCTTCCAGCTCCTCGCTCGTTTCCTTGATGGATTCGAACTCTTGGGCCTTCTTCCAGAGATAATACTCGTAGTCGCCGATAAAGTTCCGAGCCTGCCCCTCCTCAATTTCAACGACCCTGGTAGCGATTCGCGTCAAAAACGTCGGGTCATGCGAAATGAAGATGATGGTCCCTGGAAACGCAGCCAATGCGTCCGTGAGTACATCCACGGAGGCTGGATCCAAATGGTTCGTCGGCTCATCGAGCAACAAGGTATTGGCGGGCTCAACGAGCATGCGAGCTAAGGCGACCCGGTTCCGCTCACCGCCGCTTAAGGCTTTGATCGGTTTTTTCTGATCCTGGCCAGAGAATAAGAAGGCCCCTGCGATCCCTCGTAAGAAATTCATCTCGGCATGTTTGGTGACCTCTTCGAGGGATTCAAGAACCGAGTGCTCTGGATTCAAAGTCTCTGCCTGATGCTGCGCGAAATAGTGTAGCGACACGCCGTGACCGACGCTCCTGGTGCCGGTATCGGGGGGAAGTACACCAGCGAGCATCTTTAAGAGGGTACTCTTTCCTGCGCCGTTTTCTCCTACCAGCGCAACGCGTTGTCCTCGCTCCACGGAAAAATCCAGCGTCTTGTAGACCACTTTTTCGCCATAACGCTTACTGGCTCCAGCCAAATCCAACACCTGACGGCCGCTGGCCGCCGGGAGGGGAAACCGGAACTTGACGCGCTTCGGATCTCGCTGAATTTCAATCCGTTTCACCTTTTCGAGTTGCTTAAGGCGCGATTGAACCTGGCTCGCCTTGTTGGCCTGGTACCGGAAGCGATCGACAAACTTCTGAACCCGCGCGATCTCTTTGGACTGGCGAGCCGCGGAGGCATGTAATTGGGTATCTTTTTCCTCCTTCAGCTTGCAGAACAGTGAGTAGTTGCCCCGGTACTCCTCAATCGTATGGTGCCGGAGTTCCCAGATGTGCGTCACCACTCGATCCAGAAAAGCGGTGTCGTGGCTGATGATCAGAAGCGTCATGCCGGATTGAAGGAGAAACTGTTCGAACCATCGCTGAGTGGGTTTGTCCAAATGGTTCGTCGGCTCGTCGAGCATCAGCACGTCGGGATTCGATAAAAGGAGATGCGCGAGGGCGACCCGCATCCGATAGCCACCGGATAGTTTCTCGACGAGACGATCGAAATCCACCTCTGTAAACCCTAGGCCCATCAAGATACGTTTGGCTTCATATTCAGGGTACTCATCGCGGTGCGCCGCATCGAGCACGGTCTTGCCGGTGATGGTTTCGAGTTCCTGCGGTAGGTAGCCGATCCGAAGCCGAGGTCGCTTCCGGATCGAGCCCTTGTCCGGTGCTT
>CAZAKX010000028.1:0-27443 GCA_964485915.1 uncultured Nitrospira sp. | reverse complement strand
TTCGTTTGGGATTGGAGAGGAGGTACCGCCTCTTCGCCTTGTATTGGGTGTCTAGAGCATGGGCGTGAGTCTAAGGTTCGCGTGCCACACTCCCGAGTTAACCTGAAACACCTGGCGGCTTTCCAGTCGGGCTACCATCAACTGCTGTCTCACGCACAGCCGTTGGCGACCCTCGAGCTGGTCAGCTTGGCGGATTCGTCCATGACGGTACCAGGCCAGAGCCTCCCGGCGGGCCACTCGTTTTTTAACGTTCTGTCGAGCGGCTATTGGTGGGCAACCACAAAAGCCGGGAAACCCTCGCTCGTCTGCTTCGTGAGCTTCTTCAATGGCAGTGTGTTCCTCTTCGGTAAGTCCGATAGCCACCAGGTTGGGTGTTTTCGTGGTGACATGAATGCAGATGCGTATTGAGGCTTGGATGAGATGATTGGAGCGATCTGATCATTGAGGGGTGGGGCCCAGGCGCCGCTCAGGGGACTGACTTCTGCGGAGAAGGGGAACAGTCCCCATCGGTGCCTGTCCGCGTCGTGCCCTCGCTCAGGCGCATGACTGGTGCCTGGCACTCCGGACCATTCATACGCTGCCGTACATTTTCGGTGAGGCGTATGACATCTATCCCCATATAGGATGCAGGCACCTCCTCAAGTCGAACAAGGCCACGTTGCAGCAGATTCAGCGCCGCCCGCCGATTGCCCATAAACTGTTTGAGATTAACTGCGGCGAGCTGAATAAGAGCTTGGAAGAAATTCCCCTGTTCCGTGTGCCGTCCAGCTATTTTCCACAATTCTTCGAAGACTTCATGGCATTCCCACCAATAGGCGTGATTATAGAGATCGATCCCGTACAGATAGTCCTCGGAGTCTTGCCATTGAGCAGCGGAGAACGCGGTTGGATTCAGTTCTGGTTGGCCATAGGAATGACCGTGCGGCGTTCGTCGAGGATGTGGTGTTCGTCCCGGCACAAAACGGTAGGAAGGAAACGGGTGTGACGAGTAACGGGGCGGCGTAGGATCAGAGAACTCTGACTTAGCCACCGCGCTATTCTGCATTGTGACAAGATACTTGAAATACTGCCCGGTCTTCCAACCGCATGGCTGTCAGTTCCCGTCCCCACACGCAACCGCTGTCAATTGCCAGAATGTTGGGCGCGATATGCAATCCCAACGCTGCCCAGTGGCCGCAGACGATTGTGGCGTCGCCATGATGTCGGTCTGAAAATTTAAACCAAGGGAAATATCCGGTGGGGATCCGTTCAAGCGGGCCGCTGAAGGATGATTCCATCAGGCCATCCGGTGAACAGGCCCGGAGTCTTGTGAGCACCTTCATGATGGTCGCGAGCCGGGTGGGACCGGTCAGATCTGGCGACCATTGCAGATGTTTGCTGGGATACAGCGCTCGGAGGATGTCTCGATACGAATGACCTCGTAAACCAGCGTGGACTTCAGAGGCCAGTTGTTCTGCCTCATCAATGGACCATTGAGGGAGTAGGCCTGCATGCACAAGGACAAAAGGATCTTCTCGATAGAACAAAGGTTGCTGACGGAGCCATGTGATGAGTTCATCATGATCTGGTGCGGTCAGGATCCTCTGGAGGGTGTCTTCTTGGCGCATCGCCGCTATGCCTTCGGCGACAGCCAGCAGGAACAGGTCATGGTTGCCCAAGACGACAACCGCTCGATCGCGAAGATTCTTGATGTAGCGGAGGACGCGCAGCGAATCAGGGCCGCGGTTGACGAGATCGCCGACAAACCAGAGACGATCTGAGTCCGGATCAAACCGAACCCGCTGAACGAGACGCTGCAAAGCATCGTAACATCCTTGCACATCGCCGATTGCGTAGGTGGCCATGTCTCAGAGTAAGCCAGGTAGGGCTGACTAAGGGTACTTCGCTTCAATCTTGCTCGACAGCCCACCTCGTGCCGTAAAGGTGCCGGTGACTTTGGCCCAAACGGGCCGGCTGGCTTCTACGACATCGTGGAGAATCCGGTTGACGGCATTCTCATAAAAGATACCCAGATTGCGGTAGGCGTAGATGTACATCTTGAGTGATTTCAGCTCAAGACAATCTTTGTCGGGCATGTAATTCAGCGTGATCGTCCCGAAGTCCGGCAAATTAGTTTTTGGACAGATCGCCGTATACTCGGGAATCTCAATCGTGATTTCATAACCCTTATACTGATTTGGGAACGTTTCTATTTCAGGTAGCGGAGCGGTGATGCCGCTTTTCGCATGCCGTTCGTTGTATCCCAGTTTCGTAGTTTTTGGGTTTCTTCCGCTCGTTTCACGTGTCACGTTTCACGCCTCACATCTTCTACACTTGTTTCATCCACTCCGTTTGACCGATCTTTTCCAATTCGATGTAGAGGGAGACCCAGGGACATTTCATCTCAGGGTAGACTTCGCAAAGCCCACCCCTGCGCACACCTCCACAAGGGCCGTGGGCCATGAACTTCGGACACTCGGCTTTGAGTGAGTCGTCTGGAATCGGTGGACGCTTGTGAACTCCGCCGACATGGGCGCCAGTATCATCCTCACCCGGGATAAGAACACGTCGTGACATGAATGGCAGTGTAAACGGAATATGGTTGATCGGCAATCTCTAAACATGAATTGTCATGAAAGATATGGTCATGAATGGTATGGGGGGTTACTTGAGAGTGGTGGCTTTGTGTGTATCGGTTGGGGCGAATGGCCTACTTCACCATGTTAATCTAGGCCTTCTTTCGGATACCTTGGGCCCTCTTTGAAGTTGCTTTGATTTTCCTGACGTTATACTATCTTGAAGGTTTCGGTTGGAAGTTTCTGCGCAAGGGGTCTAAGGGGATTAGGCAACGGATGAGAGGAAAGGCGAAGCAAAGATTGACAGCCTTTTTTCGGCTTTGCTAGGATGCCCTATATTCAATGATCAAGAGATAGCGTCCGATTGTTCAAACCTTCAAGTCCCCACGTTTTTTTCGATGCTGAGTAGTGGTGTAAAGAATATAAGCAACGGTTTGCCGTTGCTAACGATATAAGGGAGGTGCCTGATGAGCCTTGATTATGTCAAGTTTTCCAATGGATTTGAGAAGTTCATGCCAAAGGAATACAGAGACATGGTGGAGCATGGACCGTTTGGAAAGAAGGTCACTGTTTCACAGATGGGGAGTTTCAAGGAAGTATTGGAAGAGCACCCCATGTGTGCCGGCTGTGCGATGACGCTCTTCATCCGACTCGCCATGATTGCATTTCCAAATCCTGAAGACACCATTACTGTTGGGACGGCCGGATGTGGGCGTCTTGCCATCTCTCAGGCTGCGATTCCCTTTGTCTACGGCAACTATGGTGATCAAAACGGAGTGGCCAGTGGGTTGTCCCGCGGCCTCCGTCTTCGTTTCGGCGACAAACCAAAAGATGTGGTTGTGATGGCCGGAGACGGCGGTACGGCGGACATCGGCTTTCAGCAGGTGCTCCATTCCTGGTTCCGCAAGGAACGATTTACGACCATCATGTTGGACAACGAGGTCTATGGGAATACCGGCGGTCAGGAAAGCGGGATGACCAACAGGGGTGCCGTGTTAAAAATGGCCCCGCTCGGGAAGAAGTTCGAGAAGATGGATATGTTGCAGATGGCCAAGGTTGCCGGTTGCGCCTATGTGGCAACCGTCGTGCCGAATAATCCACGCCGTGTCGAAAGTGTCATTAAGAAAGCCGTGTTGATCGCTCGCGAAGTGGGGTCAACCTATATTCAGGCCTACACCTCCTGCAACATCGAATATGCTATTCCGACCGACAAAGTCATGGAAGATGCGAAGACGGTCGAGAACGATCGATACCAGTTCACTGAGTATGTCAGCGAAGAGGCCAAGCAGTACCTTGCCGAGCGCTATGGCTATAAGGAGTTCCTTCCTAAGCCAGCTGCTGCGATTCCCAACAAGGCCTAAGCGGCTGTAAGGAGATTTCACAATGGCGAAACGCTTCAATATTCGAATGGCGGGTGTCGGCGGACAGGGCGTCGTGACCGGCTCTCACATCTTGAGTACGGCCGTCATCAACGCCGGTGGAGAAAGCACGATCGTCCCGTTTTATGGATCGGAAAAACGGATGGCGCCGGTCGAAAGCTATGTCCGTGTGTCAGACGAGCCGATTTATGAGATTGGTGAAATCACGTTTCCACACATTATCATTATTTTTCACCCACAGGTCATCACCCACGGCAAATCGTATACGATGCCGTTCTACTTCGGTCTGAAGGAAGACGGGGTTGCCTTGATCAACAATGATGGGCCGATGAATCTCCACAGAGATCAGGCAGCTGAATTGGAAAAACTTCGGGCAAAGCTCTATTACTTTCCAGCGACGAAGATCTCCCTGGAAGTGGCGAATATGGATCTTGCCACGAATATGGCGCTGATGGGCTGTATCGGCGCGATTACGGGACTGACGAGCATGGATGGGTTGGACCAGGCCGTAAAGGACCGGTTCCTTGGCAAAGGCTTTGTGGTCTCTGGCGGAACTGCTGCGCTCGATAGTGTCGTCGAACGGAAGTTCAAAAAGAAACAGGAGTTGATCGAGAAAAACGTGGCCGTTATGCGGGCGGGATGGAACTACGCGGTCGACCATGGGTGGGCCGCAGCCGATGTCAAACGCGCAGAGGAACCAGTGGCAGCGGCCACTGCCACTGCGTAGGCCGAGCCACAAAGGAGCCTTCATGTACCTTGTAGCCGATATTAGCGTTGAAATCTGTGCTGCGAAGAGTTGCAAACTCTGCACGCAGTACTGTCCGGAAGCCAACACCATTCTGTATAGTGAAGAGATGGGGAAGGATCAGGGATTCAAGTATGGCTCAGCCTATGTCGCGGTAGACCGTTGTAAAGGATGTGCGCAGTGCGTGTGGGTCTGCGACAACATGGCTAAGAACAATGCGATTAAGATGATCATGATCGATCAGTTGCCGAAAGCGGCGTTGACGGACAACATTACATACGGCGAAAAGAGCACGACGGCCGTTTTGGCCAGTCCGGTCGTCGGATAAGAGCGAGGAAAGGGGAATAGGGAGTGGCAACAACACAGGATACGAGAGAGCGCATCATTGTGCCGGGGCCTGCGGGTTTCCATCCTCCATCAGCCGCGCAGTTGGGCGTGTCGCTGCCGGATCCTGGCCAAGGACTGTTCTACGGATTACTCGAGCCGAACGAGGAAGTGGTTATTGAAGAGATGGCGCGGAAGATGCTGACGAGCCCGAACGCGACGCTCTTTCCCGGGCCGCTGCTACTCTGGGCGTGGAACGATCATGCGGTGGAAAAAGCGAAGGCGACGCTGGAAATCGCCGCACAAATTCCGGAAGTCATGATCATCCCGATGCCGGATTATCGGCCGAAGTATCCAAAGATCGACCCTGAAGAAGTGATTAACCCTAACCATCCGAATCTGACGATCTGGGGCAATAAGATCGAAGCCTGCATCTTCATCGGTGTGCATTGCCATTATGCGAATCTCACCCTCAAGATGATTCGGGCGGGAACCAATTGCTGTACCATGGCGATCTGTGCGGAGCAGGGCCACGAAGACGCCATGCTCACGATCCGAGACTCCGATACACTGAAGATCAAGCGTGTCGCACAGATTTTCAAGCGCGTCCGCGAGGAGATGGGGATCAAGTTGCCGGAAAACGGTGAAAACGTCCGCTTTACCGGCACACAGTCCAAAGTGCATGGTGGCAAGACCCACACGAACCCGATGGCATTCGCTCCGACTCCAGGTGGTACGGGTAGTGCGGCGATGTTCGGTCATTCTGCCGAGCACATGAAGCGGGAAGGATAAGGCCGGGCGGCAACGCTCGAACTAGCCAAGAGGTGTAATCATGAGCGAGACCGAAGTCAAAACCAATCCACAAGGTGATCCGATTACCAGCGTCGCAGTGCCTAAGGCAGATAGAAAAACAGATCCGCATGGCGAAGCCAAAAGACAGCGCGTCGTGACGCCGGAATATATGTTCCATGAAGCGCCGCGGACCAAAGAGTTCATCACGGGTAGCGAAGCGGCCAAGGAGGCGATCCGCCGCTCGAACGTGGATTTAGCCATCGCCTATCCGATCACCCCACAGAGCGAAACGATGCAGCTTGTCGGCGTGCTCTACGGTGAAGGTTATGTGAAAGAGTATTATCGTGGCGAAGAAGAAGTCGGCGTCATGGCCGCGATTGCTGGTGGGTCCCGCTCGGGCGTCCGTTGCTATACAGCCACGGCCGGACCGGGTACGTTGCGAGGGTTGGAAGGGATCGCCTCCTGGCCGGGCCACCGTCTTCCAGTCGTGGCGATGTTCACCTGCCGCGTTGTCAACGCGCCATTGGCCATTCAGCCGGACAACATCGAGGTGGCCTACTTGTTGAACTGCGGTATGATTGTCTTCCACGCCGAGAACCAGCAGGACATGTTTGACTTTACGATGGCTGGTTTCACGATCAGCGAAAAGAATGACGTGACGTTGCCCGTCGGCGTCTGCTGCGACGGCTTCTTCGTGACGCATGCCCGTGGGTATGTACGCATGCAAGATCGTGGCATTAAGCTCCCGCCGCGCGAAGCGTGGCGTGGCGCCGTCCCTGTGCTCGATGCGGAGAATCCACCTGCGCGTTTGTCGCGTGACGCTCCGGTACAGAAGTCGAACTTCATGGCGTACAATATTCACGCCGTCTGGCAACAGGAAGTGTGGGCCGCCGTCGAACGGTCGCGTAAATACATCGATCGGTATTTGGGCGGATTACTCACGGCGGAGAATGTCGAGGATGCAGAGGTCCTCATCATTGCCTCCGGTAGCGCTGCCGCGCAGTCCCGCGAAGCGGTTCGTCTCTGTAAGGAAAAGGGCATGAAGGTCGGATTGATCAAGGTCCGGTCCCTCCGCCCATTCCCGACGAAGGAACTCCGTCAGTTGTGCGGCAAGGCCAAGTTGATCGTCGTTCCGGAATTCAACTATGTGGGCTGGCTGGCGAAGGAAGTCGCGACCGCCATCTATGGCTTCTCCAACGCCAAAATCATCGGTGGTCCGCGCGTGTACGGTGGACAATCGATGCCGGTGGAGTTGATCGTGGACGAAGTTGAGTCCGGTGTCAGCGGGAAGAAGTCTACCAACGTCGCGATGTCGCAAATCATGGGCGGGGTCGTCAATGCCGACGAAGTCGCTCACTTCATGCGCAGCATCTAAACTGGTGTTGGAAAACGAAGAGCCCGTCAGGGTTGGACCCTGACGGGCTCTTTCATTTTTGGTCTATCTCGACTTCTTGTCTATCTGGTCGACGGGACAGACCAGAGAAACCAGATAGACCGAACAGGCCGTTCGCTACCCTTGAATCTCGTCCTCGATCATCTCCTCGCTGTTCGGCATTCCATAGGCTACGTACTTGGCATAGGATAGGTAGATCGATGCGCTGTCGGTCATGGCCTTGGAGCCGGCGGTCAGTCGGACGACTTTGTCGGAGCCAGGCGGTTCCACGTTCTGCAACATGGTGACATGGTCGTGCAGCAGTGTGATGTAGCGTTCAACAGCCGATTCGACCTCTTTGTAGGCTTTCAAAATGTCATCCGTCATAGTTGTCCTCCGTATTACGCTCAGCATACACTACGCTGATGCACTGCCTCAATGTGACGGTCTCGCCACTCCTTCTTGGTGCTATCAATGGACTTGTTCAAGAAGAAGGACTTTCGCATGAGAAGATTGTGCGGGCGATAGCGGAACTGTCCCGCCGCTTCAACAAAGAGCGAAGTTCGCTGAATCAAACCTATTTAGATGACCGGCTCTTGTCGGCTGCGTATCTTCAGTATTTCCTTCCGGTCAATCTCGCCAAGATCCAGGTATTGCTCACTGAGCTGCCGGCACCGGAACCTGTCGAGGGGGTTTCCGTTCTCGACATGGGTTCAGGGCCAGGGACTGGAGCACTCGCCGTTCTAGACTGGTGGTATCAGCGAAGGTGGCCTTGTGCGGTATCGGTTACCGCCGTCGATAGGTCCAGGGGCGCTCTCAGACAAGCCCGACAGTTGTGGGACGGGTACTGCCGGGCGGCTGGTCTTGGAGCAATTGACTTACAGACGGTCGAGGGAGATCTGGAGCGACGTGCCTGGTTTGAGCCGCTGAGGAAGAAGGTGCCGTTTGATCTTATTATTCTCGCCAATGCCCTGAACGAGCTCCATGCCGATGCGCCAGATCCAATCGAGGGGCGAACTCGCTTGGTGACGGAGATGGTAGCCCTACTCGCTCCACACGGCACCATAATCATTGTGGAGCCGGCCTTACGCGAAACCTCCCGAGCGCTGCACCAGGTGCGAGACCAGTTACTCCACGAGAAGCGCTGCACGATCTATAGCCCATGTCTCCATGAAAACAACTGCCCCGCGCTCGTGAAGCCAGACGATTGGTGTCATGAAGAGCGGGCTTGGGCGCCGCCGGCATCAATCCAAGAGATCGATGGCGAGGTGGGCTTTATCAAAGACGCGCTGAAGTTTTCGTATCTGTTATTGCGAAAAGACGGGAAAACCATCGTTGATCGGCAGCCAGACGTGTATCGAGTGGTGAGTGAACTCCGTCACCTCAAGGGTGAGAAGCGGGCCTGGCTATGCAACGAGCTTGGTCGGTCTGAAATCGGTCGACAGGATCGCCTGGTTTCCTCGCAGAACGCAGCGTTTGATGAGTGGCATCGCGGCGCAATCGTGCAGATTGAGAAAGTCGTTCACAAAGAGCGAAAGGGAAAGGTGTCGGCGCTGGGGCGTATCGAGCATGATGCGGTGGTGCAAATTGTGAGGTCGGTCTGAGTAAGGTCCAATGAATAGGTGGCGAACAGTGCGTGTCGTCGAGTGCGACATCACGGAAGTGATCGGGATTCCCTGCTGAGGAGGTCTTATTCCCACCCATATGAACGTATGGTCATAATGTGGCTTTCGTGATAATCTTTGCCGATGGCAAAGGCCAAGTTCGAGTGGGATTCCAAGAAGGATGAGGAAAATCAGGAGAAGCACGATGTTTCATTCGCGAGAGCCCAATTCGCTTTTACTGATCCACATCGTGTCATTGCTGAGGACATCCAGCATAGTTCGGACGAGCGGCGACATTACTGTTTCGGCTGGGTCGATGGTGGAATCTTGACGGTGAGATTTACGTTTCGCAATGACGTGATTCGTATTTTTGGAGCCGGTTATTGGAGGAAAGGAAGGCGAATCTATGAACGGGAAAATAAAATACACAGACGAGCCTCTAGGAGACCTCAAGGTTATTCCTGATTTCTTGCCTCGGCCAGAGGACCTCGTTTTTCGCGACGAAGGAATCAAGGTGACAATTGCGTTGAGCAAGAGAAGCGTCGACTTTTTCAAGGTGGAAGCACGAAAGCATCATACGCAGTATCAGCGAATGATCAGGCGCCTGCTCGATGCTTATGCCTCACATCACTCCCGACAGTCGAGGGTCCGATCCACTCGAACCCGCCCCAGGTTGGCCCGCATCGAGTGAGCTATGACCGGGAATGCCAAGAAGACAGAACACACCGGATCCCAAAGAGAGCATGGCGCCTACTGGGGCTGCAAGGCCGACGCTAAGAGCGAGAGCAGCCGGCTTCGACGAGGGAACGCAAAGGGAGACGTTCGGCAGGGGCTTGCAGATTCAAAGGGGGGAACAGGGTTCGATCCCTTAAATCCGCTCATTTGACATGTAGTCTTCGGGAGATTGTTGGATTGCCCACCCTAATCATCAGGCGAGAGTTCCCCTTTCCAGCATTCGGTGCAGGGAAATGGAGCAAAGCCGACCATGAGCGACCACTACGCCTACAGCTATCTGTCGCCCGTGCGTTGATCTACCTCGATGAGGATAGGTATACCAAGCGGAGCATAATCGTCTTCCCAGATGGTCGAATCGAGTTGATATACGACTCGGCCCCAGAGGGTTTGATTGAGGGGCTTCGGACTAAAGGGTACAAGGCAAGCGCTGCAGCCCAGACAATATATGAAGCCTATGTTGAGGCGCATAGGAAGTTTCTTGCATTGCTGTATTCGCCTGGTCAACTTCGCTATCTCTTGGACGAAGAGCCACGTTCAATTTACACCTTCTTTGAAGCAAGCGATACCCTTCGAGGAGCAGGTGTTGAATGGAAGGTTGACAATGGCCCATTTCAAAGAGTCGCGCCAATTCTTCCCAAGCCAAGAGGGCGCAATCCAATGTACAAACGTGATCAACTCCTTACTCCAAGCCGCTGGATAGCAATGCAACATGCAGCTGATGCTGGACAATATGTTGAAGGAGAGATGCTAGAGCTCTACAGAATACGAGGGAAAGCTGCATGGAAGAAACTGAAGGTTGCAGCCATTGAAGCCTCAATAATTTCGGAGAGCTTGTTGCGGGCGTACGGTGTTCAGATCTTGAAACGAAACGGGTTTAGCAATTCGAAGCTCAAAAGACTGCGAGATGAAATGTCCTTTAATAACTTGTTGAATATTTTGTTGCCCTTGTCACTGCATAAGGGCGAGCTCTGCAGAATGCAGTCTCACATCAACGCTGTCGATGCTCTTCGAGGAATACGCAATGATCTTGTTCATGGCAATGTCCAGGAGAAAGACATTGATCCTACTCAAGTGAATAATGGCATTGACTCAGCGATTAAGCTCGTCAAGTTCTTGAGCGCGAAGATTTGACGTGCTGATGTAGCAATATTTATATAATGCGACAGGTCTGCCAGCGGCTCGTCGCAGTTTCGTTTTTCTAGGAGCAGCGCCGTGCGATCTTGCATCGCGAATCGCGCGGGTTTGGGTTGCCGTGCCTACCGAAAGATTGTGGTCCGAAGCATGGGGAAGACGGCGTATGTTTGAAATTCGGGCCGAGGAACGCTGGGTTGAACGAGTTTGCGACACAGAGAGGCCTGAGGGTTAGCACGGTCCCGCCGAAGCGTTTGAGCAGGGCAGGAGCGCTGGGCACATAGGATGTTTCTTCCAGAAACTAGATTTGGGGATTATCGCGATGGGGGAGTAACTTAATCCGCTTCCGGTTCCGAGCTGCCGTGCTGGTGTGACACCTTATCTTCTTCGAAAAGGTCCGCCATTTCCTCGGCCATAATGGCATCATCATCCTGAATGGCGATGAGCGGGATTTCTTTTCTCGCCTTGGGAGCTTCTTCCGGCGAAGGTTGATCGGTTTGTTTCGGCTGTTCGGTCATAATGACCAGTATACACCAGCAGAGGCTGGGACTGTGGATTTATTCAAAGGCTTCCAGCGATGATTTCTCCGGGAACTCTCGTTTACAACCCTGGCAGGTGACAAAGTAATAGGCGTCCCGCACGGACAGCGTGGCTCGTAAATCGAGGCTCACTCCCCGGTGATCGCACGCGGTGCAGGAGATTTCTTTCAACCGAAGCGGGACATCGGGCTGCGTCCTCAGATAGAATTCCATGTCGGTATGGACCGGGAAGGTGTAGAAGCATTTCTTGCAGATGCCCCGCCAGTCTCCGTCTGACCCCATAAACCGTTCATCGATGGCGAAATCGGACTGTTTGCAGACGGCACAGGGGACCGTGTTGAGTCGCCGTTCCACTTCCTGCTGTGTGAGAGTAACCATAGCGATCGAGTGCCGTTTGTTCGCCGAATGCGAATGAGTATAACGGGAGGGGAAATAGAATCGCAACCACACCACAGTGCCGACCAGAATACTTGACGGCCATTATGGTCGAGCTATACTGACTAGGCGATGCACATGATTACGGACAATCTGTTGGTGGGAAGCATCGATGATGCACAGGAACCTCCTGCGGTGGTCGGCACACTGCTGTTCGTGGCTGAAGAATTTACGATCACACCGGCTGAATGGGTTGACTATCATCGGATTCCCTTTCGAGAATTTGCCAAAGTCGATCCTGCCAAGCTGGCGGAAGCGGTGCAATGGCTTGAGTCGCGCGCTCCCAAAAGTCGGACGCTGGTCTGCTGTCGAGCAGGAATGGGTCGTTCTGTTTCAGTGGTCATGGCCTATCTCTGTTGCGTGGAAGGTCGAACCTATGATGAGGTGCTGAAGCTCGTCATGGCTCGACGACCCGGCGCCATGCCGCTGCCGAATCTTCAGGTTGCCATTGAACAGGTTCGTCAACTCCGGCGTGCTATGTAAGTCATGTTTGCCTCAAGACTGATCTTTTTCTCGCTCCTCCTCTAAATTCCTCAGCCCCGTCTTGCCTTTCCGTGCGCCGCATGGCGTAATGAGGCTCCTTTCTCTCGATAAACTGATCAAGATATGCCGGAACTGCCTGAAGCAGAAGTCGTGGCTCGACAAATTCGTACTCGCCTCCTTGGAGCGCGGTTGAGTGAGGTCTGGGTCGGGCGTGCGGATATCGTGCGTGAAGGCTTTAGCAGCGTACCGTGGTATCGAGATGCCATCTTACAGTCTGTCCAACGGTTCGGGAAAAGCGTGGTCTTAGGATTTGTGAACGAACAGGCCTGCCGCTATGTGGTGGCGGAGCTTGGGATGACCGGATTGCTCTTGTTCCGGTCTGTCCCGACGAAACACCCCCAACACGTTCATGTCAGGCTGTTATTCGAGGGCTCTCGTGAACCGGAGTTGCGGTACTGGAACCCTCGTCGGTTCGGCCGGCTCTCACTGCTGGACAAGACCGGGCTTGAACGATACATCACGCGCCGATTTGGGGTGGATCCTCTTCTTGTCTCGAAGCAGGACTTTGTCAAAATCCTGCGAGAGCGGCGTGGTCGACTGAAGCCGCTCCTGATGCATCAGCAGGTCATTGCCGGTATCGGGAACATCTATGCCAACGAGATTCTCTTCAGGGCCGGGCTCCACCCGAACATGCAGGTTGCGCGGCTTTCAGCGCGGAAAATAGAACGTCTCCACACCATCATGCGCGAGGTGCTTGAGGAAGCAATTCTCTCAGGAGGGTCGAGCGTCCGCGATTTTTTTTCACCCGACGGCACCGAGGGGCAATACAGGCACCGCCATTTGGTGTATGGGAAGGAGGGGCAACCTTGTCCAAACCGCTGTGGGCAGGTTATCCGACGTCTCCAAAACGAGCGCAGTTCGTTCATATGTCGAACTTGTCAGGGTTCCCGATGAGCACCGGCGCGAGGCTACTTTACTGGTGCATCCACGGGTGTTTCATGAGAACTTCGTCTAAATTTTCATTCGGTTAACATTGTGCGCCGACAATCGCTGTCCTTGTAGGTCTTTTGAGCCTTCTGAACTTAGTCCCTCTGGCGTCTTGAGACATCCTATTGATTTCCGCTAGAATCCGGTTCCCCTATCGGCTGAGTTCATGATGAAGGAGAATTCGCATGGCTAAGGTGTTGGAAGGCCCCGGCATGGGGCTGATGAAGAAGTGGGGTATTCACGTTCCCAACTATGTTGTCGTCACGTCTGCGGACGAGCTGGCCAAGCTCGGACAAGCCAATGAGTGGATGAAGGCTTCGAAGCTGGTGGCGAAGGCGCATGAAGCGCTTGGATCGCGTTTCAAGCTCGGTCTCGTGAAAGTCGGCTTGGATCTGAACGGCGCCGTGGCTGCGACCAAGGAAATGATCGGGCGTCAGGTCGGCAGCATCACCGTGAAACAAGTCATTGTGTCGGAAATGATCGCTCACAAAGAAGAATATTATTGTGCCGTGAAGTCCACCCGTGAGGGTAGCGAGATTCTGGTCGCCAATTGCGGAGGGATTGAAGTCGAATCCAACTGGGATCGTGTCAAGCGGTTATGCCTCGAAGTCGGTCAGTCACCCAGCCACGAAGCTCTCGAAAAGCTCTCGAAAGATGCGGGGTTCACAGGCGCCCTCACTAAAAAGATGGCCGATTTCGCCGGCAAGATGTTCACCTGTTTCGACAACGAGGACGCGCAGTATCTCGAAGTGAACCCGGTCGTGGTCCGCGAGAGCGACGGCGAACTGATTGCCCTCGATGCCGTGACGCTGCTCGATGGGGATGCGAAGTTCCGCCATCCGGATTGGAACTTTCAGTTTGCCGCGGAGTTCGGACGCGCCTACAGCAAAGACGAAGTGGAAGTGATGGCGGTCGACAGCAAGATCAAGGGCTCGGTCAAATTCATTGAGATTCCTGGTGGAGACACGGCCATGCTTCCTGCCGGTGGGGGGGCCAGCGTGTACTACTCGGATGCGGTTGTGGCGCGCGGCGGTAAGCTGGCGAATTATGCCGAATACTCCGGCGATCCACCGGATTGGGCGGTGGAAGTCCTCACGGAGAAAGTGTGTTCGCTGCCCGGGATTAAGAACATCATTGTCGGTGGTGCAATTGCGAACTTCACGGATGTGAAGAAGACCTTCGGCGGCATCATCAACGGATTTCGCAAGGCAAAAGGCGACGGCAAAATGAAGGGCGTCAAGATTTGGGTCCGACGCGGAGGGCCGCGCGAAAAGGAAGGCCTCGACGCGATGCGTGCATTGAAGGACGAAGGCTTCGACATCAACGTCTTCGATCGGTACACCCCGCTGACGGACATCGTCGATAAAGCGTTGCAAAAACAGTAACGGGGACTCAGGACTGAGTGCGAGGCTTTTCACTCGCTCGGTCCTCAGCCCTCAGCACTCAGTCCTGAAGGAAAGAGGGAGATTCCGATGAGCATTTTGGCTAATAAAGACACCCGCGTAGTGATTCAGGGAGGCGCCGCCGGTGTCAATGCGGCCCGCCGCATGGCGGAGTTCTGCTATCTGATCAAGCGCCCACTCAATGTCGAGGCATTCGTCTATCCACCGGATGCCGGCAAGACCAACGAGATCCCCTACGGCAGCGGTTTGATTGCCATTCCTGTGTACAAGACCATTGCTGAAGCGACGAAGAACCATCCGACGATCAACACCAGCCTTGTCTATATCGGCGCCGACCGCGCGATGAAGGGCACCATGGAAGCGCTGGATGATTCGCATATTAAGGTCGTGTCGATGATCACGGAAGGCGTGCCTGAAAAAGACGCCAAGCTGCTCGGCGCTCATGCGCGCAAGCTCGGCAAGGTGTTCAACGGCCCCTCCTCTATCGGGATCATTTCCGCGGGAGCCTGTCGATTGGGCGTGATCGGCGGTGCATTCGACAACCTGGTCCTCTCCAAGCTCTACCGCGAAGGGTCGTTCGGCGTCATCACGAAGTCGGGCGGTTTGTCCAATGAGATCATCTGGATCTGTTCTCAGTTCGCGGACGGTATTACGACGGCGATCGGCATCGGCGGCGATGCGTATCCAGGGACGGACTATGTGAGCTACCTTGAGATGTTCGAGAACGATCCGCAGACCAAAGCCGTCGTCATTGTCGGCGAAATGGGCGGCGACCTGGAAGAGCGGGCAGCAGAGTGGTACGGAGCGAAGAAGCGTCGCGTGAAGCTCATCGGTGTCGTATCGGGTTTCTGTCAGGAGAGTTTGCCGAAGGGGATGAAGTTCGGCCATGCCGGCGCGAAGGAAGGCATGAAGGGCGAAGGGTCGGCCCGATCGAAGTCCGACGCGCTCAAGAAAGCCGGTGCGATTGTCCCGGCGACATTCGGCGCGCTGGGCCCGGCGATCAAGGACACCTATCAGGAATTGTTGAAGTCCGGTCAGGTCAAGGAAATTGTTGAGCCTGCCACTCTTCCGAGACTCCCCAAAACGGTCGAAGAGGCGATGAAGGCGGACGAAGTCATGGTGGCGCCGCTCATTCGCACGACCATCAGCGACGACCGCGGCGATGAACCGTGCTACGACGGCTATCCGGCCTCCGAGCTTATCAACAAGGGCTATGAGATTCCCCACGTGATTGGGCTATTGTGGGACAAGCGGCTGATTTCGAAGCAGGAAGCTGAAATCATCAAGCGCATCATGATGTTGTCGGCCGACCATGGTCCTTGCGTGAGCGGGGCCTATGCCACGATCCTCGCGGCCTGTGCCGGCATCGGCCTGTCGCAAGCCGTGGCCGCCGGATTGATCATGATCGGACCGCGTTTCGGTGGGGCCGTCACGGATGCCGGACGCTGGTTCAAGTACGCCGTCGACAACAAGATGAATGTGGACGACTTCCTGGTCTACATGAAGAAGAATGTGGGGCCTGTGCCTGGCATTGGGCACCGCGTCAAAAGCTTGCGCAATCCGGACAAGCGGGTGAAAGAGCTTGTCGGATATGTCAAGAGTTTGAACATCAAGACACCATGCCTTGATTTTGCCCTGCAAGTGGAGCAGGTGACGGCGGCCAAGAAAGATAATCTTATTCTGAACGTCGATGGGACAATGGCGGCCGTTCTAGTTGACCTCGGCTTCCCGGTTGATAGTTTGAACGGTTTCTTTATCCTGTCTCGTACGATCGGATTGATCGGCCACTGGGTCGATCAAAAACGGCAAGACAGCCGTTTGATCCGATTGTTCGATTATTTGGTGAACTACGCGGCGCCGAAACGACGAGAAGTGCCGCCATTGAAATAACCGGCGGGAGCTCCGGCTGCTTGGTAAGTGGCGGGATGCGCCGCTCTAACAGAGGCTATCGGTGAAGGGTGCGCGGCAAGGGAGGCCAACTCCCTCGCTCCCGACATCATATCCCTAGCCCGTTCGAAGGAGAGAGCAATGTCACTTGAGCTTGCGAAGAAGCTCTACGCGAAGATGCCCGATTTATGCGCGAAGGCGAGGGCAAAATTCGGCCGCCCGTTGACGTTGTCGGAGAAGATTCTTGTTTCGCATGCCGACAACGTCGATGCTCAAACCTGGGAGCGCGGGAAAGCCATGCTGTCGCTGCGCCCCGATCGTGTGGCGATGCAGGATGCCACGGCTCAGATGGCGGTGTTGCAGTTTATGCAGGCCAATAAGAAGAAAGCCGCCGTGCCGAGCACCATCCACTGCGACCACTTGATCCGCGCCGAGATGGGGTCCGAGAAGGACTTGCTTCGCGCCATGGACGAGAACAAGGAAGTCTATAACTTCCTGGCCTCTGCGGCGAGAAAGTACGGGATTGGATTCTGGAAGCCCGGCGCCGGGATTATTCACCAGGTGGTCCTGGAAAATTATGCCTTCCCTGGTTGCCTGATCATCGGCACTGATTCCCACACGCCGAACGGCGGAGGGTTGGGAGGGTTGGCCATCGGTGTCGGAGGCGCTGATGCCGGTGAAGTGATGGCAGGCTTGCCCTGGGAAGTGCTCCATCCGAAATTGATCGGCGTGAAACTCACCGGCAAATTGAGCGGATGGGCGTCAGCGAAGGATGTGATTCTCTATCTCTGCGGTCTGTTGACCGTGAAGGGTGGAACGAACAAGATTGTTGAATACTTTGGTCCGGGAGCCGAGACGATCAGCGCGACCGGAAAAGGCACCATCTGTAACATGGGCGCCGAGCTTGGTGCCACGACGTCCGTGTTCCCCTTCGACCAAAAGATGGTCGACTATTTGAACATCACGGATCGGGCGGATTGGGCGAAGTTGGCCCAGGCCAACAAGGCCTTGCTCACGGCGGATCCGGAAGTCATTCAGTCGCCGGAGAAGTATTACGATCAGATCGTTGAGATTGACCTGTCGAAGCTTGAGCCGCATGTCGTGGGTCCACATACGCCGGACCTCGCACGTCCGGTTTCGAAGCTGAAGGCGGAAGCAAAGGAGAAGGGGTACCCGGTCGAGCTCAAGGCGGCCTTGATCGGCAGCTGCACGAATTCGTCTTACGAAGATATCAGTCGCTCGGCCCATGTGGCACAGCAGGCGTTGAAGGCCGGCTTGAAGGCGAAGGCGTCGTTCCTCATTTCTCCTGGGTCGGAACGCATCTACCATACGATGAAGCGTGACGGATTCTTAGACACATTCGAGAAGCTTGGCGGTACGGTGCTGTCCAATTCCTGCGGTCCCTGCATCGGGCAATGGAAGCGTGCCGATGGGGTCAAAGGCAAAGCCGATTCAATCGTCAGCTCCTTCAACCGGAACTTCCCGGGCCGGAACGATGGGATCAGTGAGACGCTGTCGTTCCTGGCAAGTCCGGAAGTCGTGACGGCCTATGCGATTACCGGTGACCTGGGCTTTGATCCGGTCAATCAGACGGTGAAGGGCGCAGACGGTAAAGAGTTCAAGCTCCAGCCTCCCGTGGGCGAGGAGTTGCCGGCCAAGGGTTTTGCCAAGGGCGAAGAGGGGTATGTTGAGCCTGCCGCAGACGGCTCAAGCTTGACCGTCGAGATTCCGCCGACGAGTGAACGGCTGCAAGTGCTGCAACCATTCCCGCGTTGGGACGGAAAAGATTTCGAGAAGTTGCCGCTCTTGATTAAGACCAAGGGCAAGACCACGACAGACCATATCTCTCCGGCTGGGCCTTGGCTCAAGTTCCGAGGCCATCTGGATAAGATCAGCGACAATATGTTTCTCGGTGCCAACAGTGCGTTTGCGGCTGAGCCCGGCAAGGGAACGAATGTGTTGACCGGTGAAGCAAACCTCACGATCGCACAGATCGCCCGAGCCTATAAAGCAAAGGGCATCGGCTCTATCGTCGTCGGCGATGAAAACTACGGCGAGGGCAGCAGTCGTGAGCATGCAGCGATGTCTCCGCGGTTCTTAAACGTCCGCGCCGTCATTACGAAGAGCTTCGCGCGCATCCACGAGACCAATCTCAAGAAGCAGGGCATTCTGCCGCTGACGTTCGTCGATCCGAAGGACTACGACAAGATCGAGATGAATGATCGGTTGAGTGTGGTGGATTTGGCGAATCTCTCGCCGGGGAAGCCGGTCACGGTGGTCGTGCACAAGGCGAGCGGCGATGTGAAGATTCAAGCGAACCATAGCATGACAACACAACAAATCACCTGGTTCAAAGCCGGTTCGGCGTTGAATGCGCTGAGCTAAACCAGATCACCATAAATCGAGGGGGTAGACATGGCAAAAGCCGATAAAATTATCTATACGAAGACCGACGAAGCGCCGATGTTGGCAACCTATTCGTTCCTGCCGATCATCAACGCCTTCTCAAAAGCAGCTGGTGTGAGCGTGGAGTTGCGCGACATCTCACTAGCGGGCCGTGTGATTGCGGTGTTTCCAGAATATTTGACTCCGGCGCAGAAGCAGCATGATGCCTTGGCCGAGTTGGGCGAACTGGCCAAGACGCCGGAAGCCAACATTATCAAGTTGCCGAACATCAGCGCGTCCATTCCTCAGCTGGTCGCGACGATCAAGGAATTGCAGAGCCAAGGCTACAAGTTGCCGGACTATCCGGAAAATCCAAAAGACGACAAGGAAAAGGACATCAAGGCCCGCTACGACAAGGTCAAAGGCAGCGCCGTGAATCCGGTCTTGCGCGAAGGGAACTCCGATCGTCGTGCTCCGCTTTCCGTGAAAGCCTATGCGCGCAAACACCCCCATAAGATGGGGGCTTGGTCGCCTGATTCAAAGACTCACGTGTCTCACATGAAGGGCGGCGATTTCCGATCCAATGAAAAGTCGCTCACGATTCCTGCCGCGACCACGGCGAAGATCGAGTTCGTCGGCGCGGACGGCAAGACCACTGTCTTGAAAGAGAAAGTCGCGTTGCAAGCCGGCGAGGTGCTGGATGCGACCTTCATGAGCGTGAAGGCTCTGCGCACGTTTTTGGAAGAGCAGATTGAGGATGCCAAGAGCAAGGGCGTGTTGTTCTCGCTTCACATGAAGGCCACCATGATGAAGGTCTCGGATCCGAAGATCTTCGGCCATGGCGTGACGGTCTATTACAAGGATGTGTGGGCCAAGCATGGCGAGACGTTCAAGAAGCTCGGTGTCGATCCGGACAACGGACTCGGCGACGTCTATGCCAAGATCAAGAGCTTGCCGGACGAACAACGCAAGGCGATCGAAGCCGATATCCAGGCGGTGTACCAGAAGCGGCCTCCGATGGCGATGGTGAACAGCGACAAGGGGATCACCAATCTCCATGTGCCGAGCGACATCATCATCGATGCGTCGATGCCACCGGTCATTCGTGACAGCGGCAAGATGTGGAACCCGCAAGGCCAGTTGCAGGACGTGAAGTGCGTGATTCCTGACTCGAGCTATGCGCCGGTCTATCACGAGGTCGTCGAGTTCTGTAAAAAGAACGGGGCCTTTGACCCGAAGACGATGGGTACCGTGCCGAACGTTGGTTTGATGGCGCAGGCGGCTGAGGAATACGGTTCACATGATAAGACTTTTAAGGCGCCGGGAAACGGCACCATCCGCATCGTGGATGCGGCCGGCAAGTCTCTGATTGAGCACAAGGTGGAAGAGGGCGATATTTGGCGCGCGTGCCAAGTCAAGGATGCGCCGATTCAAGATTGGGTGAAGCTGGCCGTCGCTCGCGCCAGGGCAACCGGCGCTCCAGCCGTGTTTTGGTTGAATAAAGATCGCGCGCACGATGCTGAGATCATTAAGAAAGTGAATGCCTATTTGCCGAAGCATGACACGACGGGGCTTGAGATCAAGATCATGCCGCCGGCCGATGCCTGCCGCTTCTCCATCCAACGGATGAAGGAAGGCAAGGATACGATTTCCTGCACCGGCAACGTGCTCCGCGACTATTTGACCGACCTCTTCCCGATTCTCGAAATCGGCACCAGCGCCAAGATGCTCTCGATCGTCCCGCTGCTGAACGGTGGAGGCCTGTTCGAGACCGGCGCAGGTGGATCAGCGCCGAAGCACGTGCAGCAGTTCCAGGAAGAAGGCTATCTGCGCTGGGATTCACTCGGTGAGTTCCTCGCGCTTGCGGCTTCATTGGAACATCTCGCAAAGGTTGGCAACAATCCGGTCGCCAAGATTCTGGCCGATACGCTGGATCAGGCCAACGCGAAGTTCCTGGAGAGCAACAAGTCGCCGGCCCGCAAAGTCGGCGAAATCGACAACCGCGGCAGCCATTTCTACCTCGCGCTCTATTGGGCGCAGGCCTTGGCCGCACAGACGGCGGATAAGCGGATCGCGGAAAGGTTCGCCAAGATCGCGAAGGACCTGAGCGACAACGAGAAGAAGATCGACGGCGAATTGCTCGCTGCACAGGGCAAGCCACAAGATGTCGGTGGGTACTATCATCCGGACGATGCCAAGGCTGCCAAGGCCATGCGTCCGAGCGCGACCTTGAACGCGATCATCGACGCGATCGCTTAACGGAACCGAGTAGTGAGGACTGAGGTCTTGAGAAGGAGCGTCCATTCCTTCACTCGGCCCTCAGTCCTCAGTCCTGAGCAACAAAGCTATGGATGACGGAAAGTTGAAAACTATGGCAACGGACGATACCAACGTCATCGATCAACCTGAGGTGATGAAGCCTCGGATGGTCACGATCGAGATCGCCGGCAAAAAAGTGGATGTGCCGGAAGGGATCACGGTCGTCAAAGCCATGTGGTATGCGGGGATGGACGTCGTTCGTGGGGTCGGCTGTCTCGGCGGCTTCTGCGGCGCCTGTGCCACCTACTATCGCACGAAAGACGATCCCAAGGTCCGGACGTGTCTTGCCTGCCAAATGGCGGTGCAAGATGGGATGTCGTTCACGATGATGCCGCCGTTCCCGGCGCGCAAGGCGACGTACGACATTCAGAAACTCCAAGATCCCAAGCAAGACCTCTTCAATCTGTATCCCGAAGCCCCGCTGTGCCGAAACTGTAACGCCTGTACCGAAGCCTGTCCGCAGAAGATCGACGTGCGTGAAGGGGTGTGGAAGGCGGTCTTCGGCGATTTTAAGAGCGTCTCTGAGATGTTTATGGACTGCGTCATGTGCGGCATGTGTACGCCGGTGTGTATTGCCGACATCGCTCCCAATCTCGTGGCCTTGTATGTGAGCCGTGCGCAAGGGGCCCATTTCGCCGAGAAGCCGATCGGGCTCGACGCCCGTATCAAAGAGATTCAAGACGGCCGATTCAACAACGATTGGAATAGAGTCCTCAAGATGAACGAGAAAGAATTAACCGACTACTGTGCCTCTGTGAAGTGACCAGGTTGAACAGTGTGAAAGTTGAAAGGTGGTCGAGTCCGAACAACTTGTAACGTGTCAACGTTCCCACTTGTAAGTGAAGAACCATGGACATCCACGCACTGCAGCAAATCGTTCACCAGACTCGAGATACCCGTCGCAAGCAGACCATCTCTAAGTTCCCTCCCGCTGAACGTGATCAACTGATTCACAAATATCATCCGGATTTCAGAGCTAGCGCCTACCGGCCGATCCGGTTCGGTCCCAATGAAGGGGACAGGACAGTCGTTGAACTAGCCACCTTATTGGAAGGTGAGAGCCCGATTCAGAACCATGCCGAACTGACGCCACACTATACGACCGATGTGTTGGTGATCGGTGGCGGCGGCGCGGGTTGTGCGGCGGCCTTGCACGCGCACGGCGCCGGCGCCAAGACGATTCTGGCGACGAAGCTCCGCCTCGGGGATTCCAACAGCGTGATGGCCCAGGGCGGAATGCAGATTTCCGTCGCGCCGGAAGATTCGCCGGTGACCCATTTCATCGATACGCTCAAGGGCGGCCATATGGAGAACGACCATGCCCTTCTGAAGACCATGGTCGAGGATGGGCCGTCGATTGCGAAGTGGCTGCTGGAGCTGGGCGTGCTGTTTGATCGGCAGGCCGACGGTAATCTGCATGTGAAGAAAGGCGGCGGCAGTTCCAAGCCGCGGCTTCTGACCTGTTCCGACTATACCGGCCTCGAAATCATGCGCGTGCTCAAGGATGAGGTCATCAACCAGAAAATTCAATTACTCGAGTTTGCGGCTGCTATCGAATTGCTGAGTGACGAGGCAGGGAACTGTACCGGCGCGATCTTCAAAGATCTGGATAATCAGCGACACGTAGTCGTGGCGGCGAAGTGCGTGATCCTGGCGACCGGCGGTATCGGCCGGCTGCACATCCAGGGGTTCCCAACCAGCAATCACTATGGCGCGACCGGCGATGGACTGTGCCTGTCGTATCGCATGGGTGCCAAGTTGGCTCACATCGACACGTTTCAGTATCACCCGTCCGGGGCGGTCTATCCGGAGCAGCTGATCGGGGCGCTGGTGACGGAAGGGATCCGTTCCGAAGGTGGCCATCTGGTGAACGCCAAGGGCGAGCGCTTCGTCAACGAGCTTGACACTCGCGACGTGGTGTCGTCGTCGATCATCCGCGAGTGCGAAGAAGGACGCGGGATCAGGACAATGTCGGGCCGTGTCGGAGTCTGGTTGGATACGCCCTTATTGGATGCCGAACATGGTCCGGGCACGGTCGAAAAACATTTCCCGGCCATGATGTTGCAATTCGAGCGGTTCGGTATCGATATCAGTAAGGATCCGGTGCTGATCTATCCGACGCTGCATTACCAGAACGGCGGGGTGAAGATCGATACGAACTCAGAAACCAACGTCAACAATCTCTTCGTCGCCGGTGAAGCCTCCGGCGGCCTGCATGGGCGCAATCGGTTGATGGGCAACTCATTGCTCGATCTCATGGTCTTCGGCAAGCGCTCAGGATTGACCGCAGCCGAACGGGCTGGGACGATGACACAAGGCAAATTGACGCTGAAGCATCTCGATCGGTTCCGAGCCGAAGCGAAGAAACATGGCAATGCCAGCGGTGTCATCTCGCCGATGATTTTGCCGGCCTATACGAGAAAAGTGGGATAGTAAATGAGGACTGAGTGAAAAAGTAGATACACTCAATCCACAGTCCTCGTTACTCAGTCCTGAATCGACAGAAGGAGCGACATGAACGTTCATGAGTTTCAGGCGAAGCAACTCTTTGCCCAGTTCGGCGTGCCCGTGCCGCGCGGGAAGGAAATCACCTCTCCGGAAGCGGCGACCGCTTGGGCGAATGAGCTCAATACGCCGGTGTTTGTCGTCAAGGCGCAGATCCATGCCGGCGGCCGAGGCAAGGCCGGTGGGGTTAAGATTACGAAGGACAAGGCCGCTGTGGCCGGTTTGGCGAAGGAGTTGATCGGGAAGACGCTCGTGACCCATCAGACAGGCCCCAAGGGCCGGAAGGTTCATCGTCTGCTGATGGAAGAAGGCGCGAACATCTCGAAGGAGTTGTATCTGTCGATTCTCGTCGATCGGGACACGGGATGGCCCACGTTCATCGCCAGCACGGAAGGCGGGATGGAAATCGAAGAGGTGGCTGCGCGTACACCGGAAAAGATCATCAAGGAGCCGATCGATCCAGCCGTGGGATTTCAGGGATACAACGGGCGGAATATCGCCTTTGCGCTTGGACTACCCGGCATTGAGCCGGCGGTCATCAACCCCTTTGTGAAGATGTTGGGGAATCTGTACCGCTTGTTTATGGAAAAGGACGCGGCACTGGTCGAAATCAACCCGTTGATCATCACCAAAGAGAAGACCGTCGTCGCGCTGGACGGCAAAGTCTCCTTCGACGACAACGGGCTCTTCAAACATGAAGATGTGCAAAAGATGCGTGATCTGAACGAAGAAGAGCCGCTTGAGATCGAAGCGACGGCCAACAATCTCAACTATGTGAAGCTGGACGGGAACATCGGCTGCATGGTGAATGGTGCGGGTTTGGCGATGGCGACAATGGATGTGATTAAGCTGGCCGGCAGCGAGCCGGCGAACTTCTTGGATGTCGGCGGCGGCGCAACGAAGGAGACGGTCGCGGCGGGCTTCCGCATTCTGCTCAAAGATCCGAACGTCAAAGGCATTTTTATCAATATTTTCGGAGGTATTGTTCGCTGCGAGCGTATCGCCCAAGGTGTGATCGACGCGGCCAAGGAAGTGAAGATCACGGTGCCGTTGGTGGTGCGTTTGCAAGGGACGAATGCTGAGGAAGGTCGCAAGTTGTTGGCCGAGTCCGGCTTGAAACTGGAGGTCGCCAATGACCTCTGGGAAGCGGCACAGAAAATTGTGAAGTTGACGGGGAAGGCGGCGTGAGAGAAGGTGTGCCGGGTCGAGTCTCAGTGCTCGCCCGCCGCGCACACAGGATCAATCAGATGACGATCAATATGGGCGGTGCTCGGCGGATGCGCGCAGTATGAGACCCGGCCCAGCACACCTTCTGAAAAATGAAGGTTAGGAAACGAGGTTCATTGTGAGCATATTAGTAAACAAACATACGCGTGTGGTGGTGCAGGGGATTACGGGCAAGGAAGGCTCGTTCCACGCGACGCAGTGCAAGGCCTACGGGACGAAGGTTGTGGCCGGTGTGACCCCGGGCAAGGCCGGGCAAGAGGTGGAAGGCATTCCGGTCTTCAATACGGTGCGCGATGCGGTGAAGAAGCAGCAAGCCGACACCTCGCTCATTTTCGTGCCGCCGTCGTTCTGCGCCGATGCCATCCTTGAAGCAGCTGATGCCGGAGTGAAGTTGATCATCTGCATTACCGAAGGCATCCCGGTGAACGATATGGTGAAGGTCAAGCGGGCACTCCGTGGTCGGGATGTGAGGCTGATCGGACCGAATTGCCCCGGCGTCATCACGGTCGATGAAGCGAAGATCGGCATTATGCCGGGCTTTATTCATAAGAAGGGTATAGTCGGAGTGGTCTCTCGCAGCGGGACCCTTACGTATGAAGCGGTCCACCAACTCTCAACCTTGGGGTTGGGTGAGACGACCTGTGTCGGGATCGGCGGCGATCCGGTGAACGGGACAGGGTTTGTGGATGTCTTGCCGTTGTTTGAAAAAGATCCGGAGACTCAGGCCATCGTCATGATCGGAGAGATCGGCGGCGACGCAGAAGAAAAAGCGGCAGAGTTCATCAAGAAAAACATCAAGAAACCGGTGATCAGCTTCATCGCCGGTATCACCGCGCCTCCTGGCCGCCGCATGGGCCACGCCGGGGCGATTATCTCAGGCGGCAAGGGAACGGCAGCCGAAAAGATGAAAACCCTGGAAGCAGCCGGAGTCAAAGTGGTCAAGAATCCGGCTGAGATCGGCGACGCGGTCAAAAAAGCGTTGGGACGGTAGTTTTCTGAGTACGTTCTTCTGCTGGCATCCTCCTCACGCCACAGCTTCACAGGCGCTATTTCTACGGTGTGCTCATCGCCTTCTCTCTGTGATACAGGTGTGACGCTTATCATTTCTTTCAATGTGTTGTTCACTGGTGCTCCTGAGCCATATTGGGAGGAATCGTGATGACGGCCTCCAAAGGATCGAGAAACAGTCAAGCCTTCCCTTGCCATAGTCAAGCCTGCTGGGATATTGGATTTACCGATAGCTCCAATCCGTTTTATCTATTTTCAAAAATGAACGTGGGATTGCTACTGTTGGCGCCGTCCGCTCTACGATGCGAGAAGAGCATCCCCTCATGATCGCTCTGGAGGCGGATATGTGGACTCTCATGTCAATAACCGCAGCCACCGAACCGGGGGTCGATTCGAGTATCACGAAGACGCAATCGTCTCGTATCGTCCCGCCAGCCATAGGCGAAATACCGACTGATATCAGATTTCGCGGCCCAAATTCGTCGAAGAACATGTTTTCTTTACCTTGGGAGGGCGATGAATGAAAACGAGAATTTCGGCGATGATTTGTCTCCTCTGTATCCTCGGCTATCCTCTCTCCGCGTCAGCGGAAGATGAGCTCCCGACAATCTCGTCCGGGACGATCGAGCCCTATCTGTCCTTCATGGCGGGCGTGGCCATGCCGTTCAGCGCGGACGCCACGTTTACTGACGGGACGCTGCCCCGGGTGGAAAAGGATGTCGACTATCAGATGAAAATGACGATCGGTGGCAACGCGGGGGTTTGGTTTCCAACCAGAAACAAGTTGGCGGGATTCGATCTCGGTGTTGAAGTCGCCGGCTTTGTTTGGTATCCGGACATAGCCTGCTGTCGGAATGGAGTGAATGGGACTGCTAACAGTCCCATTGCGGGCGGAGGGTTTGAAGGCACCACGACTGAAACGCAAGGCATCTACATCGGTTCCAATTTCCTGATTCGACGACCGATGGGGATTTCTGAGGCCTATCCCAACGGACGGTGGCATCCGTACGTCGGGGTTGGTGTGGGAGCGCATCAGATCTCGCAAAGGCCAGGTGGATTCCGGGGGGCTGGTTTTGGGAACGCTATCGTCGACCAGCGGAATACGGCTCCCGGGTTTCTGGCAATGGGAGGAGTCAAGGCCCATCTCTTCAAGTACGTGGCTGCGTTTGTTGAGGCAAAGTATGTTCATGCCTTTCACGACGAGCTGGGGACGGATCGGTTCGGGGCGTCCACAGTTGGCGGACAAGATCTAGTTTTTAATAATTATGAATCCACGATCAGAACGATCTTTGTGCATGCGGGCTTGTCGCTGCATTTTGACATCAAACCGTAGGGTCTTGTCCAAGTCACACCGGCGGCGTTCTGACCCGGTGTGGATAGAGAGAGTAGAGCACTGGCCAGCCCTAGAAGCAGCGGCTTCCCTAGGGGTGGCCAGTTCCTTTCCGATGCGACTGTTCGTTTCTACTCACCTTAGATCTTCCCAAAAGTCCTCTCAAAAAACTCCTTCACCTTTCCCATGTGATCTTCAATATCCGACTTGAGATGCTTCGCTCCTGCCTGCCAGTCATCCGTCGTGTAACCGACGCGACGGGCGAGGAAGATGAATTCGTCGGAGTCGATCGGCGGGA
>CAZAKX010000027.1:0-27964 GCA_964485915.1 uncultured Nitrospira sp. | reverse complement strand
TCGACATTGGTGAGTTTCCCGTCGGTGGGGGAATAGTAGTAGACCGTATACTTGGTGGTGAGATTCTTCTGGTCTTGCGTAACAGCGCTTTCTTCCACGTTGATTGTAAACGCAAACGGATTCATGCCGGGGTGGGCCATTTTCCGGTTGATCTGGGTGATGCGGTTGTCTTTCACCCGATAGAAGGAATTCGAGCCATGGATGTTCAGCTTCGTCCCAAACGGGTGGCCATCCTCTTCCATGGTGAGGGAATACTTGCCGTCTGATTCTTCGAAACTCCGTGGGCCACGATGGACCGCGATCATGCCGAGTTGTTCTTGAGCCCACTTTTGCGTCTCGCCATCGCCGAGTTGAACCGAAACTTCGCGGGGGCTCTTGACCATGACGGAGCCGCTGGTTTCTTTGCCATTCACATTGACGGTGAGGTCGGCGGTAAACCCTTGAAAATCTTTGGGCCAGCGAGCGGTCGCTTCAAAGGCTCGGCGAAGGAGGTCGCGAGCCTGAGGGTCGTCGGCCACGGTCGAAGGTTCTTGTTGTGGTTGCATTAATAATCCCCTCTCAGAAAAATTGACCAGGTTGTCTGTAGTTATACCGGGATCGTGAGAGAAGGCTCAAGTCTCAAATACAAAAGGTCGAAAGTTTCTTAGTCGCGAAGGCAAGGCAGCGTCGTAAGTGGGCACAATATTTGATATTCCAAAGAATCCCAGGACTCTGATATACTCCACCAATTTTCTTAGGACCGGGCATTGGTTGACTAGTAGAAACCCTGGTTGGCCGTCGGCGTTAGTCGAGAAAGGATAGGCATGGAACGGCGAGCTGCTTCGCATACCGAAGAAGAAGAGATGAACCAACGCCGGAAGCTTCTGAATGCGGCGAGACGAGGCGATACGAAAGCTATCAGCAAGCTCTTTGAGCTGTATCAAGTGCGTGTGTTGAGCGGAGATCAGTTGGCCAAGGTCAATCGGACCTCCACCTATATGGTTCCAGTCAAGCCCTCGCAGAGCGGGAAGTCGAGGTCATCGGGAAAAGGGAAAAAGTCGACTCCTCCATCAGCAAAGGGGAACAAGAAGCCAGCCAAAGCAACGATGGCCAAGCCACCGGTCAAAATTCTTGCGAAAACTGCAGGTAAGAAACCTGCAAAAGCAGTCAAGACATCAGCGAAAGGTACAGCCAGGCGTAAGAAGTAACGGAAGTTTGGATTACTGCACAGCCACTTTGAGCCCACCTCCTGCGAGTTTTGCCGCGATGTTTTCGGCTTGCTCTGTTGATCCGGTGAACACGATGGCTTCCCCGTCATGATCGATTCGATAAGCCAACTCAAACGCCTTCGTCGATGTCATGCCGGGAATACACCGGCAAAACAGCTCGATGACCTGCTGGTAGGTGTGGCAATCGCAGTTGTAGACGACTACACGGGACTCGAACCCCGTGCCTGAACTGGTTTGAATATCTTCGCTGATACTGGGAATGGTTTCTGGTGTGGCAGGTGTCGGCATGCAGTGGGAATTCTAGGGAAGGTGAGGAAGCCGATTTCTGTTTGAGCTGCACCATTTCATTGAATCCAACCCACTCTTATGTTTTGTCCATATCGATCACTTCGGTTGCGTCCCATAGATTCTTCAGCTCGGCATCGGCCAGCTCTTTTTCTCGATCCTCATTGGTCTCTGTCCCAAAGGCGATGCCTGCCGGTGACGAAGCTCTGTCTGTGCGCGTCTCCTGAGGAGTCGGTTCCGTCGTCCGTTTGGGGCGACGGCGTTTCTTTGCAGGGTCCATGTTGACAGGCATTGTCACCCTCTGAGACTACGTGTAGTCTCCTCCGATTGCGCGTGTCTTGTCAATCGGACGATAGTCGGATGGAGAAAAATTGCTCATTCTGGAGTTTCACAGAGAGCTCCATAAGGGGGCATTGTACTCAAAACAGGGTCTCTGCCACGGAATCAGCGTATCGCCGTCCCAAGGGAGTCAGCCAGAGGCGATCATGATCTGAATCGAGCAGGCCTTTCGCTAACAGTTCGTCAATCTGGCGATCTCGCTCTGCCGCCCGAGTTATTGGTCGAGGGACACCGCAGAGGAGCCGCAACCCAAATACGAGTGCATCTCGCCGTCGTTCGGCAGTCGAAAGGGTCGTGTGGTCTACGATTGGTAGATGATGGTTGTCCAGTGCTTTCATATACGATTCAAGATCCGCTATTTTCCCGAATCGAGTTCCCGCAAGATAAGACTGCGCGCTGGGGCCGAGTCCAAGGTACTCACCGCCGGTCCAGTAGAGAAGATTGTGACGACAGGCAGATTCCGGTTTGGCGTAGTTGGAGATCTCATAGCGAACAAATCCCGCGTCGGCAAGGATCTGTTCCGCCGCAGCCTCCATCTCAATCTGAAGCGCATCATCGGGTGGTGACACGATTTTCCGAGCGATGTCCTGAGCCAGTCGTGTGTCTTCTTCAACTGTCAGCGCGTAACAGGAGATATGAGTTGGTTCAAGCGTCACAAGCGCTTCCAGCGTATCGATCCAGTCTTGCAAGGATTGACCCGGCAGTCCGTACATCAAGTCGAGGTTGATATTCGTGAACCCAGCGCGGCGTGATTCGTGAACAGCCGTCGCCGTGTCTCGAACACGTCCGAATCGCCCGATGGAGAGGAAATCCTGATCCTTCATGGATTCTGCCCCAAAGCTGATTCGATTAACCCCAGACTTGGCGAGAGCGGTAAGATCTTCAAACGTGACAGAAGATGGGTGCGCCTCCAACGTGATCTCCGTGGTCGAGCTGGTTGGCCACGTCGCTTGAATCAGGCTTAGAAGCGTCGTGAGGTATTCAGTGGGAAGAGATGTGGGGGTCCCTCCACCAACATAGATGCTGTGCAAGCAACGTCCATTCAAAACATCTTGTTGGGCGTGGAGCGCAATTTCTTGAAGGAGGGCAGACTGAAACCGGGCCATCCGATCGGTCTGAGCGATTTCCAGATAGAAGGCGCAAAAGTGGCAACGGCGGCGACAGAAGGGGACATGGATGTACAAGCCGATGGCTTCCGAGGAGATCATCTGTCGAATGGAAAGAGAATGGGTTTTGAGAAGTCTCTGGTGAGGACGATCTCAATCTCATCCGCCGGCGACACCCCGCGGTTTCGGATGTGGGAGGTCCACCCCCCATGTCGGCGAAGAGATTCAAATACTGACTTAATCAATTGCGGTTGGATCGTGGCTTCCCACTCTCGAACCCAATTTCGTTCATCTTCATCGCCAGCGTATTCGTCCGGAAAGGACGCTTCGAGCGTGAAGCGAAGCACAAACGTTTTGTCTTCCTGGTACATATATTCCCCGTCGTTGCGATTCGGTAGAGGTAATCTTATAATGCGCCGGTACTTGAACGAAGGAGTTGTTTACTATGCCTATCTTCGAATATGTGTGCGGTGAATGCAATCATCGTTTTGAGCTCCTGATCCAGGGATCCACAGAGGCGGCTTGCCCGCAGTGCAAAGCGACCAAGCTTGATAAACAGTTTTCAGCCTTTGGTGTCGGAGCCACGGCTGGCTGGGCGTCGTCTGGCAGTCCTGGTGCGTGCGGCAGTTGTGGTGATCCGCGCGGGCCCGGCGCCTGTTCAATGAACTGAACGTCCGATGGGTTCGCCAAGTGAACAGGCGCTGCAAGGCGCCATCTCAGCTATCTCGCAATCTGATCCTCTTATCAAGCTCCTACAGCAAGTGCGATTAGGTCGCATGAAACCGACCGATACCGGCTTGCGCGCTGTGACCGAATCGTGGCTTGATGCCTATGAGAAGGCTCTGAATACGGAAGGACTCACGCAGTTCGACCTTCGTCGACTGAACCCTGCTCCTCGGCTCATGGTTCTCCTTGAGGCCGGTGTGCTTACGGAGGATCATCCAGGCGTGACGTCCTTGAAGGGTTCCTATGATCGAGTACTGGCTTGTGCTGTTGATGGGGGTTGAGCCGGTGGAGGTTCTTGTGAGAGACCCACAGGTCTTCCGATCCGAACGAGACACTTTCGTCTACCACGTAGGTTGAATAAGTTGAAGTGGCTGAGGAGCTGATTCCCGCAAGGACGGATCACAATGCGTCCTTGGCGCATCGAAATCCTGTGCCGCTGGGACGGCTGTCCATCGTTCCCCAATCACGGTCGCTTGTGCGGAGACTCGGAGCCGGCTTCAGCCATGATCCACCACGCATAGCCTTGATTGCGCCTCGGCTTGGTCCGGTGGGATCACTGAGAAGAGCCTGTCGATAATAATTGGGGTCGTACCAGTCTTGCACCCATTCTGCGGCATTCCCCGCCATGCCGAAGAGCCCATAGGGACTGACCGAGTGTGGGAAACTGTCCACCGGCATCGTTAAGACTTCGCCCTGTATCCCCTTTTCTTTGGCTATGCGAGCGCCCTCACCGTTGACCCAGAAGGCATCCCAATCAGCTCCGCTGGGAAACTCAATCGTTCGTTGCGCCCAGTAGCTTGCGCTATTGGCCATGCTAAAGTTCCACTCGTTTCCCCAGGGATAGCGCCGACCATCGGCTCCTCGCGCGGCCTTTTCCCATTCGGCTTCGGTGGGCAGCCGTTTCCCGACCCAGCGACAATAGGCTTCGGCATCGATCCAGCTCACATTGACGACGGGATGCTGTTCGATGCCTGATAACGGTTGATTGTTTACCCAGAGCGTCGCAGCATGGTTCGAATTTTCAGGAGCGCGATGACCCGTTGCTTGGACGAACGCGGCATAGGCTTGGTTGGTGACCTCGAAGCGATCGATGCGGTACCCACTCAGATACACACGACGTTCGGGGTGTTCATCAGGAAATCCATCGCTTCCCTCAGGCGTTCCCATCGTAAACTCTCCCGGAGGAATGAGTACCATCTCTGACGAGATTTCCGTACCGCGTACTGACGGTGAAAGACCGAAGATGATAAGCAGCACGCACAAGCTCAGGAAGGATCGTATCATGAAGGCTTGAGGATACCGCAAGCCTTGGCGACAGCATCTCGATAGTTCAACCACAGGGCCAAGCTCTTTGTGACGCCGGCCAGGACCAACGGTCGAAGCGCAGGCGGTGTGTAGTTGACGACCATGTCATAGGCATCATGTCGGTGGCCAGATTCAACCAGTTGATGGGCTCGAACCAGGCCCATATGTTTTGGCGAGACTCCATGATATCGGACGAGTGGATGACGACTGACGATGGAATCAAGGTCCTTGGTAGGGTTTTTCTTGGAAGTAACACGAAGTTCTTGGCGATCCTTCACACTGCCTTCAACGAACACGGTGAACGTCGCGGCGGCAACGACCCAGTGTCGGTGGCAAGACATTCTGTCCAGCCAGCCCCGATAGGTTCGGGCTGCTGGTACGAGACGGTCATGCTCGAAATCTTTGCGGCTGAACCCTAATCCTTCCATCATCGTCAAGAAGAGCTCAGGATGGGATTGTCCCAATGAGAGTCCACCGGTTTCTTCCTCGTAGATGTTCTCAGCCAACATATGGCGGACTGATGGGGGAGGGTTCTTCCCCAGGATCCGCGCTAAGAACACAGGAAAGTCTCGAACATATACGGCGTACTCATGCTGAAAGTGAGCTTTGAGCTGGGTCTTGCTGAGACGGCCTGAGGAAAAATGTTCCCATGCCCAGTGATGTTTCCCATCCATGATGGTGAGGAGGGATTCAAGGAACGAGGGTTTTTTTATGTCCGTAGCCACAATTGCTTGCCTTCTCTGGTGGTGACTCGTTAGAATTCACACGATACACGAACAGCCGATGAATCCACTCACCATTCAGAACCCCGACGAAATCCTCACTATCCTGGCCGATGTGACGCTCCGAGGAGCCGGGTTTACGACGGAATCCTTACTCGACTATGTCTTAGAAGAAGGATTTACGGAACCGATTTTTCTCAATGCGAGCGGCGAGGACCCGACCGCCTTCTTTCAAGGACAGCCGAACGCATGGGCTATCTATCAAATTCGCGAATGGAAACGCGTACTCACGATTTCCGGCGGCCCTGGTCAGGAACGTCGCGCACGAATTACCGAAACACCATAGCCCAAGTTCGAGTGTAAAGAGAAGGACAGCAAAGTGCAATTGGTGGGGGGAACCAGAGCTGACTTTTGAGCGGAGGAGTGAGACCAGGCTCGCGCTGAAGTCTTGCTCAGCCGACTTCGGTTCTCCATCCGCGAGGCTTCAGTTTGAATTTTCACTTCAACGGATCTGTAGCCAGGTGGTCATATTTTCTCAAACACCTGGTTTACGGTTGAATGCGTGGGTGGGGTTTTTCTGCAGGTAAGTCGCGGAAATGGCGTTCTCGCGTTCCCTCGTACCATCCTCCAGCAAGGATCCCTTCTTCAAAATAGAGATAGCGATGACGGACGATCGCTGAACTCTCCCAATCTTCGAAAATCCATTCTTCCTGCCGGATCCCGTCTTTCGTGAAGGTCGTATTGATCGTTTGTGGCCCACCCCACGATTGAAGGACTTGTTCTTTACTCATGCCAACCATCACACGATGTTGTTCGATGTGCTTCTCGAATTTTGGGTCGCCAAGCTGAACGAGCATCGGCCAGATCACCGCCATGAGGAGAAAGAGTGCAAGCCCGACATAAATGATGATCCTCACCGGGCGGCGTCGAATGAACGACGGTTCTTCGGCATTGGGATCGAAGGGAAGGGGTTGCGATTCGGTATTCATAAAAATGAAGTTTGGATGCTAACAAGCAAGTTCTATGAGAGTCAAGGAATAGCTATTAAATTCCAATAAAATCATAGCGATACGATGAGGCGCTATACTTGCTTGAGCAGGGTACGACTCCACCACACACTATTACGGATGGCGTTGCGAGATGCGATACCGGATCTTACTAATGTGTCTTTGTGCTGTGCTCGGACATGGCACCGTTGCCGAGCTCTGGGCAACAACCATTTACTCCTACATCGATGATCAGGGTATTCCTGTGTTCACCGATTCGCCGGAGACGGTACCAGAAAAATATCGGGCGAAAGTGAAGATGCATGAACAGCCGGATTCTGCGACGAAAGCGCCCTCTAAACTGCAATCAGTGCAACAGAAGCTTCAGGGCCAAGCGAAGTCTCTTGGCTGGACGATGCCGTCGTTTCAGAGCAAGATGAAGAATCTGAGCCTCGGCGAGGCGCCTATTCTGAACTATGCGGGAATCACAGCGATCGTGTTGCTGCTCATCATGTACTTCAGCAAGGAAAGCCCCATGATCCGGTTGTTGGCTTTGGGCCTGTTGATTGTTCTTGGGATCGGAACGCCTGTGCTCATGTATACGAGCGATGGCGGTCCCATGGATGTATTGAAGAAAAAGGCCGCGGCATCGGGTCACGCTCAACAGGGTCGGCTGCAGTCCTCCCCACAATAAGTCTCCCTCAGTCACGCTCTGCCGACTATTCCTCGTATTTCGGAATCGGGACTGGTTTGGGTAGTGGCTTGGCGGGAATCGTTCCTTGCTCGACGTGGTCCGCATAGGGATTGAAAGTCGGTTCATGGGTGTGCCGTTGACGACGCGTCACTAATTGCAGGCTCTGCGTGCTGATTTCAATGCGGTCGATCGACGCACTGGGTGTAAGGGGAGTAGGGAGCCCCTGCATCGAGAACAATTGGAAGCAGAGGGTCCAATCAAGCTGGTCCTTTCCATTCTCTCTCACAATGAAGCGAGCAGCCGACGAGGGAGTGCCTTTGAACAACAGCAGCCAGATATTGGATCGAAAGGCAGGAGACCTGTGATCTGTAGAGGGATGAAACTCTGGAACTAAGGCCGGGATACGGTGGATCGGAACGGCCTGTGAAAATTCAATGTCCACGAGTCGAACGATCAGCGGGCGATCCTCATTCTCATCGCTCGGGTCGACGGCGTAGCTGAATGAATATCGGATATCGATACCCTCACGTGTGAAGGTGTACACATCTTCCCCATTTTCTGGCGAAACCAACTTACTGAAATACTTGGACCAATCGGTAATGGGATAATAGGTGAAGACACGCAGCGCGGATTTCCGATCCCGTACGGCCTGGGGCATGCCGAGTTTGTCGTGTAATTCTTTCTGGGAGAGGCCGAGAAACCCATCCTCGAAGTAAGGCTCGGCAAGAGTCGGGGAAGGCTGTGCCGGTAGAACGGTGGCACAGAGAACAATAATGAGCGTCGTGATTCGTACGGCTGATGAATACGACATCACTCGGCATCGTAGCCAGGGTAGCAAATGTCTGTCAAGAAAGGGCCAGCCTGCTTGCTCGATCTGAAGTCCTTCCAGTATGATCGCGAACGCAGTGCGACTCACTCACATCTTTCAATAAGGTGACCATGTCGATAGATCCTGGGACGGCCATTCAGGCGCTCTTGCAGGAGCGTATCCTGATCCTCGACGGCGCGATGGGGACAATGATTCAGCAGCGTCAGTTGGATGAGGCTGCGTTTCGGGGCGAACGATTCAAAGATTGGAAGAAAGATCTGAAGGGACATAACGACCTTCTGAATCTTACCCAGCCCGCAGTTATTGAAGAGATCCACCGGCAGTACCTGGAATCTGGTGCGGACATCGTCGAGACCAATACGTTCAATTCACAAGCGATCTCGCTGGCCGATTATGGGATGGACAAGCTGGGGTATGAACTGTCCAAAGCCGGTGCGGAATGTGCCAGGCGGGCGGTGAAGGCGGTGCAACGAGAACAGCCGGGACGGCGTTGTTTCGTGGCCGGAGCGATCGGTCCGACGACCAAGACCTCGTCGATTTCGACTGATGTCAACAGCCCCGCAACGCGTGGAGCGACGTATGAGGTGCTGGTCAAGGCGTATGAAGAGCAAGTTCGAGGCTTGCTCGATGGCGGTGCCGATGTGCTCCTAGTAGAGACCATCTTTGACACGCTGAACGCGAAGGCTGCGTTCTTTGCCATTCAACAGGCATTTGCGTCAGGTGTGCGACGGGTACCGATCATGGCATCCGTGACATTCATCCAAGCCGGGAGCAATCGCGGCGTGACCGGGCAAACTGTCGAAGCCTTCTGGAATTCAATCTCTCATGTCCCGTTGTTGAGTGTGGGGATGAATTGCGCGCTCGGTCCCAAAGAAATGCGTCCTTTGATCGAAGAATTGTCCCAGATTGCCCCGATCTACATCAGTGCCCATCCCAACGCCGGTCTGCCGAATCCGTTGTTACCGACAGGGTTTCCGGAAACGCCGGAAACATTGGCGCCTCAGCTGCGGACTTGGGCGGAAAATGGATGGCTGAATATCGTCGGAGGATGCTGTGGGACGACCCCGGCCCATATCAAACGTATCGCCGAAGCCGTGCGTGGCGTGAAGCCGCACGTGCTCTCGAAGATCGAACCATACACGCGATTGAGCGGGCTCGAAGCCGTGACCATCAGGCCTGAATCGAACTTCGTCAATATCGGTGAGCGAACGAATGTGACTGGTTCACCAGCCTTCGCCAAGCTGATTCTGTCCGGGGACTATGAGGCGGCCCTCTCGGTGGCACGCCAACAAGTAGAAGGCGGCGCGCAGATTATCGATATCAATATGGATGAGGGGATGCTCGATTCCAAAGCGGCAATGGAAAAGTTCCTTCGTCTAGTCGCCTCAGAGCCTGATATCTGCAAAGTGCCGATCATGGTCGACAGCTCCAAGTGGGAGGTATTGGAGACCGGGCTGAAGAATATTCAAGGTAAGGCGATCGTCAATAGCATCAGCCTCAAGGAAGGCGAGGAGAAATTCATCGACCAGGCGACACTCGTCCGTCGCTATGGTGCGGCGGTCGTCGTCATGGCCTTCGATGAGAAGGGACAAGCGGACACCCTGGAACGGAAGAAGGAGATCTGTGCCCGTTCGTACAAGATTCTCACAGAGCATGTGGGGTTTCCTCCGCACGATATCATCTTCGATCCCAACATTTTGACCGTCGCGACGGGGATTGAGGAACACAACAACTATGCGGTGAATTTCATCGAGGCGACGCGGTGGATCAAGCAGAATCTGCCTGGTGCGAAGGTCAGCGGAGGGATCAGTAATATCTCCTTTTCCTTCCGTGGCAACAACATCGTTCGTGAGGCGATGCATGCGGCCTTCTTGTACCACGCCATTCAGGCCGGGCTTGATATGGGCATTGTGAATGCCGGGCAGCTCGCCGTGTATGAAGAAGTTCCCAAAGACCTACTCGAACTTGTCGAGGACGTGTTGCTCAACCGTCGGCCCGATGCGACGGAACGCTTAGTGACGTTTGCCGAGACCGTCAAGGCGAAAGGGAAGGTGGTGGTCAAGGATGACGAGTGGCGCAAGGGCACCGTTGAGGAGCGGTTGTCTCACGCACTTGTGAAAGGGATTACCGACTATATCGATGTCGACACGGAGGAGGCTCGTCAGAAATACCCCAAGCCGTTAGAGGTCATTGAGGGGCCGCTGATGGCAGGCATGAACATCGTCGGAGATTTGTTCGGGTCGGGCAAGATGTTCTTGCCTCAGGTCGTCAAGAGCGCCCGTGTGATGAAGAAGGCCGTCGCCTATCTCATGCCCTTCATGGAGGAGGAGAAAAAGCGAACCGGCAATTTTCAGTCACAAGGGAAAGTCTTGCTCGCGACGGTGAAAGGCGATGTGCACGATATCGGGAAAAATATCGTCGGAGTCGTACTCGGCTGCAATAACTATGAGGTGATCGATCTCGGCGTCATGGTGCCGTGTGAAAAAATCCTAGCTGCCGCCAGGGAGAATAAGGCCGACATCATTGGTTTGAGCGGGCTCATTACACCATCATTAGATGAGATGGTCCATGTGGCCAAAGAAATGACGCGCGAGGGGTTCGAGGTGCCGCTCTTGATCGGCGGAGCGACCACGAGTAAGGCCCATACGGCGGTCAAAATCGCTCCGTCCTATGCGCGCGGTGTTGTCCATGTGCTCGATGCGTCACGCGCAGTGGGCGTCGTGGGTAGTCTCATAAGCCACACGCAGCGACACGAGTTCGTAAACAAAGTGAGAGACGATTATGAGCGAGTCCGGCAATCTCATCACGAACGAGGCGCCAAGCCGCTCCTGTCGTTCGCCCACGCACGCGGGAATCGTCTGCAGTCAGACTGGGCCAAGACCGATATTCCCACACCGGCGAGGGTGGGTATTCAGACGATTTCGGATCAATCACTCGTGGAGCTCATTCCCTATATCGATTGGTCGCCGTTCTTTCATACGTGGGAGTTAAAAGGACGATATCCGACTATCTTGGACGATTCGACGGTGGGGCCAAAGGCGAAAGAACTGTATGACGATGCGCGACGTCTCCTGGATGAGATCGTCCAGAAGAGACAGCTGAAGGCCAAGGGGGTGTACGGATTGTTCCCTGCCGCCAGTCTGGGAGATGATATCGAGCTGTATCAGGATACGTCCCGAAAGACCGTGCTCACCACGGTGCATCACCTGCGCCAGCAATCGGAAAAGCCGACAGGCCAACCCAATCTCTCACTCGCCGATTATGTCGCACCGAAGGAATCAGATCGCCGGGATCACATCGGAGCCTTCGCGGTCACAGCCGGCATCGGCCTTGATGAGCTCTGCAGGCGGTTTGATAGGGATCATGATGACTACAACTCCATCATGGCCAAAGCTCTTGCCGACCGACTGGCTGAGGCATTTGCCGAATTTCTCCATGCACGAGTCAGGAAAGAGTGGGGCTACGGAAAGGATGAAGGACTGACGAACGACGATCTCATCCGCGAGCGATACCGCGGAATCCGTCCGGCGCCGGGGTATCCCGCTTGTCCGGACCATACGGAGAAACGACTGCTATTTGACCTGTTGCAGGTCGAGCGACAGGCGGAGATCACCCTGACAGAGAGCTTTGCGATGCTGCCGACGGCATCGGTCAGTGGGTTCTATTTTGCGCATCCGGAGGCAAAGTATTTTTCCGTCGGCAAGGTCGGCAAAGATCAAGTGGAAGACTATGCCCGTCGGAAGGGAATGGATCTTCGCACGGTTGAACGCTGGCTCTCGCCGAATCTGAATTATGAGCCTGAGTGAACCCAAGAATCTGCACGGACTGTCGCATTCGCCATAGGATCCGAGCCAGCCTCGATACCGACCAGAGGCGCACAGCTACGACACCTTCCCATAGGGCCGATCTTCCACTACAATAGGGCCGCACGAACCTGTATCCAGAGAGGTCTTCATGCAGGCACGCATTCTCATCGTGGATGACGACCACGATATCCTGACATCGCTCACCAAACGCTTAACCTGGATGGGGCATGATGTGCTCACGGCTGAGGACGGCGAACAGGCGCTGAAAATGGTGGTCGAGGATCAGCCGGATCTGATGTTGCTCGACATCGAATTACCAGGCCTCAGCGGACTCGACATCCTCAAACACCTGGCCGAAAAACGTTCCAATGGTGCGACGCAGACTCTGCCGGAAGTGATCGTCATTACGGCATTCGGAACGATCGGTCGGGCAGTGGAGGCGATACGGTTGGGTGCGTGTGATTTCCTCACGAAGCCGTTCGAACCCGACCATCTCTCGATCGTGATTGAAAAGGCGATGGCACAGGCAGCTACGACGCGGCAGGTCGGTCTTCTGCAAGCCGAAGTGCAAGGACGCTATGAGTGTATCGTAGGGCCGAGTCAACGGATGGGACAGCTCCTTGAGACGGCGCAACGCGCCGCGGCTTCATCAGCCACTGTTCTCTTATTGGGTGAAACAGGGACCGGCAAAGAGGTGATGGCGCGTGCGTTACACCGGTGGAGTCCGCGGGCCGGGAAACCCTTCGTGGTCGTGAATTGCGCAGCCTTGCCGGAGAGCTTGCTTGAAAACGAGTTGTTCGGCCATGAAAAAGGCGCGTACACAGGAGCCGTGACGCGGGAGCCTGGGACGATCGAGGCGGCAGCAGGCGGGACGGTGTTTCTCGACGAGATCGGCGATATGCCCTCAGGACTCCAAATGCGTCTCCTTCGTGTGTTACAGGATCAAGAGTTTTATCGTGTCGGTGGCAATCGACCGATTCGCACCGATGTGCGTTTTGTGGCTGCGACGAACAAAGATCTGAAAGGCGCGATTCAGGAGGGTGTGTTCCGGGAGGATCTCTACTACCGCCTCAACGTCATTTCTCTCACGCTTCCCCCATTGCGTAAGCGGGGGGAGGATATCCCTGCATTGGTGCATCATTTTATCCGGCGACATGGCGCGGCAATAGGGCGTCGTCCCTTCACAGTGAGTCAGGATGCCCTCCATGCGATTCGTGAATACCACTGGCCTGGAAACGTGCGCGAGTTGGAGAATGTGCTGGCTCGGGCCACCGTACTCTGTCCTGGTGACTGTATCGAACCTGAACATCTTGGGATCAAGGTTCAGCGGAAGTTGCCGTTCGAGACCGACGTATCGGAGGAATGTAGTCTGAATTATCATGCCGTGATGGAGGCCTACAGCCGGAAGATTCTCGAAGAGGCACTTCGACGAGCAGGCTGGAACCAAACGAAAGCAGCCGAATTACTCGGTCTGCAACGAACCTACCTCACGCGACTGATCAAGCAGAGAGGCGTCTCGACGAAACCGTCTTTTATATAGGTTTTCAAGAGCTTGCCTGCAGCCCGGATCTCTGTTCATGCAATGTCAGTCGGCGTGTACTATCCGATCGTGTGAGGGGAGGAAGTGAGTAGGGAGAGCGTCTGTGCAGGAGCAGGTCTTCTCGTGTGAATCGAATGCAGCGTGAACGAAAAACGACTGCCATATCCAGGCACGGTCTCGACCCACAGCCGGCCATCATGCAGTTCAACGAGCAACTTCGCAATCGCAAGGCCCAAGCCTGCTCCCTTTGATTTCCTCTGTGTGGTGGCTGCACGATAGAAGGGTTGAAAGACTTTTTCCGCATCTTCGAGGGTAATCCCAGGTCCTGCATCCGACACCGAAACTTGGACAAGGCCGTCCGATACCGGAGCAGCCGACACGTTAACCGTCGTGTCTGGGCGTGTGAATTTCACGGCATTGTGTAGGAGGTTGAGGGTGATCTGGTGCAATTTGTCGGGGTCAGCCGACACCTCAGGCAGATCGGATGCCAGCGTGATGATGACGCGCACCCGACGTTCGAACGCCAAGGGGGAGACATCTTCGATGGCTTTGGCGATCACAGTGCCGACCGCGACCGGTTCCACATGCAAGGTGGTTTGACCCATCTCAATCTGTGACAGATCCAGCAGATCCTCGAGGAGGAGCTGAAGTCGTGACAGGTTAGCCTCGACACGCGCCAGTGATCGTCGCTGATCGTCCGTGATGGCTCCATCGATCCCATCGCGTAGGTTGGCCACATGGACTTTCATCGAGGTCAGCGGTGTTCGGAGTTCGTGCGACGCCGTGGAGACGAAAATGGATTTACGACGATCCACTTCTTGTAATCGGGTGTTGGCTGCGGCGAGTTCCTCTGTTCGTGCCTTCACTCGGTCTTCAAGGCTATGGGCCAGCTCACGCAACTCGCGCTCACGGGAGTGCAACCTCATGGCCATGTTGTTGAAGACGCCGGTAAGTGTGCCGATCTCATCGCGAGTACCGATAGCCAGGACCGGCACCGTTTCTCCACCGGCGAGTTTCGTCGCCGCGATCGTGAGGTTTCGCAATGGAACGGTGATGCGGCGAGCCAAAAAGACCGCAATACATAGCCCGCCTGCCAGGGTGCTCAGCGTAATGATGATCGCTTGCCACAATAGCCGCCGGAGCCCATGTTGCAGGCGGGATGTCGCCAACCCAATCTGTACCAGAGTGGGAGTCATGGGATGGTGTGGCATGCTCGCTTGGGGCTCATCCAATCGCTCTTCAAACGTGAGTTGCAGCGCAGGATCCCACGAGGGTACCAATGGGTAGGGTGGGACGTGAACGGTAATATCATAAAAGATGGGAAGCTCGGCGCCTCCCACGAGACTGAGAAGTTCGCTCGGCGTCAATTCCAGATTCGGCCGGAGCACGGGTCCCTCAGTATTCAGATCGATGGCGCTGACGAGCGGCTCGCTCGTCAGTCCGTCGAGAAGACGGGGCTGTAACAATTTCGTCGCGGTAAATTCTCGTCGACTGGTTTCGTGCGGAGAGAATTGGTCTTTCCACGCGCCCTTCCCAAACCCGGCTTGAAGCTCACCGTGTGAGGAAATGACCGCCACATAGGCAACGGGATTGACAGCGAGAATCTCTTGAATAAGCTGGTTCAGCCGAGGAATATCCCCGCCCCTAATGCTGGATCGACCCATGTGCGCCAGATGTTGAGCGAGGAGCGTGCCGCTCTGCACCGAGCTCTCGGCGGTCGATCGTACTTGTTGTTGAGCGAACAGCCAGCCCAGAAGGAGACACGCGATGATCAGAATGACGGCCGTACAGAACACAAGCTTCGTTCGGAGCGTCATCGAAAACGGTGAGAGAGTCGGCATGTGAAGATCCACCATCGCTGTTGCTGTGTGCACTATTACAGGCGTCACGTGTCCTTGTCGGCTAGGCTACGGGATCAGATCTGACGGATCGAGTTTTTGGGCCATCGGTTCTTCTCCACTAAAGACGTGGCCAGCCAATCGAATCAGTTCAGAACTCAGAGTCATGCCGAAGCGCGTTGCTGCTTTCACATTCAGCGCCCATTGTGGGTGCTCCGGAGCTTCAATGATGCCTGATAGGGAACCGGCATCCTGCAGTCGTGCGAGCGAAAGCCTGGCTGCCTGCTGACCAACAGCCCAGAGATCTAAGACCAATGCGCCGACCGCTCCTTGCTGAACCAATGTGGACGAGAAGGTAAAAATCGGGATCTTGGCGTTCACACTCGATTCCAAGAAGAACGGGATCGCTGATTCGGAGACAACGACTTGGTCTTGAATGAGCCACAGGACATCGATCTTCGGGAGTAAGCCGAGGACGGCACGAGGAATATCCTCTTGGCGGCGAACCACGACCGGTACGAGCTCCAAGCCCTGTTGACCAGCGACTGTGATTGCCTCGTGAACAAAGGCTCCTGTTTGTTCCTCATCGTACAGGACGCCGACTCGTGGTCGATTCGGCATGAGAGAACGTAATGCCGCAAGTTGATCCACCGGTGGCGCCCGGACAGCGATCCCGGTCATATTGGGGGTAGGCAGGCCGTGTGCTTCGGGATTCAATACCATGCAGAACACAACCGGCTGGTCGAAAATTTCCAGTCTGGCGGCGATTGCCGCTTTGAGCCCGACGGCCAAGACAAGATCGGGTGGTGCGGCGCGCAAGGATTTGGCGATCTCTCTTCCTCGGACGAGTTGACCATCCAGGTTGTATTCCTTCACCTTCGTCATCGGTGGAAGGCCGGCCTTGAATCCGACAATCGCATGGTCGTAGTAGGGCAGATCGGCTGATTTGAGGATGGCAATGTCTGCTGCGTGAACTATGCTCCCTAGGGTGGTGGAGCAGAATAGGATGAGGGGAAATAACAATGGCAGCATGAGGCGCCTACGTTGGATAGACTCTCTAAGCATGATAACTGATCGCGACAATCATCTTCTACGATGTCAAGTCTCGCTGGACATTACAAGTCTGGACTTCTACGTCTCTTTCGACTGACGCAGAATAGAGACTCGGGGCAATCAGGATTGAGCAAGTTTTGGGCCAGATAATATTCAGTTGATCGGTGAATCAGAGTTTTACAGTCAGCCAACCCATGACCCTCGTTCCAAGTAGATCGCCGAGCGGATGCTCCCGATGCACGTCGTTCAGGGCGTTGAAGACAGAAATTGCGATTTCAGCTTCCCTGACATTGTCACCTGTCTGTTGTCGCCAAATCACACAGCCCAGCCGGAGATTGAGCAGGTTGTAACTGGAGACACGTTCTTGGGGAAGAACGGTCCCGGCAGGAAAGGAAGTAGCCAGGTTCGCGAACAGTTCTGATAACGGGTAGGATGCGGCGCTCACATGATGGTAGAGAACTTCGGCTGTGAATGGACTCCATGTTGTACGGAGTCCAGCATTGACCTTGTGATGTGGAAACCCTCGCCGGGCAGACCCGCCGGAGCTTTGTCCAACTTCCTGGTACGCATAATTGGCAAACCCGGAGAGCCAGGATGTGACCAGGACTTCCAGACCGGCTTCTCCGCCATAGACATCGGCCACGCCCCCGTTCACTGGGCTTATGGGAGCTAATGAGTTGCCGGTAAAGGTTTGAAAGGCGATAAGATCAGAAATGTGGTTGTAGAATCCGGTCAGTCGGGTTCGCAGCCGATGGTCCCACCACCAGCCTTGGTACCCCAATTCATGCGAGATGATCTGTTCAGGTTTCACACTGCCTGAGCCTAGTGTGGTGATTCTCGTTGGCGGCAGTCCGGAAAGCGTAAAAACGGTGACCAGGTGTTGGCCAACATCGAAGGTAGTCGGTGGGCGATAGGCGACAGAGCTCGAAAGCCGGAGTGTATGGTTTGGAGTCACATTGTAGATCACCGCACCTCGTGGAGACAGCGTGGGTGGGTCAAAGGTATCAAGGTCGTAACGGAGCCCCGCCGTTACTTCCAGCGAAGGCAGCACCTTCCAGTCCCCATGCGCATAGAGCCCAAGACGATTCTCGACGGTTCTGGTGCTGAGGAAGTTCCATGCAGCAATGATATGACGAAAGTTGGTTCCAATATTCAATTTCAGCGTCTCAAACGGATGGAATCGGTATCGTGTTTCGAAGTCATATGAATCAAATGATCCGTCTTCGCCGGATCGCCCCAATCGATCAGTCAGTGTAAGGAGTGGAGCAAGAAGAGGAGCAAAGGTGTCGGTCGATTTGAAAAAGAGGCCATTCCACCAGCCACGGATCAGCAGGCCGTTCTGCTCATAGCTGAGCAGGGCATGGGCCTGAGAGGGATGGGTGTTTGCGTTGATGACACCTGTCTCAAACCCGTTGTAGGGATTTGATCGACTGATGCCGGCCTCGGCTCGTATCCGACCCTGATTGGACAGCAGATATTCTGCCATGCCACCGATTCGTTGACTATTGAGCGATGGCGCACTCGAGTCCGACCAGCGTTGATTCTGCTCGTGCCCACCTGAGAGCCGGTAGCCCCAGTTGCCAACGGTTCTAGCGTGGACGGCGTTGGTCAGGATTGTTCCAAGTCCACCGCCTGCGACTTGCAGCGTGGTTCCGCGCATTTCTTCAGGAGATTTCGTGATGATATTCACGACGCCGTCGAAGGCATTGAAGCCATAGAGAGCCGATGCCGGCCCCTTGAGAACTTCGATCCGTTTGATTTCCGGCCGTCGACGAGGACGAGGAGCTTGTTGGCCAGCACCTGATTGTTACCGCGTATGCTGACATTGAAATCAACCGCGCTTGTCTGCATCACTTCCATGCCAGGGACTTGCCGCAGCAATGTTGGAATGTCGGTGGCTCCTGAGTTACGAATATCTTCGTCGGTGATCACGTACACGTCGGATGGGGCGTGGGAAATCGGTTGTTCGTACCGGCTCGCGATGCTGACGGTTTCCTCTTTCAAGTAGAGCGTTTCGTCCTGAATGTGCTGTTCCGTGGCCGAGGATGCCCGAGGGATGGAAAGTGACGGTTCGGCCCGCAACCAGAACGGATCACAGAACCAGCAAGTTGCCAAGACAGCGCCGATACCCCATCTCATCCTCATCGATATGCAGAGCGACGTTCTCGAGGTCTTCAGCGTGGTCCTTATGTCCATGCGCGAACGAGACGTATCAAACAAACCGGTGGCAGTAAGAATTCAAGGCTAGCAAATGTATGTCAATCCGAATAGGGTAGCAACACTTAGGAATCAGTATGGTGTACTCACCTCTTGACTGAATCGAAATAGATACAGAATCGAAATAGATACACCTTGGCATGGATGGTCACGTTCGACGCGAAACACCACAGACTCAAGGGAGTTCTCATGGAAATTCTTCGCCCCGTCGGTAGCCTATCGTGCCGATATCTTCCATGCGGTCAGTTCAGTTTTAGGAATAGAACTCGCAGTGGCCCACAGTCTTGGTCCTAGCGCGAGGCGCGTTGTCCGAACAGAGGAGAGTACGTGGAGCCGTCAGGTGAAATTCGGCAACGGGTGCGGGTGGTACTGGTTCATGACTCGATTCTTGATCTTGAGAGACTGAAAGAAACACTTGCAAAGTGCAGCAAGATTGTTGTGGTCGCCACGGCGCACACGAAGATTGAGACCTTCCATTGCATACGGAGTCATCGACCTGATGTGGTGGTCTTGGATGTTCGAGTGGGAAGAGCAAGTGGCATTGAGATGTGCCGGACTATGCGCGAATCTTACCCAAAAAGCGCCGTCATGTTCCTCACCGCGAACGATGACAAGCGCCTTCTCAGGTCTGCCATTCTTGCCGGGGCGCAGGGCTACGTGCTGAAAATGGCGTCGGGCGACGCGGTGGCGAAAGCGATTGAGATTGTCGCTGCTGGGCAGGCGATCATGGATCCACAATTGACCCAGGAGATTTTTCAATGGATTCGAGATAAAGCGCGGCCTGCGCAACGCGAGAGAGTGGACAATGGCTTGGAATTCGATAGCCGAGTGCTTGCACTCATTGCAGCCGGTAAGACCAACCAGGAGATCGCACGCCGACTGAGCGTCACACCTCAGGTGCTGTTAACCAGGCTTCGGGTCATTTATAAGCGATTGAATATCTCGAGAAAAGCAGACGCAGACAGGTATTTTTCACAACAATAAAGAATGGGCGCCGAGTAGCATGTGAATCTAATTGGATACTGCATCTATTTCGATACTCTTGGCTTATCTCTGACGATATTTGGTAGATCTGATGTGAGACTGATGAGCCTATTGGCCGATGGGATTCGTTTGCAAAGGGTCTCTGTCTAGCAGTGAGGGGTGACTCTTCTTCATTGAACTTCCTCAGTTAGGGATAAGTGTGACAATCTAGCAGAAATCAACTCGGGTACTTGGGCGTATCGGTCTAAGGTGAGAACGAACGGCGACGAACCTAGACTGCCGATTTGAGCAAGTCGTCCTCTAGATCCACTCTCGCGCTCCGTAAAGCGTTCACGAGCTGCCGATAGCGTTCTTCGGCCCATGCGTTAAAGGACTCAGCGTCAGGGAACACCAGGTCCCATGCTTTGGCAGCATCCAGCATGACAAGTTTGTGAGGCTTGTGACGTCCGGTGAATAAGACGAGGAGAACGGCCGAGTTACCCGTGAGGCTGATGTCGGTGAAGATGTGTATCGTAGATGCTGAGGGCAGCATGACGTCTCGCGAGGCGGCTTCCACGATCGGTTGGTAGAGGCGATGCAGCAGTTGTGCGGTCACCTCATGCGGGTTCGACGGCGTCAATAAGCGTGGATTCGGCTTTTCACCGAACAAGTTCTCCGTCAGGTAGGAGGCGGCTTCCCATGTCGGCATGGCGCCGGAGGTGACGAGCGCTTCGCAAAGGTAGGCGATCCAATTTCGACTTCGTGGACGTTTGCGAACCGCAGTCAACTTTTTCGGCATACTCAACTATTCCTTCGCTCGTCAACCTTGATGGTTAGAACAGACTCGATGGTCTGGAAAGTTAGAAAAGTATAGGGGTGAACCTGCAATCGGTCAATGAATCGTCAAGAATCAAGCGAGCGTGAGAGGTGTTGACCGGAGGGTCACAGTTCGTCGATGGGATTCGGATTGACACGGTCTGCGTATTGCTCATGGATTCGGGCGAGTTCGTCGCCCGACGCGATGAAGATGTCCAGTAACTCCGGATCGAAGTGCTCGTTTCGATGTTTGAGCATGAGTTCAATCGCGTGGCTCAGCTCGAAGGCTGGTTTGTAGACACGCTGTGTGGTGAGCGCATCAAAGGCGTCGGCGATGGCCGCGATGCGGCCTTCAATGGGAATCGTCTCGCCCTTCAAGCCTCGTGGGTATCCTGTGCCGTCGAAACGCTCATGATGGGTATAGGCAATCACCGCGGCGACTTTCAGGAGTTCGGCATCCGATCCACTGAGAATTCGATAGCCGATTTCTGCATGCTGTGCGATCACTCCGAATTCTTCCTGCGTAAACTTTCCCGGCTTTAAAAGCACATGGTCCGGCGTACCGATCTTGCCGATGTCATGCATCGGGCTGGCCGTTCGAATCAAGTCACATCGATCGGGAGAGAGCCCGGCCTTGCGCGCGAGCAATTCACAATAATGACTCATGCGCTGGATGTGTTTGGCGGTGGCATGGTCTCTGAATTCCGCAGCAATGGCGAGTCGCTGAATGGTCTCTTCCCGCGACAGGCGCAGCTCTTTTTCTGTGCGTTCCAGCCAGTCCAATGCCTGCTGTAACGCAAGGGTTCTCGTGCGGACGATGTCCTCCAGGTTTTCGCGATGGAGGCGATTTTCCATTTCGAGCCGGCGGCGGCGGAGCGCATTTGCGACGTCGATCAGGACTTCGTTGGATTCAAACGGCTTGACGATGTACCCGAACGCGCCGACCTCGAGTGCCGCGTTGGCGAGCACTGAGCTGTCGAGTCCTGTGACCATGATCGCGGCCGTATGTTTATGTTCTGTAATGATGTGGCGCACCAGGTCCATGCCGGATTCTCCAGGCATGTTGACGTCGCAGAGCATCAAGGCAAATGCCTGTTCTTCGAGCTTCTGTCGAGCCTCCCGTGCGTCTCCGGCCCATTCTACCTGGTAGCCATGGGATTGGAGAAGGTAGGTGAGGAGGCGGCGGATCGGCTCTTCGTCATCGACGACCAGGATATTGCGATTATCAAGGAGCGCTTGGTGGGTGGTCTGATCCATAAGTGTTGCCATGAGTCGAATCGTATGTGTCTGGTTGGGGCCGAGGGCTGTCTCGTTTCTTCTTTATCGGCTCATTGGCGCCAAACCTAAAGGCGGCAAGGTGTCTGTAGCGTTATGCAGTGTTTGTGCCACCTATTCTTACCTAGGTGGGCTCACGGTCCTGGCTTTGGTCTTTCCTTTGATCCACGAGAGCAATGACAGAATCGCTGTATCTGGAAAGACTTTCTGTAGTTTCGCGTTATGCATAGTGTGTTCCCTCACTATGCCAGGAGCCGTCGGCCCGTCAAGGAATTGTACAGATTTCGGCAAATCCGACGGGCTGATTTTGTACATCGCCCGAGTGAACGAAGCCCTCCAGCTGATTGGACCATTAAGGGTTACCGGGATACAGGCAGTTTGCGCTTTCTCCGAGCCTTCACTATAATTCCCATCCTAATTCCTGATGAAGGGGCGAAAGAACATGAGTGGAATCTCTGGGCTGGTACGCTTCGATGGGCGCAGGAAGGATCAGGTCCGTCCCGTGAAAGTGACGAGGAACTTTACCAAACATGCGGAAGGGGCAGTGCTCATCGAAATGGGGGATACGAAGGTCATCTGTACGGCATCAGTCGAGGAGAAGGTCCCTCCATTTCTGAAGGGAAAAGGAACGGGATGGGTGACTGCGGAGTACGCGATGTTACCCCGGGCGACTCATGAGCGATCCCCTCGAGAGGCAGTCAAGGGCAAGCAAGGCGGCAGAACGTTGGAAATTCAGCGTCTGGTCGGGCGCGCCCTGCGCTCCGTCACGGATTTATCGAAGCTGGGAGAACGGTCCATTTGGGTCGATTGCGACGTGATTCAGGCGGATGGTGGGACGAGAACGGCATCCATTACAGGCGCCTTCATTGCGTTGGCGGATGCCTGTGCCGTTTTGAAAAAGAAGGAGCTATTGAAGACGATCCCCTTGACCGACTACCTGGCCGCGATTAGTGTTGGAAAGGTGGGCGGAGAAGTGATGGTGGATCTGGCGTACACCGAAGACTCCATGGCGGAAGTGGACATGAACTTGGTGATGACCGGTCGAGGTCAGTATGTTGAAGTGCAAGGCACTGCGGAACGTACTCCGTTTGCCAAACAGGACATGGACGAGTTTTTGACGTTGGGGTGGCAGGCGATCCAACGGTTAACGGCCATTCAGAAAGAATTGATCGGTGCGCTTGCGTGATCAGTCGGTCAAGGAGGTTGTCCTCGCGACGCGCAATCCTGATAAGGGACGAGAGCTTGGGGCTCTGCTTGGAGGAATCGGTATACGCATTCGAACGTTGGCGGACTTTCCCACTGCGCCGGAGGTGGAGGAAGACGGGGCGACCTGCGAAGCGAACGCGATAAAAAAAGCGAGAGAGATCGCCAAGGCGACGCAAGTCCCAGCGCTGGCCGATGATACAGGGTTGGAAGTCGACGCATTGCAAGGCCGACCAGGGGTCTATGCAGCACGCTATGCCGGGGAGCATGCCACCTACGAAGATAATTGTCGGAAGCTCCTTCAAGAGCTCACAGGCGTTCCGACAGCGAAGCGGAAGGCAAGATTTCTGACGGTTGCCGCAATTGCATTTCCTAGTGGCGATGTTCATGTCACACAGGGTACTCTAGAAGGACTGATCACCGAACAGCCGATTGGAGATCGAGGTTTCGGGTATGATCCAGTGTTTCTCGTGCCGGAATTCGGCAAGACGCTGGCTCAGTTGACGACTGAAGAAAAGAATCGTATGAGTCACCGTGGGAAGGCGTTTATCCAGATGTGTGCGTGGCTAAAGGAACGTCCAGGAGCCTGAGGGCAATTGCACGAGCCTCTGCGGGACGAGGCAAAGAAACGGGAGTACTCTTCTAGAGAGCATTCAACACGTCGGGGCGTAGCGCAGCCCGGTAGCGCGCCTGCTTTGGGAGCAGGATGTCGGAGGTTCAAATCCTCTCGCCCCGACCAATAAAATCAACCACTTTAGTTGTCTTCTCGTTTTCTTCATTCCTCTTAATTCCCGTTCTAGTCACGGTTCTGTTAGAAATAGACGGCAAGATGCCGGTTTGATCTTCAAACGGTTTCGGCTCCGTTCCCATTCTTCTTCCAAAGCTCGCCACTCCCTCTACCACCGACTTCAGGTGAGTTGGGCCCAGGTGTGCGTATCGAGCCACCAGATTTGTCCCACTGTGACGAAGCAGCGCAGCAATCGTGCTGGGGGTCTGGCCACTCATGGCCAACCGGCTGGTTCACAGAAGTCACCGTGCTAAGATAGCAACAAGAACAGCTCGTTAGAGCTTAATTCAGTCGCAACGAGGTTGCAGCGCGGCCTCAAAGACCTCGCCTAGAAGTCATCCGCAAAATAACTTCCTGGAATCAGGAGGACGGTGCCCATCCGAGGCACTGTGACAAGGTATGAACAGTTTTGATACGTGGGTAACACTTTCGCAGGGTATGCGAAATGAAGCTCTATGTAATAGTTTGATACTCATTTATTCCACGTTACGCGTCCCAGGCAATTTCAAAGGATTGTTTAGGCTAAGAAAACCTTCTACAGTAAAGCCATCTTACCTAAGGTTATCGGAGGACTGAATGCCAGCTTCATCACCGTATAAAACGACTTTTCGCTGGCGTATTTTGCGCCGGCTTACTGGATTTTGGATTTCCCATATTAGCACCTACACATGGTGGAGGCAGCTGAGACCTACTGCCTGGCGAGGTGTTGCTTGGATAGTTTCCATTTACCGGCTGAGTCTTCGTAGGACTGTCTTTATCGGCGTCACCGGCAGTTGTGGCAAAACTACAACGAAGGAAATGATTGCCGCGGTGCTCTCCAGCCAATTCAAAGGTCACAAGAGCAATGCGAATGATAATACGTTAATTGGAGTAGTACAGACTATATTACTTACCAGACGGGAATATAACTTTTGTGTACAGGAGTTCACCGTTGGCGGGATTGGTGAGGCCATCCCGTTGGAGAAGCAGTTCACAATGTTTCAGCCGCAAATGGGGGTGGTGACCACTATTGGAGATGATCATATCAGTGCGCATGGCAGTCGAGAGGCGATCGCTGCTGAAAAGGGGAAATTGATTGCTGCGCTCCCCATAAATGGCACCGCGATCCTCAATGCGGACGACCCTCTGGTCCTGGCGCTGCAAAGCCGCTGCAAAGGGCGCATGCTTACATACGGCCTGTCCCCAGATGCCATGCTGCGTGGAGAAGATATTCGTGACGATTGGCCCAACCGGTTATCTCTCACGGTCTTGCATGAAGGGGAATCGGTTCGCGTGCAAACGCAATTGTGTGGCGCACATCTGGTGCCGAATGTGCTCGCCGCGATGGCCGTTGGACGGGCCATGGGGCTCAGCCTTCAATCGGCAGCGACCGCACTCGCGAGTGTGGCCCCGGTTCCCGGCCGCATGTACCCCATTGAGAGTCCCGACGGCGTGACCTTTATCCGCGATGACGAAAAGGCTCCGGTCTGGTCCATCCCCCCGACACTAGACTACGTACGCCGCGCCATGGCTAAACGAAAAATCATTATTCTCGGGACGCTTTCCGACTACTTGGAAAAAGCAAAACATGCCTATACCCGAATCGCCCGACAGGCCTTAGAGGAGGCAGATTACGTGTTCTTCGTTGGTCAGTGGGCATCCCTCTCCCTTCGCGCCAAACGCCATGCCGACGACCAGGCCCTGCGGGCCTTTGTGACTGTGGACCACCTCAATGGATTCTTGCGTGGCTTCTTGCAACCGGGCGATTTCGTGTTCATCAAGGGATCATCACGTGCTGATCGCCTATCGGGTATCGTATCGGCGTGGAGCCAAAAGTCGTCAGGGCTGCCTGCAGCAGACAGCCGTGAGCTCGATCATTCGATCTCGCCAAAAATCGCGAGTGGTACCCCTTCCAGTCAGACCGATAGCGTGGTGGTGGGCAAGGGTGTTAGCCAACTTGTTGTGGGTTTAGGAAACCCTGGGAAGCGGTTTGAAAATACTCCTCACAATGTGGGCTATCGGGTGCTGGAACTCCTTGCCGAATCATTACAAGCGACGTGGTCTGAGGAAAAACTGGGCTTTGTGGCTCGGGCTCAAGTGCAAGGGCATCCGGTGCTGTTGGTGAAACCAGCGACTGAGATGAACCGTATTGGGCCATTGATGCGGCAATTGGCAGATCAGGCACAATTGAGAGCTCAAGACTGTGTGATCATTCAAGATGATCTCAGTCTTCAGGCAGGGGTCGTACGCAATCGCATGAGTGGAAGCTCTGGAGGGCACAAAGGCGTCCAGTCCATTATTGCCGCATTCCAAAGCGAAGAAATATGTCGAATCAAGATTGGCGTGGGTTTACCAACTGATGGAACCCCGGTTGCAAGGTATGTCTTGACACCGTTTGAGCCAGCACAGCGCGACATAGCTGAGAGCGCATGCTGCCAAGCAGTTACCCGTGTCCTCGAGATGATTAAAATGCGATCCAGCAGGATTTCACGGAACTAGGAAAACGCATCAATGTGCATTGTTGCACCCGAGGTGTTGGTCTTCACAGTACTCAGTTGGCTTGATTTCAGGGGAGCACGCCAACAGAATGTAGTTCATGGAACATAGTATGAAAATCTTAAAGCCGTTGTTATTTGCGATCCGGAAACGGTTTTTCACCAATTTCTATCCTCGACACCGCCTTTTTTATCTTCGACACCGCCTTTTTCACCTCCGATCTCCTGTGAGTTTACCGTGGTTCAACATGAGGGGGAAACAGGACCCCGTAAACCGTATTCATCGGTTAGCCCTGGAGATTAATCATTCACGGATGCGGGGGGGTATGATTAAGGGGGTACTGGTTTGGCCTATTGTTTCGTTACTACTAGCCCTTTACGTTGTCTATCAGTATGGCATATGGGTAAGAAGAAATTATGGGTTCAGTTTGTGGTTACAGTGGAAGCAGATTGTCTATTTAGCAAACGTGTACAACCTCCCACCCCAATCGTATTACGATTTCAGGCTTTGGAACGATTCAAATCTAAGAAAGGCCGATCAATATATTGTGTGGCCAGAACATGCCGTCATACTTGATTGGCTTAATAGGAACCATGACACCAAAACACTCGATAACAAGATTTCCTTCTTTGAATTCTGTCATTCAACTGACCTCCCAACTCCACCCATAATTACGAGGTTCGATAAATCTGGAAGGGAGCAGTGGTATTGCGATAGTTCGAATTTTCCAAAAGTGGATCTAGTCATCAAACCCAGCACTTTGAGTTCTGGTCAAGGCGTGGAACGATGGGAGTATGTTGAAGCTTCTCATAAATGGAAGAGAGCTGATACGTTGCAAAACCACTCAGAGCTTTTGTCTTATTGCCGCCACCGCGCCGCTACACACCAGTTGATCGTCCAACCCCGATTGCGGAATCATCCCAGCATTGAACAATTTAGCAATGGTGCACTTTGTACGTTACGTGTAATTTCCTATTACCTACCCAAAACAAAACCGGCACTTTTCCAATCCTGTTTCCGGATGCCTGTAGGCAGGGGAGAAGCTGACAATTTTGCTGCTGGTGGAATCGCTGCTGGGGTATCTGAGAGGGGTAAATTAGGAGTGGCTGTGGGGGATGATGTCAGAGCCGGTCTTTTCTCACGCCATCCTGATACACAGGCCAGAATCGAGGGCGTGGACTTGCCCTATTGGCAACAAATGGTGGACCTGGCTTTATTGGCTCACGAACGACTCGGAGGCCCTTGTTTTGTGGGTTGGGATATTGCTTTGACGATAGATGGGCCAATTCTACTTGAAGGGAATGACAAGTTTGGTGTGGGTTTGGCACAGATGCCTCAAGGGCAGCCGCTTGGGGGAACCAAGTACCCAGAAATTGTTATTGCTGCTGTGAATGCAACAAACCCCGAGCCATTGCTGAAGAGCATCCTCATGTGAGAATCGTACCACCCTCTTAGCTCACTCGGAGCCGCCAAGCGGGTTCATCGGTCCACGTCAGGTAGAACAAGACGCTGGTATCCAAGGGCTTGATGTGGACGCTCCTGGTTGCACCACTGCACCCAATCCAGAGTGATCTGGCGCGCCTCCTCAAACGTCTGGAATGTGTGCTGCCAGACACACTCTTCTTTGAGACTGCAAAAGAACCGTTCAAAGGCTATCCGACCGCTCTAGTGACGGAGCTCCTACGGAATAGCACTGGTGCTATCAAGGGCGAAGCCGTTGTAGTATACGGCAGTCTTGTAGTGCTCCCCTGAAATCAAGCCACCTGAGTTACTTGTTGGGCCCGGTATTGG
>CAZAKX010000026.1:0-28163 GCA_964485915.1 uncultured Nitrospira sp. | reverse complement strand
GGCAACCGGTGCAAAAAGTCGATTCGTTCCATCTGGCCATGCAGCTGCAGTACTAAGCCGCTCGCGTAAGCTAGGGAGGCCAGCGCCCTCAGAAGAGCCGGAATCCACAGCGTGGGTTCCGGCTCTTGCCTTTTTACCTGACCGATGAAGCGTGGCCGTGCAAGACTTCGTGTTTGGCAGCTTGTCCAGGTGACGATGGATGGCGCGTGAATTACACCAGCACTAAACCAGCGGACCGAATCTTTCTCCATGACGAAGTGGTCAGGAACGCATTAAATTCTGCGATGGTTCCAGGAAACTCGCTACCAGCTCGTTGGATGTGTGGATACTCTTGCGATGACGACCGTGGGGTGGAGGACACGATCAATTGCTGGACCCACTTGGCTTGCGACTCGGGAAGAATGTAGACGGACTCTTTTCCCGAGCCGGTATGAATAAGTCGAGATCTGTTTCCTTCAGGCTCACACGTCACTGCTCCACCCAACCAGACACATCGCCGTTCTGCCTCTGAGCGATCCTCGATCACCCGGTTCTTCAACAGATGTTTGAGCCATGTGGAAGGGACGGTTGGGCGAGGAACATCTTCATCGAACCACTGACGGATATCAAGATCGAGTCCTCGCCGTTCGAGGTAGTTGAGGAGTGACCGGCGGAGCCCCTCGCCGAGCCAGTCCGGAGTGCTTCCACGACGATCATCATGCAGGAGGTCATTTTCTGCAAAGCCCTGAAACTTAGGGCCAAGAATGCGCAGGCCGTGTGCGTCTGGATTTAGCCCGACCGGGCTATGTGCGGTGACGGTGAAGCGGTGCCAAAAGGCGGATTGAATGAGATCAGCCGCGACCAACTGGCGGACTCGTTCCAATGAATCGACCGTTTCCTGAATAGTTTCCGACGGACAGCCATACATGAGGTATGCATGGATCAGAATGCCGGCGTCTTTGAATCCTGCAGCAACGAGGGCGGTTTGATCGACGGTAATGCCCTTCTTCATGTTGTCCAAAAGGCGGTCTGAGGCCGCTTCGAGTCCGGCAGTGACTGCGATGCAGCCGGAGGCAGACAGGAGACGACACAGATCCGGTGAAAATGCCGTCTCGAAGCGAATGTTGCCCCACCAGGTAATCTTGATCTTTCGCTCCAACAGTGCGAGCGCGAGTGATTTCAGCGCGGCAGGCGGGGCCGCTTCATCGACAAAGTGAAACCTGGTGCGACCGGTCTCGGCGACGAGCTGTTCAATCTGCTGGATCAGCCGATCGGTCGGAGTCATCTCGTACCGACTGATGTAGTTGAGCCCGACATCGCAAAACGTACATTGTTTCCAATAGCAACCATGAGCGACGGTCAGTTTGTTCCAATGACCTTCCGACCAGAGACGATGCATTGGGTTGATGCTGTCCAGAATGGTCAAGTATTGATCTAGGGCTAGGCCTCGGTAGGTTGGACAGCCGGTCTCGCTCATCGTGAAGTCGGTGGACGATGGATCGTCGGTATAGACCACACGATTTTTCTCGCGATACATCGTGCGGCACAGCGATTGGAGTGAGCGTAGGCCGGAGAGATATTCGATCAACGAGATGAGGGGGCGTTCACCGTTGTCGAGCGTGAGGAAGTCGACATAATCAAACACTCGAGGATCGGCGACTCGGCGTAGTTCGGTATTGACATAGCCTCCCCCGAGGGCCACCGGTACGGCGGGATAGCGTTGCTTGATCGCTCTTGCGATGCGGAACGCGCCATACACATTACCTGGAAACGGAACGGACAGACCGACCAGAGATGGCTTGACCCGTTCAAAGTGCGTCCAGAACGACTCCAGTAACCACTGATCAGTGAGGCTAGCGGGGGCCGTCAGGGCATTGGCGATCTGATCAAAGGATGAAGCGGAGCGTCCAATGTGCTCCGCATAGCGACTCATCGAAAAGTGCGGGGTGATCGTAGCCTGAACGAGATCAGCAAGATCTTCGAGAAAGAACGTTGCCCATTGTTTGGCTTGGTCATCCACGGAGACTGAGCGTGGGAAGGTTTTCCGACCTCGGAATCTTGGCCCTTGGGGTAAGACTCCTGGTTCAATCAGTTGGGTTGCGGCGTCTGGGTTCCGTCCTTGCAAGAACGAAACGACTGGTTCAATCATCTGAACATATGCGCGCTCCGCCCGCATCATGTTGACGGCTTCTTTGGGAAGAGCATCTGCTCGGGTGCGGAGTTGGCTGAAGACGTGGCGTAGCCCATCGGGGCTGAATAGGCGCAGCACCATTTCGATTCCCAAATCCGCCTGTTCTGCACGGATCCCGCGTGTCTCAAGGAATCCTGTCAGATATGCAGTGGACGGATAAGGGGTGTTGAGTTGTGTCAGCGGAGGGATCAACAACAAAACACGAGGTGAGCGCATGGACTCGACATAGCATAGAGGTAGACGGGAATGCTATGCCTAGCAGAGCTATCAACACGAGTGGGCGATAACGTAACAGTTTCGATTGAGTATCGCTGTTGGGGCTGCGACAGGGGTCTCTCTACTTTTTCAGGTCCAGGATACTTCCGAGTAATGCATCACCAGTTTTGATGGTGTGAAGATTTGCCTCGAGATTGCGTTGCGCCAGCATTTGTTGCACGAGCTCCTCGCCAAGATCGGTATTTGAGAGTTCGATCGCCAATTGGTTTCGGCCCGTGTCTCGGAGGATCGTCGGGCCGGAGGAATCATCTTTCTCAACGACAGGCAGGACACCACTTGTTGGCGCTTCGACGAAGGTCGTTCGGAGTTTCTTGAAACCGTCCGTATTGACGTTGGCGACGTTGTGCGCCACAACCTCGAGTTGCTTACCAAAGGCAGTCAGGCCCGTGAGTGCGGTGTGTATGGCGGAAATCATAGACACCTCCTTGGGACCATCTTTTACGCCCTATCGAATATAGTATCGGTCGGTATGGGAAGAACTTGAGGAACTCAATGGGCTTGTTCATCAACCAACTACAACCGACTGTATCCGGCTTAGTCCTCCAGAGATCAGGTCGATTGAATCTTCAGAAGGGCCGTAATCCTGCCGATAGTGTTGAAGGAAAGCAGGACCGTTACACTCGCATCATGTCTCTCTCTCAAACGTCTAGTTCTTCGTCTGACTCCACGTCTCAACCGCCATGGTCACCCATGGGAGAGGACGCGATTCTCCTTATGGAATCCGTTCCGGAAGCCATCTTCTTTGTGGACCACGACAGTCGAATTATGTCTTTGAATACCGTGGCACAACAACTGGTTGGCCGAACCCGCAAGGTAGTCGGACAAGCCTTTCATGACCTTATCGGCTGTCTGATGTCAAGTGAGAACGAGGTTGCTCAGTGCCCATTCAATCGGATGGTGCACACCGGAGAGCTTGTCGTCGTCCCTTCCCACTTCTGGACACGAGAGGACGGGACCCAATTTGAGCTGTCACTATCATATTGGCCGCGAACGCAACAAGGCACGCGAGCGGGTGGCGTGGTGGTGGTGCATGATCTGACGAATGCCATGGAGATTCAGCGTGATGTTCAACGGGCCGCACGGCTTGCTGAGGATGCGCCGAATCCCATCGTGGAATTTGATGCTGCGGGTTCAGTGCTCTACGCCAACACCGGCATGCTCAATGTGATGGAACAGTGGGGGGTGCTTGAATCTGGAATCGAAGCCATGTTCCCTCCGAATCTCCCAGGAATGCTCCAGGAATGTCTGGCAACGGAATCCTCGCTGGCTCGAGTCGAGCATGCCGTTGCCGATCGGGTGATCGCGTGGTCGCTGTTCCCTCTGAAAGCGCTGGAATTAGTTCGTGCATATGGGCTCGATATCACGTCCGATGTGGCCTTGCGCCGGGCGAAAGAAGCAGCTGAGGAGTCGACACGGGCGAAGGGGATCTTTCTGGCCACGATGAGCCATGAGCTTCGGACTCCAATGAATGGAGTGCTGGGGTGTACGCAGCTTCTCAAAGACACATCCCTCACAGATCAGCAACGGGAGCTGATTGAGACGATGCATCGTTCTGCCGACGCGTTACTCACGTTGGTGAACGACATTCTTGACTTTTCAAAAATTGAAGCCGGCAAGATGAGTTTGGAGGTGGCCAATGTCAATCTGCGGGCATTGGTCGGTGATGTGACGACGTTGGCAGAAGGGTTGGCAGCATCAAAAGGCCTCACGATTTCACTGCAGATTGATGCCGATGTTCCGGAGGAATTCCGAGGCGATCCGATTCGGTTAAGACAGATCCTCTTCAATCTCGTCGGAAATGCGATCAAGTTCACAAAACAAGGAGGAGTCACGATCGCCATTTCGTCTTTAAAGCGAGATGCGAGGGACGAATCTGACGTGGTGGTTCTGCAGTGGAGCGTGCAGGATACGGGCATCGGGTTAACGCTTGAACAGCAAGCCGACTTGTTCAAAGCGTATGCACAAGCCGAGACTTCGACTGCGAGACGATTCGGCGGGACCGGCCTCGGTCTCATGATTTGCAGGCAGCTGGTCGAGCTGATGGGCGGGACGATCACGGTCAACAGCGTATTTGGTCGGGGCAGCACATTCGCCTATACCACCAACCTCCTTCCGGCGATTCATCGAGAGGGTACGGTCTCGTCCTCAGGGACGGCCCAGCGTGGTGCGGGAGACCAGGTGGGGCCTTTGCGGGTCTTGGTCGCGGATGACAATGAAATTAATCAAGTCGTCGCTTGCAAGTTTCTGCAAAAGCTCGGATGTCAGGTTGAAGTGGCCCGCACAGGACTGGAAGCGGTGGAGGCCATTGGTCGGACCACTTACGATGTGGTCTTGATGGATTGTGAAATGCCGGAGATGGATGGCTATGAAGCCACAAAGGAAGTCCGTCGCCGTGAAGAAGGCATGCCTACGAGATTGCCGATCATGGCCCTGACTGGCCACACCTCCGACGAGGAAACACAAAAGTGTCTTCAAGCCGGTATGGATAGGGTTCTGACCAAGCCGTTGACATTGCCGATACTTCGCACACATCTTCAAGCGTTGATACGTCACGCCGATTCTTGACCTTGTAGAGTTCCTACCGGTCGACGCCGGCACTCTCGGGGTAGATTCTCGTGAGCCACTTCGGTAAAGTGGCATCATGACAACCGATGCGCCTGCCAAAAAGTTTCTCCTATATAGCGACTTCAATTGTCCGTTCTGCTATGCGCTCCATGAGCGGCTGAATGAAATGAATCTACTGGATTCCTGTGAGTGGCACGGAGTCCAGCATGCACCGCATCTGCCGAGGCCAATGAGGCCCTGGCAAGGTTCCTTGGGAGCTGAATTGAAGCATGAGGTGGCAGTCGTACAGCGATTAGCTCCAAGTCTTCCGATTAGTTTGCCGAGTGGGAAGCCCAATACGTTACCAGCGATCAAACAAGCAGCGGCACTGCTGCGACAAGATGTTCGGCGTGGGATGGACTTTGTAAAGCGCACGTACCGTGCTTTTTGGTGCGAGGGACAAGATATTTCCGATCTCCAAGTTGTGAAACAACTAGCAGGAGTAGAGGGCACAGAAGACATTGATGACGAGTATCTCGTGATTGCTCAAAAATGGGAAACGGCTTGGCATGCCACCGGTCAAAACGGTGTGCCTTTGATCGTATCTCCGGACGGTGATCTCCTAGTCGGTTGTGTCCCGGCAGATCAGGTGAAGAGTTTCTTTTCAGGCCAAGCCTAACCTCGAACAGTACTGTCATTTCTTCTCTTCACGTTCTCTTCGGAATCGCACATGCTCTTTGATGAACCGAGGCGGTCTGGGAAGGTCAATTCGGCAGCTGCAGACTTATCCAAGTCACCTTTGCCCAATCCCATCAAGCGTTGGTATTGGCTCAATGTTGCACATGCGACTGGAAGAGCGAGGCCGGCCTGCTTAGCTAGGTCGAGCGCGATAGCCGAATCCTTTGCGGCATGGGCCACGGAAAAGTAGCATTCATGGGTGCGCTGCTGCATATCTTCACCGTCTGTGTCCAACACTCGCGACGCGGCTCCGGTCTGGCTGAAGACATCGCGGAGGAGAGTCAGGTCGATCCCAAGTGCCGCTCCTAGTCCCAACCCTTCCGCCAGCGCAACGGTATTGCTGTTCATCACCATATTCACCAAGGCCTTCACTTGTGCCGCTTCGCCGGCATGGCCGATATATTGCACTTTTGTTCCGAGCACTTCGAGGATGGCCTTCGCACTGGCAAAGGCCTCGGGTTTGCCGCCGCACATGAAATACAATGTCCCTTCTCGAGCGTGGGTGATGCTTCCTGCCATACATGCTTCGAGGCACCTGCCACCCCGTTCTGTGACCACCCGTTCAATGTCTCGATGAACGTTGGGCGAAAGCGTCGCGCAATTGATGAACAGTCGATCCTTCACGTGTACCATCAGGCTGGCCGAGTCCTGTTCCGCATAAATCTCCCGCATCGCCGCGTCGTCGGATACGACCGTGAAGATGATATCCGATATTTCAGCGACACGCCTCGGTGACCTGGCCTGTTCCGATCCCAGTTCCTGTGCCAAATTCTCCGATGCTTGGGTATGACGATCTTGAACCGCGGCGATGTGGTACCCCTGTCCTTTCAGGCGTCTGGCCATATTGGCACCCATACGGCCGACACCGACAAATCCAATACGCTCTGGGGGATTTGGCATAAGAGGGAGCCTTTTCAACAAGAAAGTACTGAGGGGACGCCGCTAGAGCTGACTATCTTCTGTCGGTTCAGGGCGGAGCTTGCTCCAGCGAAGATTGGTTTTTCCATCGGTGGTCGTAAAGCCATGGTCATAGATGGCGACGACGCTGACTCGTTGGCCCTTCTTCGTAATCGGTTGGAGTTGCAGCAGGCCGTCCTTGGTCTTTACAGTCCCACGGAGCGACTCGACGATCAGCAAGTCTGTCGCCGCGGAAGGCTTGATCGCCCACACGAAAGCGGCGGAGCCGCCTGCATAGGTGCCGGCCCCTTCCCACTGGCCGACTAAGTCAGGATCGACTGTTTTGATTTGGAACACCGGTACACTGGTGGCTTCGCGTCGCAGTTTCCAGAGTTCTGTTGGAATACGTTTGGGGTCTTCATCGGGTGCGAGTCGTGTCCAAGTGGCCTGGATGCTGCCGGTGCTGGTGAATGAGTCCGCTGTCTTTTTCCGGTATGATCCCTTCCAACCAAGCCCCTTGAACGTATTGGCTCGTTCGAGCAACCACAGACCTCCTTCCGCGTTCACTACCCCATCAAATTGCATCATCGAGGAGAGCGACCACTCGAGGTTCGGCTTGATAATGAGTAACATGTCATGCTGGGTCGTCCCCTGTGTTGAACGCGTGTGCCAGGTTCCTATGAGACCGGTCGGATCAAGAGAGGGTGCTTTGTGCGGGCCGGTCTGGGTCTCAGACGGGCCGGGAAGTGTTTGTGTCAGACTCACAGAGGTTGACCGTGCGACGAGGTGAGTGGCTATCCCTTCACTTGGGGTGGGGTTGGAAGCCGCAGGAGGCAGCGTCGTGGCCAATGTAGCTCCATAATGAGTTGCGACGGCTCGGCTCAACAGGGTTACAGATTCGCCCAGATGCTTCTGCTTGGTTGATGCGACGCTGATCGTCACCAGCGCGTCTCTATGCATGAAGGTGAGACGGGATAATGTCGGTGAGGAGTCGATTCGAAACGCCCCGTCGCCTAGCCCTGGAATGAGACGACTGTCACGGCTCAGGCGCTCTTTATTGAACCACACACGCTGATCGTTGCCGATCGACTCATCGAGTTGAACGGTGACGGCATTACCATCCTGACGGTGAGCCTTGAAGAGGCAGGTCGATGGATCAGAGAGCGTGCCCTCTTGGACCGGCTCGCCCAGCGCCTGTTGCGCTTCCGCCACTGTCAGCAACGAACAAGGATTGGTCGGTGACGTAAACAGGCTGCCTGACTCTCCACATGAAAGCAGTAATGGGGGCAGAACAAGAAATGGTAGCACTCGGCCGAACATGACGATCCTGAATCAGTGATGCGTGGTCCCGAATTGTACCGCGAACAAGTCCGCAAGTGCTAGCGGCGAGTTAAGCCGGCCTGAGTGGCATACAAGTGTTCGTCAAGGGTTTGGAGAGAGCGTTGGGATTGTGAGAATCATCCAGCCACAAACTTCAGCGCAACTCCGTTGATGCAGTAGCGAAGCCCAGTCGGCTTTGGGCCATCCTTAAACACATGGCCCTGGTGTCCCCCGCAGCGGGCGCAATGAACCTCCGTCCGTGGCAGGAAGAGTTTGAAATCCGTCCGGGTCTCAACGACTCGAGGGTCGATCGGCTGCCAAAAACTGGGCCATCCGGTGCCGCTATCGAATTTGTGTTCGGATGAGAATAACGGCAAGTCACAGCCGGCGCAATAGTAGAGCCCAGATTCATGATTGTCATGCAGCGGGTTCACAAATGGACGCTCGGTATCTTCATGCCGCAACACGCGATAGGCCGCCGCCGACAATTGCTTTTTCCATTTCTCATCGGTCTTTGTAATTTTGACGATCGGGTCGATCTGAATTTTAGGTGGCATCTGAGCCCTCCTTTCAACATTGGGGCCGCTGTTTCTCAGTCGACCGGCACGACCGATTCTTACATGGGCTTCGAAAGAATACGGTGACTTTGCGCGAGCGCGTCATGAAAATGGTACGTCTCGCAAATTCGGATTGCAAGCCCTCGCGTTCGAGATATATGGGAAGTCGCTATTGGGTTCCTCTGCAGGAGTGAGGCAAGGAGGAGTCCATCGAGCGAAGTTTGAGGAGAATCCAATTACACGTTGCGCAGTATCACTCATAGCTCTCTTCATCTTCGTCGTGGGAAGTCTGGCGCAGGAGTGTCCACATTTCACGGACCGAGAGATGGGGCTCGGTGAACTCAGGCTGAGAGAGATCAATCCGGATGTCGTAGAGGCGATTGTTCGTGTTCTGGACTTGGACAACCGGATACCAGCATTCGTACCGGTGCTCCCAGCGATCGCGATACGACAATCGTAAGAAGCACCGACTCATCGGCTTCATGCGGATTGGAGCACCAGGCCCCAGAACGATGGGGATGGAATGCCTTCGATATCGAGGGCCGTGTGGATGAAGCGCTTTCACAGAAAAACTTCCGTCCCATCCGGCTAACTGCAGGAGGCAATCGTAGGCCACTCCGGGCCCTAGATTTTCGACTTCCGGTGTCACTGTGATCACGTCCCCTGTGTTCATGATCGAGAGGTTGGTGATGCGAAGGGCCGGTTGATGTTCTTGGAACTCGTCTTTCGTATTGGTGACGAAGCGGTGCAGAAAAAACCAACCGATGCCTCCCATGATGAGAACAATGAGCAGAAGTATGAGCAGTGACCAGTCCACAGTGCTGATGTCTTGAGCAAAGGTGTCCATTTGCGTGGTGACGGAGAAAACCTACGTGGGGGAGGGGCGGGTGTCAACTATCAGATTACAATCATATGAATTGCAGGCTCAGCAGGGGACCCCCCACAACTTGCTGAAGTGTCGGGGGGACGGTGCGCTTTGATGAGCTTAGAAGTGGGAAAGCCAAGCGCCTGAGCCTTGGTGACCAAGCGTTGGTAAGTGGAGTCGTCGAGGTCAGGCCCGCGTGAAAGAATCCAAAGATAGCGTCGGTCCGGCGTGCCGACCATTGCGGTGCGATAGTCGGGATCAAGATCAATGATCCAATAGTTGCCTTCTCGGGGTGGGCCAATGAGCCGCGCGAAGAAATTGTCGAATGTCACTGCCAATCTGGCGTTCGTCGTAGGGTCTACCACCGTCGCAACGCCGTCGATTTGATCGAGGGTTCCTGAATCAGTCACACATTCATTATGCACACCGATCTTGTTATCGGGAAGAACCGTATATATGGCCTTCGAGTCGATGCAATGCCGCTGAAACCACATCGGCAGCCGAGCGATTTCGTACCAAGTTCCGGCATAACGAGCGAGATCAACCGAGGTCGCCGTAGGAAGGGGTTGACGGGACTCCATCCCTAGGCAACCAGTCACGATGAGCATGCCTACGCTCGCGACAAGCATACCACCTGCCTTACCAATTGATTCCTGATGACCGGTGAGAACTGCGATTGATGTGCGGAAGTGTTTCATTTTAGTCGGCAGTAGACGATTAGAAAGAAGTCTCCACCTACTTGATCGGTTTCACCAAATGATCATACTCAAAAATTCCTACCGAATCTTAACCGGTTAATCCGCCTTGAGCAACATCCGTCCAGCCCGCCGTTGTTTGAGCTTATGGCCCATCTGGACAATGGGGTCGAGTGTCGGTGTCGCTCATGCCCGGAATCGGTGAGAGCCAGCGCATTCGAGGCGACGCACCACGATGATCTTTTGCTTACAGTCTATGTCCGTGAATTATCCGTAGATGAGGGTTTGTCCGGAGACGCACTTCTCCTTGGAAACAACAAGGCCGCTCCTGGCTTAAAGGTGAAGTAGTACCAGACCCACTCCAGCATCACCCGTACTCGGTTCCTGAGTCCGATGAGGAAGAAAATATGAACGAAGCACCAGATCAACCAGGCAACGAGTCCGGAGACATGGAGGGGGCCGAACTGAGCGATGGCCTGCGCACGGCCGATTGTTGCCAACATGCCACGGTCTTTGTAAATGAATGGTGAGCGTTGCGCCGGAACCGTGTCTCGATTGATCAGGTTGGCCACATACCGTCCTTGTTGCATGGCCACTGGTGCAACTCCGGGCAACGGTTTCCCATCTTTCCCCTGGCAATGTGCCGCGTCGCCGATGACGAAGATCCACGGATCGTCCGGGATTGTCAGATCAGGTCGGACTATGATCCGACCTGAAGAATCCTGAGGAACTGACAGGGTCTTCAGAAGAGGGGAGGCTTTGTTGCCTGCAGCCCAAATGATATTTTCGGATGGTATCCATTCTGTTCCTACCATCACGCCGTTGTCCTGAATCGCACTCACCGGGCTGCTCAACTTGATGGTCACGCCCATGCGAACGAGTGCATGGGCGGCTTTCGTCGAAAGTGAGGAGTCGAACCCCGACAGAATGCGAGGACCGGCCTCGACAAGGATGATTGAGAGGGCATCTGGAGGTAAGGAGGGAAAATCTTTACTGAGGACTTTCCCCCCGATCTCGGCCAGTGCCCCGGCCAATTCTACTCCTGTGGGGCCTCCTCCCACGATCACGAAGGTGAGGCCGTCCTGCCTGTCGGTTGTGGCTCGGCGCAGTTCTGTTTCTTCAAAGACGAGCAGCATCTTCTCGCGCAGTCGGACCGCATCGGTCATGTCCTTGATCCCTGGCGCAAATGGCTCCCATTCGTCGTGCCCGAAATAGGCGTGACGTACTCCTGGAGCGACAACCAAGATGTCGAACGCAATCGGAGGACTTTCCTTGAGGTGGACCATCCGCCCCGCCCGATCGATTGACGACACTTCATCCATCATCACTCGGACGTTGGACTGTGAACGAAATACCGTACGGAGGGGCCAAGCAATGTCGCCGGGTGACAGCGCGGCAGTAGCCACTTGATAGAGCAGGGGTTGAAACAGGTGGTGATTGGTGCGGTCAAGAAGGACAACATCGGCGTGGCGCACGGAGCGTGCGACCGTCAGACCTCCGAATCCAGCTCCAATCACGACGACCTGCTTTTGAGTCATTTGGTTCTGCTTCGATCAGCAGTTACTTTGTGGAGTCGCAGTCCGGTATTTTCACAGTGGGACATACCATACGGCGACTCTGGGTATCGAATCTAGAGCGTTGTGCGTCTGAGAGAACGCTCAAGGAAGTGAGGGTGCGCTCGTTGTGAACAGCCATGAGCTACGGTGTGATGCCAGAGCTATCGAGTGCGGTGCTTTCAAGCTAGTGATGGCTGAAGAGATGTTGGGGAGCTGAGAGAAAATTCCTTGCATCACGCCGCGCGACGTATGGGGGGGCGATCCTCAACCGCCTTCTCATGCGCAGGATCTGTGGAGGACACACTATGCTGAGGAGGCAGTTGCTCACACAGCAGTCGGGCACCCGGTTTGAACGTGAGATAGTACCATGTCCATTCCGACATGACGCGTATTCGGTTTCTGAACCCGATCAGGAAGAAAACGTGGACAACACACCAAAGGGTCCATGCCACGATCCCTGATGCGTGGAATGGGCCGATCTGAGCGACAGCTTGCGCACGACCGATAGTCGCTAACATGCCTCGGTCCTTATAGGTAAACGGTGCACGTTGCTCAGGCTGGAGGTCTTCATTGATGACCGTGGCGACATACTGGCCCTCTTTCATTGCGACCGGGGCGATTCCCGGCAAGGGTTTCCCATCTCGACCAAGACAATGAGCTGCGTCACCGATGACAAAAACCCAAGGGTCATCCGGAATGGTCAGATCCGGTCGGACCTTGACTCGACCGTATGAATCTTGAGGAACCTCCAGCGTGTTCAACAGGGGTGATGCTTTGTTGCCCGCTGCCCAGATGACATTGGCAGACGGGACCCATTCGTTCCCAACCATCACTCCGTCCGAACGAACGGCACTGACCGGGTTATTCAGTTTCACCGTGACTCCCATACGTTCGAGTACGACCAGGGCTTTTGCCGACAGTTTGGGATCAAAGCTCGGCAGCACCCGCGGGCCCGCCTCCACGAGGACGATCGAAAGATCTTCCAAGCGCAAATGGGGATAATCCGGCCCCATGGCTTTTCTCCCGATCTCGATGAGCGATCCGGCTAATTCAACCCCTGTGGGCCCTCCTCCAACGATGACGAAGGTGAGGCGATTCTGCGTCCCGGTCTCAGCCCGTTGCCGTTCTGCGACTTCGAAGGCGAGCAGCATCCGCTCACGTAAATGAACGGCATCAGCCATGGTTTTGAGTCCTGGAGCCAGGGCCTCCCACTCATCATGCCCAAAATAGGCATGACGCGATCCTGGGGCGACAATCAAGGAGTCGAAGGCAATCGGAGCACTGTTTCGGAGACGGATGACTCGAGCGGTTCGATCAATGGACAACACGTCATCCATGACCACACGGACGTTCGGTTGTGAACGGAACAGGGTGCGCAACGGCCAGGCAATGTCGCTGGGAGACAACGCAGCGGTCGCCACTTGGTAGAGCAACGGCTGAAAGACATGGTGGTTCGTGCGGTCGATCAAGATGACATCGACATCGCGCAGGAAACGCGCCACCGTCATACCTGCAAATCCGCTCCCAATAATGACGATGCGTTTTCGAATCATGGGATGAGATAAGAGGGTAGGCTTAATCAAGAATCTACTTTCACCAAAATTTGGAACGCTTTCACGCTACGTGGAGGCAAGAAACTGTCAAATGCTTCCTCCAAACCTGTTCCTGTGCTCTCTCTCTAAGAATCGGCAAGTCTCATTTTTTCTTGAGCCCGTGAGACGGCGACACGGTCCGACTAGCCAACACGACCGCTGCTGCTACACTTACCTCATTGGACTTGGAGACGGTTACCTGTAAGCCGTATCGGCTCGCACTGGGGAAAAAGGAGTGTCTTGTATGACTGTGGAAGCTATGCACGCGATGAACATAGTCCGACTTGCTTGTTTCACCGGGATCTGTGTGGCGGTGGGAGCCTGCTCCGGCGGCTACTATACGTCGAATGTGAACGGTGAGAAGAAGATCTATCGCGTCGATGAACAGGGGGCCAAGACCCTGGTGTATGAGACCGATCAGGCCGGCAAAACGACCATACACGACGCTGATGATCCAATGGCCAAGAAGCAGGTTGCCGCACAAGAGATCGCGGAGCAGGCCAGCGCCAAACGGGCTGAACAACTTGAGCAGCTCAGTGCGGGACCAAAGCGGCAGGCGAACGACCCTATCTATGTGACGCTCGCCCCACCGGTGTTGGATGACAATATGCAGCGGGCAGAGCGGTCAAAAGGGGTCGTGGCGGAACAGATTCGACGTGAATTCATCGGAGACCCAATCATTAAACTGACCGACGAACATCAAAATCTGTCAGGTCTCTTAAAACCACGTATACGCGTGGATGTGGTGGAGGTGTCACCGAAGGTTTCGTTAAAGGAAGCTTACGGGGTTGATCGAAAGACAGGCAAGCGAAGCAAAGTACTGGCGGTCGTCTTTGAGGCGACCATCACGTCGCAGGTGTCCTCGGCAACCTACACCGTGTCCGAATCCGGCCATGTCTTGAAAAATGTGGAAGTGTCCAAACGATTTGCCAAACAGGTTAAGCAAGTCATTCTGGAGAAAATCGGCCCTAACCTTCCTGCTCAGTGAGCTGACGTTCCCACGCGGATAGCGGGACGAGCTATCCCAAATACCTCGCGACTTGAAATACCACCCAGTGAATCGGTCGGCCTATGTGATGAGACTCACCTGTCATTCATGTCATAATGCCGACCGCAACAGCGTGAGTACCGGATGGCAAAGATCAATCAACCCGTCTCTCGAGTCACGATCACCGATATTTCCGGGAAGCTGCGCATCGTCATTCCCTGTAGCCGTAGCTGGTTCATCATCGGATTTTTGGGGTTTTGGATCTGCGGTTGGGCGGTGGCTGAATTCATGGTTTCCAGTCAGTTTTTACAGGGTGATGCTCCGCCGGAGGGAGAATCGTTCATGTTGGCATGGTTCGTCGTCTGGACGGTCGGCGGGTTGTTGGCTATCTATGCCTGGCTGTGGCAGGTACTAGGGAAAGAGATTGTCACTGTCCATGGTCAGAGGCTCACAACGCGACGCGACGTTGGAGGATTCGGGTTTGACAAGGAGTATGATCTTCGACAGATGCGAAATCTGCGCACCGCGCAAGTCGGATTTAACCCACTGGATCTCTCGTCCAGCCTCCAACTGTGGGGAATCGGCGGTGGAGTGATTGCCTTTGACTATGAAACGAGAATTGTTCGCTTCGGCGCAGGTCTTGCCGAAGCAGAGGCCAAGCAGGTTGTGACTGCCATCCAACAGCGATTCAGAACTCCTGAAGCTCCTTCAAAGTAAGAGCACTTCTCCGATCACCGCCTCTCAAAAACGGCTTTTCTATCTCGCGTGCGATCCATTCCCTCGTTGTAAGAGGGGCGGTCATCGCGCGACTTACCTGTAAAAGGCTGGGCGTCGATGCGCACCGGGATGTAGCGGTTCATTCGGTAGACCCGTTGGGTGATGGTCGAGAATCGGTTCAAGTTTGACCGTGGCGGATGAGTCAGCGATTCGTGTTGTTGGTTTGGGAGTGTGGTCTCGATATGCTGATGCCGCAGCCCATGTCAGCACGGGAATGAGGGAGATCATGATCCTGTGAATGCTCACTGGTCTGAATATCTGATGGAAGCGGCTGGCCTCGGCCTCTTCATGATCTCGGCCGCAGTCGTAACGGCCGCTCTTGAATATCCGCATTCACCGCTTCACGACCTGTTCCCCGATCCGACGCTCAGACGGATTCTGATCGGACTCGCCATGGGGCTCACGGCAATCGGGTTGATCTATTCGCCTTGGGGTAAGCGCTCTGGGGCCCATCTGAACCCTGCGGTAACGATGACCTTCTTCCGGCTTGGGAAGCTCAAGGGCCGAGATGCGCTGGGTTATGTCGCGGCGCAATTCGTCGGCGGGACCGTCGGCCTGTGGATGGCCGCCATGATCCTGGGCATGGCGATAGAGCATCCCGCCGTCAACTATGTCGTGACGGTACCGGGGCCTGGTGGGACGGCAGCCGCGTTTGCCGCAGAAGCGATGATCTCGTTCGGGCTCATGCTCGTGGTGCTGGTGGTCTCGAACAGGCCGTCGCTCAATCGATGGACCGGAATCTTCGCGGGAGCACTCGTGGCGATGTACATTGCCGTTGAAGCGCCTCTGTCCGGCATGAGCATGAATCCAGCACGCACGTTTGCGTCCGCACTCCCAGCACAGCTCTGGACCGACTATTGGCTCTATCTCATCGCGCCGCTCAGCGGGATGTTGTTGGCGGCGGAATGTTATGTGCGAACCAACGGGATCCACCGAGTCCTCTGTGCCAAGCTGCACCATCAGAACAACGCTCGCTGCATCTTTCACTGCCACTATAGCGTCTGATTTTCCGTCGTTTGTTTCTTGCGAGCGAAATTCCAGACTCTTCCTCTCAGCTATACGATCTTTGAATGTATGTAAGAACTCACGCGGACTTCCGACTGATCGGCATGCAGACGATCCATGACGGAAATCGATGGATCTCACAATTCAATCACCAACACATAAGGAGGGCGTGATGAGTGGCAAGTTTGTATCGAAGATGGGGTTTCTGTCCCTGGTGGCTGCGACCGGATTGTTTTTCGCATCCAACAGTTTCGCAGCCGATGCACATACCACGAGCAAGTTCGAGGGAGTGAAGGCCAATAGCGGCACTGCGACGCATGGGCGGTCCGGCAACAACGACACGTTGACCTGGTCGGAGGAGTTCAAGATTCCCGATACTCCCGCGCCTCACTGGCAGGTGGTAGATACCAAGGGCAACGTATACCTCTTGAATCGCCTGGTCATCAAGGGCGACAAGCAGAACCGGACCATCACCTTACCGGTCCAGATCAACGACGTGGCGAAGGTCCAGATCTGGTGTGCCTATGCGGAAGTGTTGCTGGGCGAGGCATCCTTTGCCAAGCCGATCGTGACGGCCTCGGGCGAAGCTCGAAGCAATGGCATGAAAGCCGACAGCGGCATGAAGCACGACAGTATGGCAATGAGTCGGTAAGGACAAGCGATCAGCGGTCGGCAGTCAGCTCTCGACTTCTTCGGAGGTCCAGAGCTGGCAGTTGACAGCATAGCGGCCTAACGCTTTCGTTTGACGACAGGCGCAGCCCGGTTCTAGTAGACTGTCGGGATTGTTTCGGCCGATCGACTCTTGTTTTTTCTCCTTTTGACCCAAGGAGTTATATGACCGCTCATCGTCGGATCACTCCCACATCTCGACCGTCGATCCTGGCAGAACAGCAGCGACTTGAAGAAGACGCGAAGCGTGAGCGCCATTGGAAACGTTGGGGGCCCTATCTGAGCGAACGGGCTTGGGGAACCGTGCGTGAGGACTATAGTCCTCATGGGACCGCCTGGGAAGGATTTCCCCATGACCATGCGAGATCCCGAGCCTATCGGTGGAATGAGGACGGTCTCGCCGGGATCTCTGATCGTCATCAATTGATCTGTTTCGCCGTCGCTCTGTGGAATGGACGTGATCCGATTCTCAAAGAGCGGCTGTTCGGCCTGACCGGCAACGAAGGGAATCACGGCGAAGACGTGAAGGAGTGCTATTTTTATCTCGATTCGACGCCGACGCATTCCTACATGAAATATCTCTATAAGTACCCGCAGGCAGCGTTCCCGTATACCCAGCTGGTTGAGGAAAACCGCCGTCGAGGCCGTCTCGACCCTGAGTTTGAATTGATCGACAGCGGGGTCTTCGACGAACACCGCTACTTTGATGTCTTTGTGGAATATGCAAAGGCCTCGCCGGAAGATCTCTGCATCCGTATTCAGGTGGTGAATCGTGGACCTGAGCAGGCCGAGTTCACGCTGCTTCCTACGATCTGGTATCGCAACACATGGTCCTGGGGGTCGGACATCCGGCGTCCTCGTTTCAGGCACGGGGAGTCGACGAACCAGATGAGCGTCATTGAGACCCAGCATGATTACTACGGCCTCCGCCGCCTCCTCTGCGAAGGTGAGCCCACGCTGCTCTTCACAGAAAATGAAACCAACAGCCGCCGTCTGTATGGCGATCGAGAAGGCGCCCGGTACGTGAAGGACAGCTTTCACGATTATGTCGTGCAGGGCGAGAAGGATGCGGTCAACCCAGATCATGTGGGGACGAAGGCAGCGGCCCGGTATGTGCTGACGTTCGCACCAGGAGAGACCAAGACCATCAAGCTCCGATTTACCAACGACGCACAGATCCCTGGCTTCGCCAAGCAGGACTTCGATACGGTGTTTTCAGCACGCCTCAAGGAGGCGAACGAGTTCTATGACAGCCTTGCGCCGAGCCGTCTGTCGGAAGATGCGCGCCGCGTGCAACGGCAAGCCTTTGCCGGAATGCTCTGGAGCAAACAGTTCTATCACTACGACGTGAATCGGTGGCTCAAAGGCGATCCGAGCATGCCGGAACCGCCACGGGAACGTCTTCACGGCCGCAACTCAGACTGGACGCACCTCTATAACGCCGACGTGATTTCGATGCCGGACAAGTGGGAGTATCCCTGGTATGCGGCATGGGATCTGGCCTTTCACTGCATCCCACTCGCACTTGTTGATCCAGCGTTCGCCAAAGAACAGCTCGTCCTGATGCTGCGTGAATGGTACATGCATCCGAACGGACAAATTCCCGCGTACGAATGGGCCTTCGGCGATGTCAATCCGCCGGTCCATGCGTGGGCTGCCTGGCGCATCTACAAGATCGACAAGAAACGAACAGGTGTCGGCGATCGTGTATTCTTAGAACGGGTCTTCCATAAACTGCTCTTGAATTTTACCTGGTGGGTGAATCGCAAGGATGCCGAGGGGAAAAACATCTTTCAGGGTGGCTTCCTTGGCCTCGACAATATCGGAGTGTTCGATAGGAGCGCGCCCTTGCCGACCGGCGGCCACATTGAACAATCGGATGCCACCAGCTGGATGGGTATGTACTGCCTGAACATGCTGACGATCGCGCTTGAACTCGCCCGCGATAATCGAGCCTACGAAGATGTGGCCAGCAAATTCTTCGAACACTTCGTCTACATCTGCCGTGCCATGAACAACATCGGCGGCGAAGCGATCGAGTTATGGGATCGCGAAGACGGTTTCTTCTATGATGTACTACATCTCCCGAACGGGGCCACGATGCATATGAAGGTCCGCTCGATGGTCGGCCTGATTCCTTTGTTTGCGGTGGAGACGCTGGACTCAGAACTCATCGACAGCCTCCCGCGCTTTAAGCACCGGATGCAGTGGTTCATCGAAAACAGGCCGGACTTTGCGCAGCATCTGGAAACACAGTCGCAGGACGGAGAGGTGCGGCGCTTCCTCTCTCTCGTCAATCGCGACAGGCTGAAATCCGTGTTGCGGTATATGTTGGATGAGGAAGAATTCCTGTCTCCCTACGGCATCCGGGCTCTCTCGCGTTATCACAAAGATCATCCCTATGTGGTGTCCGTCATGGGGCAGGAGCATCGCGTGGACTACGAACCGGCGGAATCCGGCACTGGACTGTTCGGAGGCAATTCAAATTGGCGCGGGCCGATCTGGTTCCCGGTCAACTATCTCCTCATCGAGTCGCTGCAAAAATTTCACTACTTTCTCGGCGACCAGTATCAAGTGGAATGTCCAACCGGATCAGGCCGCCAATCCACTCTCTGGCATGTCGCAGCTGAGATCTCACGCCGATTGACGCATATCTTTCTCCGAAACGCCGAAGGACAACGTCCGGTGTTCGGTGGAACGAAACGATTTCAAGACGATCCGCATTGGCGCAACAACCTCCTGTTCTATGAATACTTCCACGGGGATAACGGAGCGGGCATCGGCGCGAGCCATCAAACGGGCTGGACGGGGTTGGTAGCGAAGCTGATTCAGCAATCCGGAGAGTGAGTGGCATCCGGTAAGGGGTGAAGCGTGAAGATTGGTATCGAGGACTGCCGAAACCTCGATCGAGCCTTGAGTCTCGAATGGCTTGAGACGAACGGGAGAGGGGGATTTGCGTCCGGCACCGTCGCAGATGCAAACACCCGCCGCTACCACGCACTCCTATTGACAGCTCGAACGCCGCCGAGTGAACGGTTCGTGTTGGTCAATCACCTCGAAGAGTGGCTCGACATCGACGGGCAGGCCATTCCGCTCTCAACGAATCTGTATCCGGGTGCCGTCCATCCAGCTGGACATGAACACTGTAGCCAATTTTCAACAGATCCTTGGCCGACCTGGACCTTCGACTGCAACGGGATCAGGATCCAGCGGGAGATCCTGTCAGTCCACGGTCGCGATATTGTCATGGTGCGATGGAAGCTGATCGGGAAGACGCGTTCGAGAGTCATGCTGCGGGTGAGGCCGAAGCTGACCGGGCGCGACTATCATGCGACACATCACGAAAACGGAAGCCTCTCGACAGAGGCCTCGATCGGGAGCGGAATGGTCGCTTGGCAACCCTATCCCGATGTGCCGGCAGTAAGGGCCTTTCATTCAGGATCGTATCGCCATGAACCGAATTGGTATCGGCATATCCAATTCCCAGTCGAACAGCAACGGGGGCTCGATTCAGAAGAGGACTGGTGGTCGCCGGGAGAGTTTACGTTCGACCTTGGGTCAAGCTCCACCCGGACACTGGTTTTCACCAGCGAGAGCATCGACCGGCTCGACGTCGCGGCTCTTGTGAGCCGTGAGAAGTCTCGCCGAGACACCATCCGGAAAGCCGCGCCATCCCGTGATACCTTGGTTCAAGCACTCTGGTGCGCTGCGGAACAGTTTCTTTCAGAACGAGGGACCCAGCAAACGGTCATCGCCGGGTACCCCTGGTTCGCGGATTGGGGACGCGACACCTTCATCTCGTTGCCCGGCCTCTGTCTGGTGACCGGTCGATTGGACATAGCCTGGCAGGTCATTGCTTCCTTCGCCACGCATGTGTCCGAAGGCATGGTGCCAAACCGCTTCCCCGACGTAGGGGAGCAGCCTGAATACAACACGATCGATGCCTCGCTGTGGTTTGTCCATGCGATCGATCGCTATCTCACGGCATCGCAAGATGAGGTTCAGGTCCGGAAAACCGCTTGGCCTGTTGTGAAACAGATCCTTGATGGGTACCGCCGAGGCACGCGATATGGGATCAGGATGGACGGGGATGGTTTAATTGCAGGCGGAGTGCCTGGCGCGCAATTGACCTGGATGGACGCAAAGGTCGGCGACTGGGTCGTCACACCGCGCCATGGAAAGCCGGTGGAGATACAAGCGCTCTGGATTCGAGCGCTGGAAGTCGGCGAAACGCTGGCGCGACGATTTGGTGAAACGGACTTTGCCAACCGATGCCGGAATGACCGTAGTCATGCAATGGCGTCTTTCCGCAAGCGGTTTTGGTACGAAGATGGTGGCTACCTCTATGATGTGATCGATGGACCAGAGGGAGACGATGCGTCGCTTCGTCCCAATCAACTCTATGCGATTTCATTGGTTGACGATCTGGTTCCGCGCGATCGCGCGCACCAGATGCTTCGCCTGGTTGAAGAACAACTCCTGACACCGGTGGGACTCCGCACCTTGTCTCCGCACGATCCTCGTTATCGTGCGAGATACGAAGGCGGGGTAGAAGAGCGCGATGGTGCTTATCATCAGGGGACGGTCTGGCCCTTTCTGTTGGGCCCGTTTGTGACTGCCTGGGTCAAAGTGTACGGAACAAGCGAAACGGTGCGTACGCAGGCGCGCGGCTTTCTGAAGGGGATTGAGGCGCACGTGAATGAGGCGTGCCTTGGCCAGGTGTCAGAGATTTTCGATGGTGATCCGCCTCACACGGCCCGCGGGTGCTGTGCTCAGGCCTGGTCGGTCGCAGAACCGTTGCGGGCCTTAATGGAAGATGTCGGCATCCAAGCTGAAGAGCACCACGTCATTGGAAAACAAGTACGTGCACCACGGCGTAAGAAATCGGTTGCTCAATCCACTCAATCGAGCAAGGGCAAGAATGGGACAAGGAGAAGACGTCGGACCTAGTCAGCCATGAAAAGCAAAACCGCTAAGAGACGCATGGGATGGCTCGACAGGAAACTTGGCAATCCCGCATTCAGAAAGGGATTCGAGGAGGAGTTGCAGAAGCTGGCTCTCGAGGAACAACTGACGAGACTGCGGAAAGAGAGGATGGGCTGACCGAGGTGTAGGTCGCTCAAGGAGTCGACACCATGCTTCAGCCATCAGCCGGTATGAAAACGCGAAGTACGATCGGTACGAACTCCGTAACCTTGAAAACAATTGTCCGCTTCTTGGCCATATACCCAGCAGGAATCATCATGGTTCATTCAACTGCCGCGCGTTGCGAAAGCGGCAGGAAAGCTTCTCTTACACAACTTGTCGCTGCTTCAATTTGTGTCCCACCTGCACAATGGCCTCGATCGCCGGCGTGAGTTCATGACCAAGGTCTGTCAATGAATACTCCACCGTCGGCGGCGACGTCGGTATCACCTGGCGCGTCAGAATACCGTCTTGCTCCAACCGCTTAAGACGGGCCGAAAAGACTTTCGGCGACACCCCCGAAATGTCGGCCATCAGTTCGCTGAACCGCCTGGGCTCCTCCCGGAGATACCAGATGATGTTCGGCGTCCAGGCCCCTTTTAGAAACTGCATGCACGCTGTCAGCGGGCAACCAACCGGCGGCGCTACCACCTTTGATTTTCGACGTTTGACGGCCATCTGACGATCTCCTTACGCATTGCGCGAGGCTTTCCATTTGGAAAGTCGAAAGTGTACTTACCGAACGATAGCACATTGCCATATGACAGTTCATACATTACCTTGGCGCACAGAAGATACAACATTCACCTCACAACCACATGTTGAAAGGAGTCGCGTCATGACAGTACAAAAAACGGCGATCGTAACAGGAGCGTCCAGTGGGATCGGTCTCGGTCTCACCATGGCATTGGTCGAGCATGGCTATCGCGTCGTTGCCAACTCGCGGCAGATTACGACGACAGGCACCTTGGAACCTTCCGACAATTTGGCCCTCGTAGACGGCGACATCGCCAGTCCTAACACTGCCCATCGCATCGTCGAGACCGCCGTTCAACGGTTCGGCAGCGTCGATGTGTTGGTGAATAATGCAGGCATCTTCATCCCCAAGCCGTTCACGGACTATACGACGGAGGATTTCGAGCGGTTGGTCTCAACCAATCTGGCGGGGTTTCTGTACGTAACTCAAGCAGCTGTCAGACAGATGAAGCGGCAGGGAGCTGGGCATGTCGTCAACATCACGACAACGCTAGCCGACCAACCGCTTGCCGCGGTGCCGGCCGCCGTTCCCGTGCTGACGAAAGGAGGACTGAACGCCGTGACGGCGGCTCTCGCGATTGAGTATGCGGGGGAAGGCATTCGGTTCAACGCCATCGGCGCCGGCATTATCGATACGCCGATGCACAAACCGGAGACACATGGATTCTTGAAGACCCTGCATCCAATACAACGGATCGGCAAGGTATCCGAGATCGTCGATGCGGTGCTTTACCTCACGGACGCGACCTTCGTCACGGGCGAAGTCTTGCACGTCGACGGTGGTGCCCACGCAGGGAAATGGTAACCCTTCAACCCCGCACGCTCATCTTGAGCGTGCGGGCCATCCTAAGAAAGGAGCCTCATCATGCCCTATATCCACATGCAGTTAACACGTGAAGGTGTGACGGTCGAACAGAAAGAAAGGTTGATCAAAGGTGTGACCGACTTGCTTGTTCAGGTACTCAACAAGAACCCCGCGACGACCTTTGTCGTGATTGAAGAAGTCGAGACCGACAATTGGGGTATTGCAGGCATGACGGTGACGAAATATCGGCGACAGGAGCAGGCCTCAACTCAGAAGTCAATGAATTAAGATCTGCCGGCGCAGTCAGATAAGCTAATTTTGCGAGCAGTGCGAGCGACCGTCATCTCTCTCGCCTTGCGGGAAGCATGACCCGGTGAGCCAGAAGCTAACCAACCAGACATGAACGAGGGTCGTGGAATCTACCAGTGCTGCCACAGACGCAGATGAATGAGTGAAAGGAGTCTCCGATGAATATGTATCTCCTGCTCAAGATGCTCCATATTTTCGGTGGGGTACTGTTTTTGGGAAACATCATTATCACGGGCTGGTGGAAGGTCATGGCTGATCGCACGAAGAATCCAGCGGTCATCGCGTTTGCACAACGCCAGGTCACCCTCACGGACTTTGTGTTCACCGCTGGCGGCGCGGGGATCGTGCTTGCAGCAGGTTTCGGGAACGCCCTTCTTCATCACATGGACGTCTGGAACACTCGCTGGCTCTCGTGGGGATTCTGGCTCTTCATTGCATCCGGCATCATCTGGGCCACTGTGTTGATTCCGGTGCAAATACAGCAAGCCAGGATGGCGCGACAGTTCACAGACGGTGGCGCAATCCCACAAGAGTATTGGGACTTGGGAAAGATCTGGCTGGTGTTCGGATCATTGGCTACCATCATCCCCTTGGTCAATCTGTACTGGATGGTTTTCAAGCCGGTTTGATCGTGCACACAGACTTGTGGCCATATCATCAACCGAGGGGGGAAGCGGATCGGGGAGGCTTTGATTCCATGGCAATGGAATGCACCTCTCTGGGAGAGCGAAGACAGAACCCGTGGTTAAGCCAATGGTGAACGGTTGCCGCGAGCCGACCAGACGCGTCCCGCTTTCGGTGAAACGTAACGAAGGATGGTGTGGGTTCTCTTTCAACAGTTCGAAAGCTTTGTCAGCCAGATCGCGGATAGGAGCAGGCAGGGCGTTGTAGCAGACCCAGAAATCAGGAGAAGCGTGGTGGATCAAAGTTTGGTAGACTGACCAGCGGTGTGAGCACGAAGCGCCTTGTCGGCTAGTGCATCAAGCTTACCGGCTTTGACATCGGATTCAAACTGACAATCCCAGGCCTCGGCATCAAAGGACGCGTACCACGAGCGGAACGCCGCGAGTTCCTCGGGCGAAAGGTTCTCAATCTGCTGTTCGATCAACTCAACTTTGCTCATGTGCTACCTTAAAACCAAGTATACCAGCCTTAGAACCGAGTGTCAGCCAGTCACAGATGATCGCCGCGTGCCGCGAAATGGAGAATGTCCCCGTTCATACCTCAGGTGAGCAAAGAATCAGTAGCCATTGTGCTTCCAGAACGTGATGTAATCAGCAAAGCCTTTAGAAAGACATCTACTCACCGAGTAGATATCTTCAACCCCGTTGGCCTTGAGCCAGCCAGGCTTCCTCACGACTCTCTTTGACATATATCCAGCAGGAAGCATCATGATTTATGCACCTGCCGCGAGGCCTCCGGGCAGATCAAAAACATCATCGCTGGCAGAAGTGAATTGATTGTGTGCGTCCTGTGTACGAAGGAGGGGGTCATTTAGTTGGCACTAACTTGATCTTTCCTCCAAGAAAATCATTTGTTGGACCAAGATACTCATGGTTCATTGAGTGATCAGCCGGGATTGCTCGAAGAGCTTCGATAATATCTTGTCGTTTCGTCTCTCTCACTCTCCAGTTTATGCTGTCTTTCGCCTGACTAAAAATGAATGTCCTATACCCTGGAGCCCAAATCGCAATGAGATGGTTGGGCACAGGGATGCCTCCAGGAGCAGGTATCCAGACCCCCCAATGGCGCTCGCTATCAATAAGGATTTGTCCGCTATCATCAGCCTTCGTCCGAACTAGACGTGCGTTGCTGCAATCGAAGTCATGAAAATCGCAGGCAAGGTAGACAACCTCTGCATGTGGAATCGGACTTCCTGAATTAGCATCAACGACTTGAGTGTCCATCTCTTCTGCTACTTTTAATGGCCAAATCAAGCATCCACCCAGAGTGAGTGCAACGGCGATCAAGGAACCTATTTTCATCACTGCTAACATAGACTCAAAAGACACCGCGCGCCGCAAGAATGGCACTGGGAAAGTTGACAGATGGTTATCGGCGACCATTCCTGGTACGTCGAACAGAACTTCGTGCTCCGCTGGGTCTGCGTGCGGAGAGCCATTTCTTAAACGAGGCCTGCCTTTCGCCGGACGGCTTGCCGGCGAGAAGTCCCTCGATGCTGATGTCCTCGTCGAGCTTGTTCCAGTGAATACCGTGCCCTCGGCCGATCAATCGCCAGTTCTTGCGTTCCGCCGGTGTCGCGTAGACCAATCGAGGGAACCAGGCGAGCGGCACTGAGAGGCTCCGTCCGTCGCTGAGTTCTACGGTCAGCGTGTCATCCGTTACTGTCACGGTTTCCGCCGTCAGCATAAGTGTGTACTCACTCTAGCACATCTTGGCATGCGAGATCCCGGATCAGAACAGATCGGGTGCAATCCGTCAGGCGAGTAACTCGGCAGCATTCTTACTCCTGTAAGGACTCGTCTTCGTGGACGACTATGTTCTGCGCAGAAAGGTCTCGGATGCCTACATCAACCCATTACGACATCATTATCATCGGCACCGGTCCAGGTGGGGGGACGCTCGCCTATAAGCTTGCGCCGTCGGGGAAGAGGATCCTTCTTTTTGAGCGAGGTGGCTATCTTCCCCGTGAAAAGGACAACTGGAACTCCAAGACGATCTTTATCGAGAACCGCTACAAGGCTAAGGAAACCTGGAAGGATAAGAACGGCAACACCTTTCACCCCGGCATCCACTACAACGTCGGTGGTAATTCGAAGGTCTACGGCGCGGCGTTGCTACGGATGCGGGCGCAGGACTTCGGCGAGGTGAAGCACCACGACGGGATCTCGCCGGAGTGGCCGATCAGTTATGACGACCTCGAACCCTATTATACCCAGGCCGAGCATCTGTACCATGTCCACGGCAATCGCGGCGAGGACCCGACTGAACCGAAAGCCAGCGCACCGTACAAGTATCCAGCTCTCTCCCACGAGCCTCGTATTCAAGAATTGCACGATGACTGGCTGAAGTGTGGCCACCAGCCCTTTCATCTGCCGGTCGGCGTGATGCTGAATGAGCAGCACCCAGAAAAAGGCGCCTGCATCCGCTGCAACACCTGCGATGGCTTTCCCTGCTTGCTGAACGCGAAGGCTGACTCGCAAGTGGTCTGCGTCGATCCGGCGTTGCAATATCCGAACGTCACGATATTGACCAATGCCTTGGTCACTCGGTTAGAAACGAGTACATCAGGGCGGGAAGTTAAGGGCGTCGTTGTGGATCGCAACGGGCAAACCGAAACATATCAGGCCGATATCGTCGTGGTCTCGTGTGGAGCCATTAATTCTGCGGCGTTACTGCTCAAGTCCGCGAACGACAAACACCCGAACGGGCTTGCGAATTCCTCCAATCTCGTTGGGCGGCACTACATGTGCCACAACAATTCGGCCATGCTCGCGATTTCGAAGAGGCCGAACCCGACCGTCTTTCAAAAAACGATTGGCTTGAACGACTTCTATTACGCCTCTGCCGATTGGGACTATCCGATGGGCCACATCTCGATGATCGGGAAGCAGGATTTTGAGATGCTGAAGCTCGGTGCGCCACCCTTCGCGCCAGGATTGGCTCTCGATGTGGCGGCGAAACATTCGCTCGACTTTTGGATGACTTCGGAAGACCTGCCCGATCCAAACAACCGTGTGCTCGTCGGCAAGGACGGCAATATCACTCTGGCCTACACAGAGAACAATTTAGAAGCCCATCAGCGCTTGGCAGCCAAACTTAAGAGCATGCTCAATCACCTGGGCTGTGAAGATCATCTCCTTCCGACGCACCTCTACTTCGGAAAGAAGATCCCAATCGCGGGTACGGCGCACCAGAGTGGGACCGTCCGCTTCGGTCACGATCCCAAGACCAGTGTGCTGGACGTGCACTGCAAGGCTCATGATCTGGACAATCTGTACGTGGTGGACGCGAGCTTCTTTGTCTCAAGTTCAGCCGCAAATCCTTCACTGACGATCATCGCGAACGCCTTGCGAGTCGGCGAGCATCTCCTCTCAAGGCTCACGTGAAACGTGAACGGTGAGACGTGAAAGGTTTTCCCAAATGGCTCCCTCTCAATGTCATTCTGTCTTTCGCGGTACTGTTCACTTTTTACCTTTTACTTTTCACGGGGCCTTCCGAGGCCCAAGTTGCCGTCCAATCCATCGCCTCCGTGGGTTTCACCGTGTCAGACATGGACCGGTCTGTTGCCTTTTATCGCGATGTGCTGACGTTCAAACCGGTGAGCGATATCGAGGTCGATGGGCCGGCATACGATCAGTTGTACGGGATCTTCGGGGTGCGGGCGCGGATTGTCCGCATGCAACTTGGTGAACAGCAGATCGAACTGACGCAGTTTATTTCGCCTCCTGATCTCCGACCCATCCCAGTCCCTTCTTATAGTCACGATCTCTGGTTCCAGCACTTCGCCATCGTTGTGCGTGACATGGACGCAGCCTGGGCGCAGCTGCGGACCCATCACGTCCGCCAGATCTCACCCAGACCACAGACCATTCCCATGTCCAACCAGGTAGCTGCTGGCATCAAAGCCATCAAGTTTCGTGATCCCGATGGCCATAACCTTGAACTACTCTGGTTCCCGGAAGGCAAGGGGAATCCTGTCTGGAAGAGGGGAGGGG
>CAZAKX010000025.1:0-28196 GCA_964485915.1 uncultured Nitrospira sp. | reverse complement strand
AAAGCGTCGGCAAGTGAACCCGTTCACCCGAGAGGAAGTCTCGATCTTCCTGGCCACAGCTCAGCGTCACGCCGCCCGCTATTACCCGTTATTTCTCTGCGCGGCTCGCACCGGATTGCGGCTCAGCGAACTCCTCGCCCTCCAATGGGGTGACCTCGACTTCCAGGGCCGCTTCTTGCTGGTCCAGCGCAACTACACCCATGGCAAAGTGACGACCCCTAAGAGCGGGAAGTCCGCCGAGTCGACATGTCTCGCGAGTTGACCCAAACGCTCGCCGACCTCCACACTGAGAGGCAATTCGGCGCCTCTGCCAACGGATTGCCAGGTATCCCTGAATGGGTGTTTTGTAGTGAAACTGGAGTTCTCGACGGGGACAACCTCCGACATCGAGCGTTCTACTCCCTGCTCAAGACGTCAGGGCTACGAAAAATCAGATTCCATGATCTGCGCCACACCTTCGCCAGTTTGTTGCTCCAGCAAGACGAGAGCCCTGTCTATGTGAAGGAACAGATGGGGCATAGCTCCATTGCGTCACGGTTGATCTATACGGACACCTGATACCAGGGGGAAATCGGCAGGCGGTCGATCGGCTCGACGAGCCTGTCGTCCGACATTGGGATGGGATGGGATCTGCAACCTCCGCGCAACCAGGAAGGCCTGTCGGTGTGGGGGACTCTGCTAAGTCCCTGAATCGATGGTGCGCCCGGCAGGAATTGAACCTGCGACCTACGGGTTCGAAGCCCGGCGCTCTATCCAACTGAGCTACGGGCGCAACGGAGTACATGAATCATGTTACGGGAAGCGTTGTCAAGGTTGAGAAGCTCGTCCAGAAATCCTACAGCCGGGCCAGAATTTCATCGGCAACTTGTCTAAGAGATTTCCCCTCGGTTTCAATGACATGGTCAGCGGACGCCTGATACTTCGGTAGACGCTCACGCAGAACCTCTTGAATCTCATCGACAAACGACTTAACCCCGGTCAGAGAAGGACGCTGAGTATCACCACCAATGCGCTTAGCAATCGTCTCAACTGAAGCTGTCAGCCAAAATACTGTCCCTACTTGCTTCAAGACCGCCACATTCTGTGGTCTGAGGATAATTCCTCCCCCGGTATCGATGACAAGTCCTTGCCTCCCGGCTAACTGTTGACAGATCTGTGATTCAAGATCACGGAAGCGTTCCCACCCATGTTGCTCAACTATTTCCGGGATAGTTTGTCCAGCCAACCTCACGATCTCTGCGTCAGTGGACAAGAGCGTGCGGTCGAGACGAGAAGCCAGGATCCTGCCCACGGTACTCTTTCCCGTGCCTCTATACCCAATAAGCACCACATTAATCATCGGAAATGAGATTCGAGCACCCCGCGCATGACATCAACCGGGGCCGTCTGGTTGGTCCAGAGTTCAAATTGAGTGACCGCTTGATTGAGGAACATCTCCAACCCCGGAATGATGCGACACCCCGCATGCTTGGCGTCCCTAAGCAATGTGGTCTCGCGCGGGTTGTAGACAATATCCATGACGGTGAGATCGGTGTGAAGGAGCGAAGCAGGAACACAGCTGGCATCGCCTTTCGGAAACATCCCGACAGGCGTGCAATGAATCAACACACGCGCATCAGGGAGAACGTTACGAAGTGAGGAGTCGTCAAGATGGAAATCCTCGACTGTCGAACCTGTCTGGAGGCGAAGATCCTTAGCCAGTGCAGTTCGCTCACGGTCGTCAATTCCTAATAAGGTCAGCTTCTCCAAGCATGACTCAACCATTAAGGCACATGCGATAGCGCGCGCCGCCCCGCCAGTTCCTAACAGCACAACGCGTTGACCGGCAAGGTTCACTCCACTCTCGCTTAAAGCCCGTAATGCACCGGTGGCGTCCGTGTTGTAGCCTGTGAGCGTCCCTTTCTCGCAGACAATGGTGTTGATGGCCCCGATTCGCTGAGCCGTTTCTTCCACATGATCAAGAAACGGCATAGCGGCCACCTTGTGAGGAATGGTCACGCTCGCTCCGCGAAAGTTCCCGAGCGCACGGAGTCCCTTCAGCGCATCACCGATCGCTTCCACCTGCCACGCCAGATAGACAAAATTGAGTCCCAATTCACGGAACGCGGCGTTATGGATGGCGGGGGAAAGAGAATGCCCGACCGGATTTCCAATCACCCCGCAAAATTTCGTCTGTGTGTCGATATACATTCTTTTATGCAGGCCTCACGATCGATTAGATTCAACCGCTACGCCTTGTGGACGGTCATGCCTCCATCAATGGGGAACGTCGCCCCGGTGACCCAGGTCGCTTCATCCGACGCGAGATAGAGAATCATGTTCGCCACTTCTTCTGGTTTCCCAGGACGACGGATCGCGTATTGCGCGAGAATGGACTGGAGCATGTCTGGATTTGTCATCAGAGAGGCTGCCATGGGTGTATCGATGAGGCCGGGATTCACAACATTACACCGAATCCCATCCTGCGCATATTCAACCGCCACCGCCCGGGTGAGAGCATCCAGAGCTCCCTTAGATGCTGTGTACGCAGCCAAACCCGAGAGACCCACCAAGCTGGCGACGGACGAAATATTGATAATGGAGCCTCGGCCCTGCTTCAGCATCTGGGGGATCACAGCTCGCGTCATGCGGAATACCCCGGTGACGTTGACGTCGAGCACGTTCGCCCAGGTAGCATCATCGGTTTCGTGAAGGCGCTTTCCAAAGGCGCCGATCCCAGCATTGTTGACAAGCACATCAATTCTTCCAAAACTATCGAGTGTGCGACGCACAACATCCTGCACATGCCCCTCATCTGTCACAGAGCCGGCGACCCCAAGGACGGTTCCCTTGTGGAGCCGAATCACGTTGACCACGTGATCCAATTCCTGTTGTCGACGCCCGGTAATCACCACCGATGCCCCTTCATCGGCAAAACGCTTTGCGATCGCCTCACCGATTCCCGCATTTCCTCCTGTCACGACCGTAACCTTGCCTTCTAATCTTTTCATGACTGCGGTTCCTCTTCTCGTTCATGAATCTTGTCATGAGTTCTATCATCACGTTCCTCTGACTCAGGCATTGGGCCAAGAACCCCGGGCTCCACCTTCCGCGCGACCGTGATGAAGCCGGAATGTGCGACCATGCGATGATCGGGGCGTACGCTTCGGCCCTGCACCGACCACGTCCGCAGCAAGGTCTCGAATGTCTCAATCATGCCGAACACCGTTGTTCGCTCAAGTGCCTCCACTGTGCGCATGACTTGAGGCACCGTGGGCACGAAGCTCAAATAGATACCGCCGGAACGAAGCACCTGGGCCGCATGAGGAACCACCTGCCACGGTTCCGGGAGATCAAGCACCACACGGTCGAAAGGAATCTTGTCATCCAGGAGATCGATGCCCTCATAGGCGTTTTTTCTGATCGCCACGAGGTTGACCGGATTCATGTACCGTGAAATATTTGCTGCCGCCGTGAGCGCAAAGTCATCCCTGATTTCATAGGTCACCACCACGCCGTCTGGACCCACCGCGCGCAAGAGCGCCATGGTCAAGGCACCTGACCCAGTACCGGCCTCGAAGACTCGAGCTCCCGGATGAATATCGGCCCACATGGGCATGATCGCGAGATCTTTGGGATAAAGGACCTGTGCCCCTCGAGGCATTTTGAGCACATAATCGCCAAACGTCGGTCGAAGCGCCAGCATCTTCTTGCCGCCAGAGAGTGTTACGATGGACCCATCAGGACGGCCGATGAGGGTATCATGCGCGATTTTTTGACCACTAAACTGGTAGGTCTCCCCCGCTTTGAGCGTGAGGGCGTATTGTCGCCTTTTTTGATCAACGAGATGAACCCGGTCACCGCTGGACAATCTGGACATGGCCGGCATTCTAGGAGGTTCGCTGCGTGGTTTGCAACCAAGTGCGGTTCCTTGATAGGGTACCGAGTGGGCCGTAAGATCCTCTCATCATTGATATTTCCCACGATGCCTGATGATGATCGAGACACGAGAACTTCGTTAGTCCCTGTCCTCTCTAAGGCGGTCGTAGGACTGGCCTTAGCAGTGTGCCCGGCGTTCTTCAGTCATTCCGTTCACGCGAAAGAGATGGTCATCGCGAACTATGAGGGGGTCATTAACCCCGTCGCGGCGGAATACCTGCATGATGCACTCGATTTCGCGCAATCTGCCGGGGCCGAAGCATTGATCCTGAAGCTCGACACCCCCGGGGGGTTGGATACCTCCATGCGTCTGATGATCAAAGACATTACAGGTTCACCTTTGCCGGTGATTGTATTCGTCTCTCCCTCGGGAGGGCGGGCCGCTTCAGCAGGCGTGTTTATCACCATGGCGGCCCATGTCGCTGCCATGGCACCGGGCACCAACATTGGTGCAGCGCATCCGGTCGCCATGGGTGGCGGTGAGATGGACAACACGATGAAAGAGAAGGTGGAAAACGACTCGGTCGCTTACATCAAGAGCATTGCGGAACAGCGCGGCCGAAATGTGTCATGGGCCGAAGATGCGGTCCGTAAGAGCGTGTCCGTGACTGAGCAGGAGGCCTTGAAACTCAAAATCATCGATGTGGTGGCCGAAGATATTCCTAGTCTGCTGAAGTATCTGCAGGGGAAAAAGGTTGTTCTCCCTCATGGATCAGTTACGTTCTCTAGCGAACCTCCTACCCTGAGGGAATTCCCGATGGGGACGCGTCTCGAGTTGCTGAAAACTCTGAGTGATCCGAATATTGCCTATCTGCTGATGTCCATCGGAACGATCGGGATTATGGCCGAGCTCTACAGCCCCGGAGCGATCCTGCCCGGCATCATCGGAGCGATCAGTTTGATTCTGGCGTTCTATTCCCTCCAGTCTCTCCCCGTCAACTATGCGGGCGTACTCCTGGTGATACTCGGCGTCGTGTTCCTTCTGCTCGAAATCTCCGTCACCAGCTATGGATTGCTCGCATTGGGAGGCGTAACCGCCATGACGCTGGGCGGTCTGTTCCTTATCAAGAGCGATGCACCTTATCTCCAAGTGTCGCTTTCGTTCTTGTTGCCCACGATCATGGCCGTCGGGGCCTTGGCCGGAATCATTGCATGGATGGCCGTCAAGGGGACCCGCGGAAAACCGATCACCGGAGCCGAGGGAATGATCGGATCGATCGGAATCGCAAAGACAGATCTGAACCCAAGCGGTCTGATTACCATACACGGAGAGATCTGGGAGGCAGTCAGCCAAGTTCCCATTCGTCAAGGCGAGGCCGCAGAGGTGCTGTCGATCGAGGGGCTGACACTTACCGTGGCCCCCACTCACACATTACGCTGACCGAAGAGAAGGAGCCATCATGTCATTCCTGTTGCCATTGATCCTATTAGGTGCGCTGCTGTATGCTAGCTTCAAACGCGTGATGGAATATGAACGGCTGGTAGTGTTCGCTCTCGGCAAATTTCAGACGGTGAAAGGGCCTGGAATCAGATTGGTGATCCCAGTCCTTCAGCAGATGGTCCGCGTGAATCTCCAAACCGTCACGATGGAAGTCCCGTCGCAAGACGTGATCACGCGAGATAATATTTCCGTAAAGGTCAACGCCGTCATTTTCCTCCGAGTGGTCGACCCCCAACGCGCAGTGCTTGCCGTACAAGATTATCTGTATTCCACTTCACAGGTGGCCCAAACGACTCTGCGCAGTGTCCTAGGTCAAAGCCAACTCGATGACTTGCTGGCAAAACGCGACGATATCAATGCAGAATTACAACGAATCATCGATCAGCAGACCGAGCCTTGGGGGGTCAAGGTCGCAGCCGTCGAGGTCAAGAATGTGGATATCCCGCAAGACATGCAACGAGCAATCGCTCGACAAGCCGAAGCTGAACGAGAACGGCGGGCCAAAATTATTCATGCCGAAGGTGAGTTCCAGGCCGCGCAGAAACTGGCTGAAGCCGCTGACGTCATCAGTCGAAATCCTGCCGCGCTTCAACTACGGTATCTCCAAACACTAGTCGAGATTGCAGGGGAGAAGAACTCGACTACCATCTTCCCCATCCCGATCGATACACTTGCGCCTTTCATGAAGGGACTGTTCTCGAAGTAGTGTGGCATTTCCGTCGAATGGCTGGCATCAATCCCACATAGCTGCCGCATAAGTGCGACAGTTTCTGATAAGGTTCCTCATTAGCCCTGTCTAATCTTTTTGATTTTTCGAGACGATCTCTCGTTCACCTTCTCATCTTGGCTCCAGCATCCGTTTTGCTTCATGGAAATCATCAAAAACGTGCATACTGAGTCGAATCTTCTCAACGCAATTTGGCTCTAACGTAACGAAAGTTATTCAACCACACCACAAAGGGTGACACGATGAAGAAAGAGCTTCGGGTCGCTGAGGACATAGATGTTCAGAAAAGATTCGTTCCGGATGTCGATGCTGATGATGCCAAAGCAAGCGGTATGCTTGGAATTATCGCCCGTGAGGAGGTTGAAGAATCGACAGCCGACGAGAAGAGTCGGGCGGTCATACGGACGAGCCAGGGAACGAGCCCGTTCCTATTGGAGAGTCTCTATTTTCGTTCGTTTGGTGAGCGTGGACTGTTAACTCGAGAAGAAGAGACGGCCATCGCGAAGCGTGTTGACCTTGGAACCCGCCGTATCCGCACCGCATTGCGTCAGGCTGTGCGGACTATTCTGAAGTCCAAACGGACGTCTGCTCTTGTAGAAACGGTGAAGGGGCTTCAACTCGTGAGGCGATTAAGTGGACTGTCCGCCACCGCCCTAGACAATGCAGAGAAACTCCTGGTCGCGGCTGTAGACTCATCAGAGCCGGATGCCAGACTTACAGTGAGCGCAGCCAAGGAACTGAAGGCGGTACTGAATGAAATCCGATCCGCCAGAATTGTGCTGGAAGAAGGCAAAGATGAGCTCGTGCGGTGCAATTTGCGCTTAGTGGTCGATGTCGCGAAACACTACACGGGAAGGGGGTTGACCTTACTGGATCTCGTACAAGAGGGCAACATCGGGCTCATGAAAGCTGCGGAGCGATACCAGTATCGGAAGGGATTCAAATTTAGTACGTATGCCACGTGGTGGATACGACAAGGCATCACTCGGGCCCTCGCGGATCAAGCGAGAACGATTCGCATTCCGGTCCACCAAACTGAAGCATCGCATCGAATTCTCCGTGTGATGCGGCGGCTGGGACAGCGATTTGGCCGGCCTGCCAGACTAGACGAAGTGGCTCAGGTGCTACGCATGAGGCCGGAACGGCTCCGTGAAACCGTACAAGCATTTCAGGAACCGGTGGCATTAGAGACTCCGATCGGTGATGGAGATACCCAGTTCGGAGATATGATTCCTGACCAACAGGCTGTGTCGCCCGACGCCCATGTGCACCGAGGTGAGCTGACGCAACAACTGGACCGGATCCTCAGCACCCTGACACCTCGAGAACAAACCGTTATCAGGCTCCGATTTGGGATCGGCTACGACGAAGCCAGCACCCTGGAGCAGGTCGGCCAAAGTTTATCCGTCACACGCGAGCGTATCCGCCAGATTGAAGCGAAGGCTCTCAAAAAGCTCAAGACTCCTGGGATCAAAGAACTCTTTGCCTCTATCAAATAGGACTCCTCGCCCTATCAAGTCCGAGGGCGACTTCGTCGCTCTCGGACCCCGACTTTCCTCTATCCAACGAGTTGTGTAACAATGACGCCCGCCGAGGGGAACCCACGGCTCCGTGTTGTACCCATGATTCATACCGGTGGGCGTTCCCCGGTGATTTGGCCCTCTTTATGGAACAACCTGTCCGTCTAAGCCACCTCATCGGCCCAGATATCACCACCACCCTATCCTGCAATTCTCTTCGATATCGGGATACCCTGGTTCACACATTTCCAAATCCTGTTCCCTATCTCACCGCGTGGAATCTGCAGTCGCGCTTACATCATGAGCGACTCCTCAACCGCCAACCGGACACCCTGTTGATTCTTGAACACTCGCCCGTCTATACGCTGGGGCGCCGGACACGACCATCAGACTGGGGTGGGAATCAGGCAGCTTTATGTGAGAACGGAGCGGAATTCCACCATGTGAACAGGGGCGGATCCATAACCTTTCATGGCCCCGGGCAGGTAGTGCTCTATCCAATCCTGAAACTTAATCAGTACGCCACAGGGGCCAGGCAATTCGTGTGGCTACTTGAGGAGGTCGTCATTCGTGTACTTGACTACTGGAATATCACCGGTGTTCGTATCGTCGGCAAACCTGGCGTGTGGGTCATGCAGCCGCAGCTGAAGAAGATCTGTTTTGTTGGCATACGAGTTCAACAAGGAGTGACGCTCCACGGAGTGTCCCTGAATGTCGATCTAGACCTGGCTCCGTTCCGCCGAATTCACCCATGTGGATTCCCCGATTGTTCTGTGACATCTATGGCGGCTCTTTCTCAAAGAGCCGTTCCGGTCGAAGCAATTAAGCAGCAGCTCGCTGAGGTCTTCACCATGGTGTTTTCCATAAGCGCCTCGCGACTGGAACCCACGCAAGGACAGGAATCCGCCCACACTGATCCTGAAGGAGCTCTATGCAGGAACTTTTGACCCCGACCTTTCGCTTGGCCGTCTCGCAATTCGATCAAGCCGCGGAGGCTATTCACCTGGACTCCAACCTCCGCGAACGCCTGAAGCTCCCACAGCGCTCACTCGTCGTCAGTCTTCCCGTCCTCATGGACGATGGCCATGTCGAGGTCTTTACCGGTTATCGCGTGCAGCATGATTCATCACGCGGACCCTCCAAGGGTGGAGTGCGGTACCACCCTGATGTAAATCTTGGCGAAGTGGCTGCCCTAGCCATGTGGATGACATGGAAATGTGCCTTAGCAGGCTTGCCATACGGTGGAGCCAAAGGCGGGGTCCGAGTCGCGCCCAAGAGTCTGTCCTCTCCTGAATTACAGCGACTGACCAGGCGCTATGCGGCGGAAATCTTCCCTTTGATCGGACCGGATAAGGACGTGCCTGCCCCTGACGTGGGGACAGATGCCCAGATCATGGCGTGGATGATGGACACCTACAGCCAGCAGGTCGGATATGCTGTACCTGGAGTTGTCACAGGAAAACCGCTGTCCCTCGGTGGCAGCTTGGGTCGAGAAGAAGCAACCGGGCGGGGTGTCGTCTATGTGACGCAGGAAGCCTTACGTCATGTGAACCTGCCGCTGGAGAATGCGACGGTGGCGATTCAAGGGTTCGGGAACGTCGGCTCGCATACGGCTCGCATCATGCAGCAACACGGGGCGCGCGTGATTGCCGTCAGTGATGTCACTGGCGGCATCTACAACGACAAGGGGTTGGATATCGCACATCTTCTCCGTCGTGATTCCAGCCAGCCACTCCGTGAAACGAAGCAGGGAGACGTGATCACGAATGAGGAATTGCTCCAATTGGAATGCACCGTGCTCGTTCCCGCTGCACTATCCGAACAGATTACCCATCGCAATGCGAATTCCCTGAAGTGTCGAATCCTCTCTGAAGGAGCCAACGGACCGACGACACTAGAAGCCGATCGCATTCTCGAGGACAAAGGCATATTCGTGATTCCTGATATTCTGGCAAATTCTGGTGGGGTCATCGTCTCATACTTCGAGTGGGTTCAGGATCTTCAGCGCTTCTTCTGGAGCGCAGCCGACATTCAGAATCGTCTACAGAACATCATCACGTCCGCCTTCCATCGCACACTGCACTTTTCAACTGAACGCCGGGTTTCAATGCGCATGGCGGCGCTCATGAGCGGGATTGACCAGGTCGCTCAAGCCCATCTCCAGCGTGGATTGTACCCATAATCGTCCATTCGTTCGGATCTCATTCGGTCACGATTGCTGTCTTCTGGTGCTTGCCTCGCAACTGGCATGTACGCTAGGGTGATGCTCGGTAGCAAGACGAAAGCGCACCTCATGACGCGACATACGATCGCAACAGTGTGGGAACAGCACTGCTCTGATGGATGGCCTCGGTTTTCGAGCCTGCACGAAGGACAATTGATGACACTCGATACGGTCATCAGCGGATGCGTGGTCTACTACCTCGAGAGCTCCGATGGTCTCGACGACCAACGGCTTGCCATCGTCAAGGATTGTCTGCGCGACCTAGATGATTTAACGGCAGAGCTGGAGGCTGATTGTCAGTCATATTTTTTACGGCTTCGCCAGCTGGGCGACATGTTACTACACGTACAGTCATCACCCTAATCGATGGCGTGAGGGAGCACTGTGCCTTCACCTAGGGGATGGGCATCGGTCCATCAATTATTGATCTGCGTTTCTTGCAGCTTGGCTCCTGGATTGGCTAGAATGACATGAGGCAAGCGTTCCAAGTACCGTTTCTCTCGCGATGCCTCGGATGTCATTGATTCCATCATAGGGAAAAGCAATTGTCTTATGGAAAAGAATCCTCCTTGGATTGCCAACGTAGTTTTCAGCGGCCTCCTCACGGCATGTTCTTTGGTTTACGCCGAGCCGTACGAATTGAGTCAGACCGATATCATGGAGCCAAAAACCATCTCAAGCGTCGATATCTCGCTCTTTGGCGTCAAACTCGGTGACTCAGAAAACAAAGCGATCGAGAACCTGGTAACCGAACACCTTTCTGGAATTAAGGCGGAACAAGAGGCGACCTTCATCTTCCTTCTCGACCAGCGCAAACCAACCGGCCCAATGGCTGGAGTCCGAATTCAGGACGGCAAGGTCGATTTGCTTTTCATCAATAATCGGTTCGCCTTCAAGACCAGAGGTCTTTTCCGCAACGTCCTCAATAGCGAAAGCCCCGAAGAGATTCGTAAGTTGCTGGGTCAGGAAGAGTACGGAGACGAGAACGTCATGGGCGCAATACTCGCGTACGACAAGCAGGGCTTCCAAGTGAATTATCTCGGGAAAGACATCAACATCGAGTTTGCCCAACCTCACTAATCTCTTCTTACGGTACCTCCTTCACCACTCCATTCTATTCCCCCAATATCTCGCACTGGCTCGTGGCTCTACTTCACTACCAGCTGGACAAATCAGCCCGGCACAGGCGTGGATAACGGGATGTTTACCTGGTTGAAGGGGATGGACGAAGCCCGATTATTGAATTCTATTGGTGAGACGGAAGCCGTAATCGATCAAGCTCTTGGCGGTATTCCATCTGCGGTTGGAGTTCAGGATGACCAGCAGCAAGTCTCTATCGTTTTGAGAGACTTTGGCAATCAAGCATCGGCCGGCTTTTGAGGTGAATCCCGTCTTCACCCCTTCCACGCCAGGAATCCGACCAAGAAGGCGATTGGTATTATGCAGGACGTACGCGCGGTAGCCGCTCACGGGCGTGATGATTTCACGTTCTTCTTTCACAAGCGCTCGAAACACCCCATTCCGCATCGCGACTTCGCTTAGCTTTGCCAAATCTTCCGCGGTTGAATAGTGATCGGACCCATCAAAACCACAGCCGTTACTAAAATGAGTCCCGTGTAAGCCCAACGACGCCGCCTTCGTGTTCATCAACTCGACAAACTGCTTTTCATTTCCGCCAACGTGTTCTACCGCTGCTAGGCAGGCATCATTCGCAGACACCATCATCATGGCCTTCAGCAAATCCTTCAGGCGAAAGACTTCACCGACTTTCAATCGCAGGTGAGTCTTAGGAGCCCGTGCCGCATTTTTGCTCACCGTTGCCAGATCGTCGAGCCGGCCATTCTCAAGAATGATCAACGCCGACATGATCTTGGTCAGGCTGGCGGGCGATAAACGCTTGTCCGCTTGATATTGATAAAGCACACGTCCGGATTTTAATTCCTTCAGGAGAATACTGTGTGCTGGAATCCGTTTCCAGGGAAGCGGTTGCGGGGCATAGGTGACCGTCCGGATCGTCTGAGCCTTGGGTTGCATTTCCAACCCCGAGACAGGAAGGCTCGATAGAAGAATCAGTGAAATAGAGAAGGCCGTAACGAGAGCTGGCAGTACAACCAACCGGCACCATCGCAGCGGTCGAGGATCAGGCCAGGAGTAGTCTTTCCGTCCCAAAGCCACCCATCAATCTAGAAGGTGAACGACTCCCGCACCTTATCACCCTTTCGGCCACTATCGATAACCTTATGAAAAAACCGGAGAAGATCGGCTAAATCAATCCAAAATCCACAATTGAGGCATCGAGCGTAAATTCGGCGGTTGATGAGGGTATAGTGCCGCTCCACCATCATGAATCCTCTGCACTTCAAGCACTGCATACATGTCTCACTCTCTCCGAACTACCGCAATCGATTCATGACTAATGCAACACATCCGGCAAGTAAGCCTCCGCCAATGAGTGTCGTGCCGAAATACACAAACACATTGGTCCCTCCAGCCGGTTGCGTCCCTTCCCATAAATCCCGTACCCCACCCTGGACCATCAGGACCGAGAGGGTCATAAGGGCCCCAATCATGAACCACCATGCAAAGGATCGAAGCGCCATTGGTATGCCTATCAACCTACGCCAGGAAACCCCACAGCAACTCTAGCGAAGGCCCCCTGGGCTGTCAAGAATAGATAGTGAACCTTCGCCGCTATTCGTGTGACTGCGAACTTGCTGGCAGTTTGAGTCCTTTATGCAGAAAAATTGAAACGCTCCCGCTTCCATTGTCGGCAATTGCCAGGCCTGGCTCCTCGGCCCCGGCATTGGTCACGCGAAAGGAGGAGAGCGCGAACGGGCCGGACTTTGTGCGGTAGTTTCTTGGCGGATAGTGAAAGGTGCCATCTCCTTTCCCGAACAAGATCGAGAGATCATTTGACTGGAGATTCACAATGGCAACATCCACGAGACGATCGCCATTAAAGTCTTTCGCCAGCCCGAAATTTGGACCGGCATCGGCACCTGAATCTTTACCAGGTCGAAACGTGGCATTGCCATTACCCAGAAAGGTAGTAAAACAGTCTTTTTCCCCATTAATGACCAAAAGATCACTGTGATGATCGTTGTTAAAGTCCGCAAAACTTACCCCTAGAGGGCGATGGCCGGTTGAATAGTCCTTGGGATCGCGAAAGGAACCGTCTCCGTTGCCGAGCCAAATGGAAACGGCGTTCGACATGGGTCCGCCATTTGTTACGACCAAGTCCAGCTTCCCATCGGCGTTGAGATCAGAGAGTGCGACTGATGTCGGTGTATCTCCATGTTCATACTGCACACCGTGGCGAAATTCCCCAGTTCCGTTTCCGAGAAACACTTTGACCTTGTCGTTCCGCAATGCCACTACCAGATCGGCATGCCCATCACGATTGATGTCGTCGGTCGCCAGAGCGATGGGCGTTCGGTGAACCGGATATCGCTGACCCTCTTCAAATCTTCCGTTGCCGTGGCCCAAGAGTAGCGCGATCTCATCTCCGCCGGAGCACGCTAAGGCTACATCGGAGTGACCATCTTCGTTAAAGTCACCCATCGCGAGAGCACGCGGCTCTTGACAGACATGCAATTGGATTTGCTCTCGAAATGTACCGTCCCCGTTGCCCAAGAGGATCGAAATCGTATTGCTTGCGATGTTGGTGGTGATCAGATCTGTGATCGAGTCTTGATTAAGATCGAGGGTTATAATCGCAGTAGGATTCTTGCCTACCTTGTAGCTAGCGAAGTAATAAAAAGGATCAGGCGGATTGTACGGTTCAGTCTTGGAACAGGCCCAGAGACCGCTACCGAACATGAGACCCAGTGAAGCTACGCTGATAATGATGTCAGACGAACGGGACATTCTTTTCATCAAGGCCGACACGTATCTCTTCCATCCTCAGCATTCAGACGAATGGGCCAAGAGCCAATTAAGCTGAACGGGCAGTATACAAAGGCAATCTTCCTCCTCGCAACGTACATAGATGGTGAGGATCACCCTTTGAATTTCGCTCATGGGTTGCGCTATGATGCTGCGTTACTTCTAGGAGGAAGACAATGAGTAATATTGTGAACGTCGACATTACCATGTACGGGATCGCTGAAGTACTGAACTGGTGTCTTGATCGAAATAAGGGACGCGTGCCAGGCGTTGATACGCCAGGGTTCAAGAAGATGCAGGAGCTGTTGGCTGAAAAGCCACAATCAGGCGACTACTTTACACTGGATCAGTTCTGGAAGAAAAAGGTGACGTTACCCTTGACTGAAGAGGAAGTCGCGACGATTGATCGTTGCCTCTATGATATCCCTAACTTTGACAACGAACCGCTTCCTCAGATTCGGCACAAATTCTGGCCTCAGCAGGTCGCGAGCCATTAACGCAAGATTCGTGTCCTGATTAGTTGCGCTGTTGACGATATAAGGGCAGAACAAGACTGGGAAGAATCGCTACACGATCACAGGTTTCCTTCACCCTTGAGGTACTTGCGGAAACGATCCATCAGTTCAGCACCTAGGGTCCCCCCGTCTGGCTTCTTCGCCGAAGGATCGGCAAAATGTCCTCGAATTTCCTGGAGCCGTTTCTCAGCCTGATCGTTGCCCTGTAGGCGCTTTGTTTTCTGCAGGGCAGTGTCAAAAGCCTCAAACGTCAATTCCTGATACCCGAAAGAGCGGATACGTTTGACCGCTTTCATCATGGCCTGATTTCGAAACGTCGTCAGATGGTCGGAGTCGATCTCATTGAGCCCCAGCTTACGAGCCCGCCGTTCAGCCGCTTTTCTGATTCCACTTCGCACGAAATCAGGAGATGTCTGAAGCCGCTTCCACGCTTCATCGGACCACGCGACTCGTGCTTGAGGCGCATCCCACAAGTCCTGTAGGAGCGATTCGTCAATGCGAGTCAGTTGCCGTTCCCTTGCAAGGTCTTCGGTATCTCGCTTCAACATATCGGTGACAAAATCCAGAGCAATGGGCGGCGATTGCTTCACTTTCTCTCTAAGTAGCGCAAGCGCCCCCTCAGTCCATGCCATAGGCGGCCCGATATCCTCATGAAGGTCACCAAGCGCTTCCACCTTTTCGAACAACTCTACATTCACCTCGAGATGTCCTCGCTCTTTCGCGATCTCCTCGGCAATCTGCTTGATCATTGCGCGCATAAATTCAGGAACCGTGGCCAAGCGTTCTTTCGCCGCCGCGGTCCATGGAAGGCGACCCTCTGCCATCTCTTCAACGGCAGATGCCATTCCAGCCTCACCTCCCATTCGCCCCATCATCTGGCCTTTAAACTGCTCAAGGATTTCTTCCGTAATCTCTTCATATCCCAATTCTCGTGCTTTTTTTTCAGCCAAACGACGTACCATGCCACGCAAGAAGATGGGAGCGCGCTCCATCCTTTTAAGCGCACCATCAGTCCAGCGAATTTCCGTGGCAGCAGATTGTGAAGAGTCCGACATGACCCTCGTCCTTTTTCATGAAGTTTAAATCATGACTGATTGAGTAATTCTTTCAACTCTTTCCCGGCCTTGAAAAATGGGACGCGCTTGGCCGGCACCGCGACGGTTTCTCCGGTCTTTGGGTTCCGTCCTTCTTTCATTCGACGAGCCCGTAGACGAAAGCTGCCGAACCCACGAATCTCGGTCTTGTCGCCGTTTTTCAGTGAGTCCCGCACGCAGTCAAAAATCGTGTTGACGACCACTTCCGCCTGCCGCTTGGTCAAAGTGGTGACTTGCTCAGAGACTCGCTCGATGATCTGCGCCTTGGTCATATCCACTCTCCCTCCACTTCGATGATAACTGCGCTTACCGCAAATGCGTTTAAAAGGCCATCAGGTATTTCAAGCTGACACCCGGCTGTACATCCAACTTGGGAAACATCATGCTGAGCTTGGAGTCGAGAAGCTCTCGTAGAGAAAACCGCCGTCGAGGCTCGACGACTTTAGGCTCTCCCTCGATCCCGACGACTTCTGCCGCCAACTGAATGGCATCCTCTAGGTCTCCCAGTTCATCGACCAGCTTCGCCTCCTTAGCCTGACGTCCGGTGAAGATACGGCCATCCGCCAACCCTTGAGCCGCCCGGAGTTCCATCGATCGGCCTTCTGCCACGGCCTCGATAAACTGTTTGTGGACGTCGTCCATCACGGCTTGCAGCAAACCACGCTCTTCCGCGCTCATCTTTCGGAGAGGAGAGCCCACATCTTTGTATTTTCCGCTCTTAATGATGACCCCTTCCACGCCTATCTTCTGCAACAAGCCTTCTATGTTCGCCGTTTCCATAATGACACCGATACTCCCGGTAAGCGTCCCTGGGTTCGCCACAATTCGATCCGTGGCAGCCGCAATATAATACCCACCCGAGGCCGCAACGCTCCCCATGGAGGCAATGACTGCTTTATTGTTCTTATTTCGAACCCGCTTGATCGCATCATAGATCTCCTGCGATGGCACCACGCCACCTCCGGGAGTATCGATACGAAGCACGATCGCCTTGACCGAAGGGTTCTCACTGAACCGCTTGAGTTCCCCGACGGTCGCCTGTGAATCCATAATGACCCCTTCAACCCGAATCACGGCGATCCGATCCTCCGTGGAGAGATCGAGATCTGGGAAGAAGAGATTCATTAAGACCAGGGTCCCGATGCCCGCCGCAAACAACCACAAGATTTTGCGGAATAGGTGGCGCTTTTGAGGACGCTCGGTTTCTGTTGTGTCATCCACCATTACACCAACCTATTCCAGCAGGCGCAGCCACCCTAGCTTTGATCGTCCGACTGCGCACGTTTCCGACTTTGCTTGGCCGCTCGACCGAGGCTTTGATCCAACTCCCCTTGGGTTGAGTGGTAGTCATCAACCTGCTTACGATCCCAATCAAGCTGATGGTCTCGAAGGCTGAGCGCGATCTTGCGTTCCTCTTGATCGACTTTGATTATCTTCGCCGTGACGTCGTCTTGCAACTTAAACTTTTCTTCCAGCTTCGCAGAAGGTTCCAACCCGGATTCACTTACATGGATCAATCCCTCAACACCGCCGTCAAGTTCGATAAAGATCCCAAAATCGGCAACCTTCGTCACTTTACCAGTCACGGAATCACCAACATGGTATCGCGATGGAATCGTGTCTTCCCAGGGATCGCGGGCCAATTGCTTGTAGCCAAGTGACAGTCTTTCCTTTTCTTTGTCGATCCGCAACACCACCGCTTCCACTTTTTGCGCTTTCTTGAACAGTTCCGAAGGATGCTTGATGTGCTTTGTCCACGACATATCGGAAATATGAATGAGCCCATCGATCCCTTCTTCGAGTCCGACAAAGGCGCCGAAATCCGTCAGGCTCTTGACCTTACCCTCTATCCGCGTCCCGATCGGATATTTGCTTTCAATCATGTCCCATGGATTGGGAGCGGTTTGTTTCATGCCCAATGAAATCTTTCGGCTGGCCGGATCGACATTCAGCACTGCCGCTTCAACCTGATCACCGACCGCTACGACTCTCGACGGATGTCGGACTTCGTGCGTCCACGACATCTCAGACACGTGCACCAATCCCTCCACACCCGGCTCGAGTTCCACAAATGCTCCGTAATCGGTCAAGCTGACCACGCGACCTCGAACTCTGGTACCAATAGGATATTTTCCAGCGACATTGGTCCAAGGATCCGCGGTCTTTTGCTTGAGGCCGAGAGAAATGCGACCCGTCTCGCGATCATATTTCAAGACCGTCACTTCCGCCTTATCTCCCACCGTAAACAGCTCTGAAGGATGGCCCACTCGCCCCCAAGACATGTCGGTGATATGCAGCAATCCATCGATCCCACCGAGGTCAATGAAAGATCCGTAGTCGGTGATATTCTTGACCGTCCCTTGAATCAGTTGCCCTTCCTTGAGCGTGGCCAGCGTCGTCTGCCGCTTTTTATCCCGTGTTTCTTCGAGCAGCACGCGACGGGAGACCACGACATTCCCCCGGCGATGATTGATCTTGATGATCTTCAGGGGAAAGGTCTTTCCCACAAGCCCATCCAGATCACGAACAGGGTGCAAATCAATCTGAGACCCTGGCAGGAACGCTTTGACGCCGATATCGACCATCATTCCGCCTTTGATGCGTGACACAATTTTTCCTTCAATGCTCTTTTCTTCGTTGTAGAGCTTCTCGAGTTCTTCCCAAATCTTCATCTTGTCGGCTTTTTCCTTGGAAAGAACGAGATTGCCGTCCGCATCTTCACATTCTTCGATGTACACTTGGAGACGGTCACCGACCTTGAGATTTTGAAGTTCCTCGGACGAAAAATGATCGCGAGGAATCATGCCCTCAGATTTGTAACCGATATCGACGATGACCTTATCTTTGGTCTGGGCCACTACGCGGCCTTCGGTAATCGTGCCTTCCTCGAGGTTGCGAAAGGTCTCCTCGTACAATGCGGCCAATGCATTGCGGTCTAACTGAGCATCACTGCTATTGGATACCGTACCCATATGAAAGGTCCTACTCTTTCCGACTGATGTCGGGTGCTGATGGTGAAATCGCCGACCTCACTCAGCATTGTGAGCATCGGCGGTCTGCCTGTTCGACGTGCCTACATTCAGACTGTCCTTGCCTTGGGGAGCGGGAACTTGACCTAAGGCTGCAATCTGTTCGATCACCGTCCGGCTGACGTGTTGATAAAACTGTTTGGTGGCTGCCCTCTCTTGTGGTTGCTCGATTTCGAACTGAATAGGATTCCCGAATCGTACCGTCACCGGACGCAACCGAGGCCAGGACGCACCAGGCGGGAGGACGTCAAAGGTCCCTTTCAGATACGCCGGTACGACCGGACATCCTGTCTGCGATACAATCACTCCAATACCTGCTTTTGGCTCCCGCAAATGACCATCATGACTGCGCCTGCCTTCAGGGAAAATAACCACGACATTCCCCGCTCGAATCAGGTTAATCGCCTTACCGAACGCCTCACGATCAAGGCGACCAAGCCGCACTGGGATCCAGCCCAATGCCTGTAATATGCCGTTCAATACCGGGATCGGGAACAAATCATTCCGTCCCAGATACCAGGCCCTTCGAGTCAACCCGCAGCCAAGCAGGGGTATATCAAGGTAACTGGCGTGATTCGCGGCAATGAGAAAACCTCCGGTGCGTGGGACCTGTCCCTCCACTCGATATCGGAGGCACATCTTCCCGACGACCCTGACCAGCACCCACAGAAATCCGTAGAGAATCCCGCTCACAACCCAGTCGACATGGTTGAGATCATTAACTCCACCACCTGCTCCGGGCTGAGCGTAGAGGTATCAATCGATCGTGCATCAGGTGCCGGAACTAATGGATCAATCGGTCTGGTCCGATCTCGCAAATCTCGATCCGATAGATCCTGATGCGTCGCCTCAATCGTCTCTCCACGACCTGCAGCCACAAGTTCACGGTGCCGTCTCTCAACACGAATGTGTGCATCTGCATCGAGGAAAAATTTGTACGGCGCGGTAGGAAATACCTTTGTCCCGATATCACGTCCCTCCGCAACCACCGAACCGCGCTGGCCGATTTGGCGCTGAATCGGCAGCAACCATTCGCGAACTCCCGGAATGGCAGATACCACGGAAGCAGCCGTGGTCACGTCCGGTGCACGGAGTTCCCCAGTCACATCGATGCCATCCACCAAGACTTGCACCGCGCCATTTTGAAATTGCATATGCAGCGAGGTCGACGGCAATAATTTCACGACCTGCTCACGGTCAGTCGGAGATATGTTCGACCGTAACGTTTTCCATGCGACGGCTCGGTACAACGCCCCTGTATCAAGATATAGACATCCGAGACGAGCCGCCAATAACTTGGCGACCGTGCTCTTCCCCACTCCGGCTGGCCCATCAATCGCGATAATCACCCAGTACCTGTTCTATTCAAGTCACACGAATACATCATCAAGTGTTCACAAGTTGAGCGAGCGCCTCTCTAAAATTGGGGAACGAGGTGTCCACACAACCTGTGTCAGCTATCGTCATGCTTTGTTTCGCGGTCAGACCTCCAATGGCGAGCGACATGGCGACCCGATGGTCTCCGTGGCTCTGCGCCGAGCTCGAGGCGTTGAGGCGCCCGTTTTCTCCGCCTTGCCCTAATCCTCGGATGACCATTCCGTCCGTCCGCTCCTCCACGAGGGCCCCCATCGCACGCAGTTCGCCGCTCATAGTCGCAATCCGATCACTCTCTTTGACCCTCAGTTCTTCGGCTCCGGAAATCACCGTCTCTCCATCCGCCACAGCCGCGGCCACACACAGGACAGGAAATTCATCGATCGTTTTGGGGATGAGTTCAGAACTAATGGTGACGCCCTTTAGCGAAGCAGACCGTACACGAAGATCGCCGACCGGCTCGCCGGCCTCTTTCCGCTGATTCAGCACCTCGATATCAGCGCCCATCTTTCTCATGACGTCCAGCAGGCCGGTTCTCGTTGGATTGATCCCCACCTGGCGAAGGGTCACGTCAGATCCCGGCACGATCGTCGCCCCAACGATAAAGAACGCGGCGGCGGAGAAATCTCCAGGGATCGCAATATGAACACCATGCCATCCGACAGACGGTCTCCCTTGCAAAACCAGCGTACCCTGTTCTCTCGTGAGAGGAATTCCGAAGAATTGGAACATCCGCTCTGTATGATCTCGCGACAGATTCGGCTCCTTGTAGCGAGTCTTCCCTTGAGCATACAGACCGGCAAGAAGGAGAGACGACTTGATTTGCGCACTCGCCACCGGCGACGTGTAGTCGATCGCCTGAAGGCCGGACCCGGTAATCGCTAATGGGGCCAGCTCTCCTCCCTTACGCCCTCCAATGACCGCTCCCATTTCCCGCAACGGCTTGACCACTCGTCCCATCGGACGCCGTCGGATCGACTCGTCACCAGTGAGGACCGAGAAAAAGTCCTGACCAGCCAAGAGGCCTGTCAGCAAGCGGATACCGGTTCCTGAGTTTCCACAATCAATCGGGGCATTGGGTTCGGTTAACCCCCAAAATCCCTTCCCGCAAATCGTTAATTCGGCCGGTGTATGTGTGATAGGAATCCCGAGACTCTGAAACGCCCTCATGGTATTGAGGCAATCTTCACCCTGGCAATAGTCCGAGATCGTACTCGGACCTTCGGCAAGCGCAGTGAGGATAATGGCTCGATGGGTGAGGGACTTGTCGCCGGGAACCGTGATCGTTCCTTTGAGTGATCGAACTGGCGTAATCCTCAACGATGTCATGAGTGACTCGGAGCAGAGCTATTCAATTTCTCACGCTCGCCTTTTGCCCGTTCAAGGGACTTCTCGATACCAGCTGCATCTCCTGCCTTGATCAGTTGTTTCAATTCGTCCAAGGCCCTCGTGTATCGGTCGATATAGGACACCACATTGGCTCGATTCCACAGAAAAATGTCCCGCCACATTTCGGGCGAACTCGCAGCAATCCTCGTGGTGTCCCGTAATCCTCCACCGGAATGCCCGGCCAGATCAAGGGACGGAACCTGTTGATCACGAAGGTCGGCTAACGCATTCATGAGCGCAAATGCCGCCACATGCGGCAAGTGACTGACCGCTCCAAGAATTTGGTCGTGCACATGCGGGTCCATCGTCAAAACGATCGAGCCGGTCTCTTGCCACAACTGTCTCACTCGATCCAGGGCAGTGGAGTCGGATTGTTTCGTGGGCGTCAGAATACAGCGCGCACCGTTGAACAATCGATCTGACCCGGCTGCGACTCCGGTCTTTTCCTTCCCTGCGATAGGATGGGCACCCACAAAGTGCACACCCGGAGGCATCACCGACTCCGACCGCTCGACTAACGTTCCTTTCACGCTCCCGACATCACTGACGATCGCACCAATGCTCAGGCAATGAGCCCATTCCTGGAGATGACGCTCGTAGGTATCGACGGGTGTCGCCAATACGACCAAATCCGCCCCACGCACCGCCTCGTGAGGATCGGCCACGTATCGATCGATAGCGCCCAATGCAACGGCCGTCTTGAGATTCTCGACACGCCGACCGACACCGATCACCTGATCGGCCAGCGCCTTTCTTCGGATCACCATGCCGAGCGATCCACCGATCAACCCCACGCCAATGATCACGACCTGTTTGAAATGAACCGCCATTGTCCTTCAGAGCTCCCTCCCCACAGCCTTGGCAATATTACTGAGGTCGCCCATGAGCGCTTTGAACTTGGACGGCTTAATCGACTCCTCGCCATCGCACAAGGCACACTCTGGATTCGAATGCACCTCAATCAGGAGACCATCGGCTCCAGCCGCCACTGCGGCTTTAGACATCGGAGCGACAAGATCCCACTTCCCCGTGGCATGACTCGGGTCGACAATGACGGGCAGGTGCGAGAGGTTTTTCAGGGTAGGAATGGCCGCCAGATCCAGCGTGTTGCGATACTGCGTCTCAAAGGTACGTATGCCTCGTTCGCACAACATGACGTTCTGGTTGCCGCGCGACATGATGTACTCAGCGGACAAGAGAAACTCCTTGATGGTTGCCGACAGACCTCGCTTCAAGAGAACCGGCTTGTCATAGGCCCCGACCTCCTTGAGGAGTTCGAAGTTCTGCATATTCCGGGCGCCGACCTGAATGATGTCCGCCTTCTCGAGAAAGAGCTCGATATCCCGAGTGTCTAAAATCTCACTCACCACCGGCAATCCGGTCTGTTTCCTCGCTTCGACCAAATAATCAAGCCCTTCGCGACCCAAGCCTTGGAAGGAATACGGTGATGTTCGGGGCTTGTACGCTCCGCCGCGAAGAATCGTGGCTCCAGCGGCTTTCACTTCGTGGGCAATCCCCACCGTAAGCTCGAGGCGCTCGACCGCACAAGGCCCCGCCATGATGGCTAATTTCTTGCCCCCGATCTTGACTCCACCGACATCGATGATCGTCACATCTTTCTTGAACTCACGGCTCACCAGTTTCCAGGGAGCGAGAATCGGCAGGACGCTTTCGACACCTGGGAGCGCCGTCAACGGTTGGTTATGCAGCACTCGATCGTCACCGATGACACCGATGATGGTACGTTCTTGGCCAGTGGAGATTTGAGATTTCAAGCCCAAATCGCGCAGCCGATCGATGATGTGATCGACCTCACTCTCTGATGCTTCCGGCTTCAATACAATAATCATAATTTCCTCATTATATTGGCCTACCTTGCTCCATCTAAGACTTTCTTCAATGCCTGGAGGAAGGCGGTGTTTTCGTCGGACTGACCGATGGTGACGCGGATCATGGTTCCCTCGATATGCCGCACGATAATTCCCTCTCGCAACAGCGCGTCGAATACCGATCGACCATCCCGCTTGGCATCAAAATAGAGAAAATTCGCCTCGCTCGGGATCGGAGTCATTCCCAATGCACGCAGTCCCTGTCCCAACTGCTCCATGCCGGCTGCGTTGACCGCCCGGCTCTTGGCCACATGATCATCATCCTCTAACGCTGCAAGAGCGGCTTTCTGGGCCACACTATTGGCGTTAAACGGAGGGCGGACTCGGTTCAGGAAGCCGATGATCTCCGAGGTGCTGACTCCATACCCAATTCGCAATCCCGCAAGTCCATAGATCTTGGAGAACGTGCGTAACACAATCGCGTTCCGCCCTTGCTTCACATACACCATCGCATCAGGAAATTGAGGACTGCGCACATATTCAAAGTAGGCTTCATCGAATACGACAATGACATCCTCGGGCACTCGAGCCATAAGCCGATCGACGGCTTCTGCCGATACCATCGTTCCGGTGGGATTATTGGGGTTACAGAGGAAGAGTAATCGGGTCCGAGGCGTAACAGCCCGTGCCATCGACTCAAGGTCGTGGGTCCAATGGACCAGGGGCACGACTATCGGCTTGCCATGGACGGCGGTAACTTCCATCTTGTAGATCACGAAGGTGTGATCGGCCATGATGGCTTCATCACCTGGAGTCAAGAAGGTTTTAGCCAATAGGCCAAGGATCTCATCAGAACCATTTCCCAATATGACTTGGTCGCTAGTCACCTTCCATCGATCGGCAATCGCCTGACGTAGTTGAGTCGCCCCGCCGTCGGGATAGCGATGCAGTGTAGCCTGCACCCCACTTAGGGCGGCGATCGCTTTCGGTGAAGGGCCCAGCGGATTCTCATTGGACGCCAGCTTGATGACGCGAATGAGACCAAGTTCCCGTTGGAGTTCTTCGACGGGTTTACCGGGAACATAGGGACTGAGTGAACGAATATCTGGGTGGACCTGTAATCCCATGGTCAGCTGTGAATGGCGTACGATCCTAAAATTTTCATGAAGAGGCAGCGGCCCTTAACTTCTTCCACAGCTCTGCTGACCCGTTCTTCGTTGATGTGGCCTTCGACATCCACAAAGAAGATATATTCCCAAGCTTTTCGCTGGGATGGACGAGATTCTATTTTGGTCATATTCAGCCCGTGGGAGGCAAAAGGGCGGAGCAGGTCATAGAGCGCCCCGACTTTATCTTTCACGGATAACATCAATGACGTCTTATCCCTGCCCGTCCGTTCCGATGGCTTCTGCGACAAAATGAGGAAACGAGTGAAATTGTTCAGATTATCTTCGATGCGGGACTTGATGACCTTGAGCCCATAGAGTTGACCAGCCAATTCCGATGCAATGGCTGCCGACGCGGGTTCTTCGATACAAACCTCGGCCGCCCGGGCCGTGCTGGCCACTTCAACCGCCGGAACATGCAAAAGATTTGTTTCAAGCCAGTTGCGACATTGCGCAAGGGCATGCGGATGGGAATAGATTTTCTTGACGTCTTCGATTAGACCGGACTTTGACAGGAGATGATGCGAAACCTCCTGCAGAATTTCCCCATAGATCAACAAGTTGGAATCGATAAACATGTCGAGCGTGTGATTCACCACGCCTTCCGTCGTGTTTTCAATCGGCACCACCCCGAAGTTGGCTCGCCCTCTCTCGACCTCGCTGAACACCTCTTTGATGCTGTGGACTGGCACATATTGAACGGACGATCCAAATTTCTGCATACTGGCCATATGGGTAAAGGTCGCCCGCGGTCCCAAATAGGCCACCTTCTGAGGCGACTCCAACGACAGAGACGCCGACATGATTTCTCGATATACAGACCGAATGGCTTCGCTGGGGAACGGCCCAGTATTGCGATTGGTCAACCGGTCGACAATTTCAGCCTCACGCCCCGCAGTGTGGAGATTGGCATCGGCATCTTTTTCTTTTTTGATCTTGCCGATCTCGATGACACTCTTCGACCGCTCGTTGAGTAGACGAAGGATTTCATCATCGATCCTGTCGATTTCCTTACGGTATTCCAGCATGTCTCCTGGCATGGTGAGCCTAGCCTCAGGAATTTGATCCGGGAGGACGACCTCACTCCCGTGCGGGAATGGGGCCTGCGCAGACAAGTGGAGAATTCTACAGGAACGATAGAAACTATTGCAAGGATGACGCTGGGATATCAGGAGTTTCCCAAAGACTGGAAATCGTCGGTTACATCAGGAATGGTGAGGGCCGTTTGAAATGGTCGTACGCTAATCGGGTGACTTGGCGACCTCGACCAGTGCGATCCAGGAAGCCGGCCTGAATGAGGTAGGGTTCGTATACATCTTCGATCGTACCCTTATCTTCCTGAACCGCTGCTGCCAGGGATTCAACACCGACCGGTCCCCCGCTGAATTTCTCGATGATAGTCAGAAGAATCTTGCGATCCATGTCGTCAAACCCGGCTTCATCGATTCCTAACCAGGCTAACCCTTCTTGCGCGACCGGTTTAGTGATATGCCCATCCGCCTTGATCTGAGCATAGTCCCTGATGCGCTTGATAAGCCGATTGACAATCCGTGGTGTGCCCCGGGCGCGGTGCGCAATTTCCGCTGCCCCGTCCCGGTCGATTCCGATGCCGAGAACCCCGGCAGATCTGGTCACGATCGCTTCCAGCTCGGACGGTCCATAGAATTCCAGCCGATACACCAACCCGAATCTATCTCGGAGAGGTGAGGTGAGCGACCCAGCCCGCGTCGTCGCTCCCACCAGCGTAAATGGCGGAAGATCGAGCTTCACCGTCCTCGCGGCAGGACCTTGCCCAATGACCAGATCCAGCTGAAAGTCCTCCATCGCGGGATACAGCGCTTCTTCCACGGACGCGGGCAAACGGTGAATCTCATCGATAAAGAGCACATCATGCGCTTGAAGGTTGGTCAGAATCGCCGCGACGTCGCCTGCATGAGCGAGGACCAACCCCGAGGTCGACCGCAGCGCCGCTCCCATCTCTTTGGCAATGATGTGGGCGATGGTCGTCTTCCCAAGCCCGGGGGGACCGTAAAAAATAGCGTGATCGAGTGCTTCGCGCCGTTGTTGGGCCGCTTCGATACAAATCCGAAGCGACTCTTTCATCTTCTCTTGTCCGACATAGTCGTCGAGCGTCTGAGGCCTGAGCACATTCTCCAGACCTCGCTCTTCGTCTGTGGCACGGCTGGTCACCAAACGGTCGGTCATGATGCTCTTCCCATGCTCACTTGTTCTCCGGCGCCTGTTGATATTTGGGGGGAGGTGGCAGAGCCCCCTGGCCCGGCTTAGCCGCACTCCCGCAGTCCGGAGGACAGGTTTTGTACCCTTGGGTCGGATCCGGCAAGTTAGTTTCCATCTTACGCAACTGGCACTGACTCATCCGGCCACCGTCGCTGCTTCCACAGCGCGCCGGAACCGAGGAACTACCGATTTCTGAATAGCCGTCGGGACACGCCCCACAGACCCCCAGCATGTTTGCCCCTAGCGGTACGCATTGTACGAGCGTTGGATCCTCGTCTTTGCAGATCTCAGGAGACTGCGTCACACCGGTTGTCGCATACCCATCCGGGCACTTCCCGCAGGTCATCCTGATGCTCTTGGGCTGCGGAGTCTCCTCCGCGATGCTGACTTGTGGGGACGTGACAACGATCGTCGCTCCGATGGCCACAACGCACATCAAGAGTTTTACCGCATTCCTGATATCAAATGGCATCATGCTTACCCCCTTGCAAGTTCCTTGAGACCTTCCCGAATGAGCTCTTTCAACGCCAGGGAGCCTGTCGTGTCCTTCATCACACGCTTCAAGGCATCCTTGGCGTCCTGAGCACGATAGCCTAAGTTTATCAGAGCGGAAAGGGCGTCCTCATAAGGCCCTTCCGCGTCGGACTCTTCCGCAGCGGAGGACCGGGGGTACGTACCGTGAATTTTATGGACCTTGTCTTTCAGTTCAAGAGTCATGCGTCCAGCCGATTTCTTCCCGATACCAGGAACCGTGGCAAGCTTCTCGACGTCTTCCGTCTGGATGGCACGAACCAGGTCTGCAATCGACAAGCTGGAGAGCACACTCAGCGCGAGCTTCGGGCCGATGCCCGATACGCTGGTCAGCAGCAAGAACGACTCCTTTTCACTTTGCGAGAGAAAACCGAACAGCTGGATCGCATCTTCCCGGAGATGCGTATGAATATTCAGCGCGGTGACTTCGTCTACATTGGGTAGGGCGTAATAGGTGCTGAGAGGAATATGAACTTCGTACCCGACCCCCTGCACATCAAGCGTCAAGTGGGTGGGTGCTTTGAATGCCAACCGCCCCGTGAGAAAGGCGATCATCTCGTCTGGTTATCCGAGTGACATGACGATGTTGGTTGGCCGACCTCGCTATCCTGCTGCCGCCGCGGCCACTTTCTCCATGACTTCATCCGGGATGTCGAAATTCGCATGAACCTTCTGCACATCGTCATGCTCATCCAAGATTTCCATCAGCTTGAGCATTTGTTCAGCGGACTTTTCGTCCAGGCGGATCGTGTTCTGCGGAATGAAGGTGATCTCGGCCAGAGTTGTGTCGATGTTGGCATCCACCAACGCCTTCTTGACCGCCTCAAAATCTTGAGGAGTGGTGAGGACCTCATAACTCTTCTCACCAACCTTCACGTCCTCCGCCCCGGCATCGAGGGCCAACGAGAGAAGGGCATCTTCATCGACCTTCCCCTTTTCAATCGCAACAAGTCCCTTCTTGTGAAACTGCCAGGCGACGGCGCCCGCTTCAGACATATTGCCGTGATTTTTCGTAAGGAGACTGCGAATCTCCGCGACGGTCCGGTTCCGGTTGTCACTCGTAATCTCAAGAAGTACTGCCGTCCCTCCAGGACCATAGCCTTCTAAAGAAAACTCCTCATAGTTCACGCCAGGAAGCTCGCCCGTCCCACGCTGGACAGCTTTCTTCATCGTATCGCCCGGCATGTTGGCTTCCTTGGCCTTGGCGATTGCCAGACGCAATCGGGGATTCCCATCGGGATCACCACCAGAGCGAGCCGCGATGGTGAGCTCTCGAATGATTCGCGTAAAAATTTTCCCGCGCTTCGCGTCCTGGG
>CAZAKX010000024.1:15106-28701 GCA_964485915.1 uncultured Nitrospira sp. | reverse complement strand
CCTGGTCTCCCATGATTTGAATCTCGTCGGGCAGTACTGCGACCGAATCCTGCTGTTAGACAACGGACAGGTGGTGCGGCATGGGTACCCGAAAGAAGTGATCGAGCCTGACGTGTTGGAAGCAGTGTATCGATGTCGAGTCCTGGTGGATCGGCATCCGGTGTCTGGATTGCCGAGAGTGACGCTCCCTGGGCGCTGTCTGTCGGGTGGGACCTAGTATGAGAACGGGCAAAGTCGCACTGCTTCATCTCAAGACGGTTCCCGGGGCAATCGAACAGAACCGGTATTTGATTGTCGAGGCTATCAAGCATGCCGCTACAACAGGGACGCAGTGGATCGTGACGCCTGAGTTGGCGGTCTGCGGGCTTCAGTTCGCCCACATTGTCGGTACGGAGTGGATACAGCCACAACCAGATATTTGGATGCAGCAGGTCTGCAAGCTGAATAAGACCCTGAAACAAACCATATTTCTCGCCTGTCCGGAACGAGACGGCCCTCGGTTCTACAATTCGGTGTTTGTCATCGGCCCAACCGGCGAGGTAATCGGCAAACATCGCAAGATCAATGTAGCAAGTGATTCGCTATCATGGTCGAGCCCCGGTGACAGTGTCGCTCCGATCGAGTGCAACGGCATCAAGGTGGGTGTGCTTGTGTGCGCTGATGTCTATACGTCGAACATTACTCGGGCCATGAAGTTTGAAGGGGCTCAGATGTTGGTGTCACCGGCGTCGTGGGGTCCCGGCATTCACGGTCCAAATGGGGAGTGGGAACAACGGACTCATGAGACAGGGTTGCCGTTGATTATCTGTAATCGGACCGGCGCGGAAAAGACGTTGGACTTTTGGAAGGCGCCGAGTCTTGTCGTGAAGGACGGTACGCGCCTGCTCGCGCATACGTCCAAGAAATCCGCCGTACTGACATTTATTTGGGATTTCGAAGATATGGCACCGCGCTCTTCACGATATACAATCGATTACATCCGGAATCAATACGCTGTTTGATTATAGTGATGCTGAGAGGGTTGATGAATGTGGCTGGCCAACGATGTGGAGTAGCCAAGATCATCTGATGTAAGCAGGAAGAGTTTGCACCGCTCTCCTGCAGAAGAAGTCAGGTGCAGAACAATCATTCTGGAGGGATTTTTTTGGTCATACCGTCAGCGACGGGGAAGATGGTGCAAATCCATCACGGTGCCGCCACTGTAAGCGGGGAGTGACTCTGCAGTATGCCACTGTGTGCCTAGGCGCATGGGAAGGCGCAGAGAAGCTGTGATCCGCGAGTCAGGAGACCCAACTGCCGGGAGTATCGACACCCTTCGAGTCAAAGGGAGGTTTTCATGCTGCGGTTCTCAGTTCGTTGTGTTCTGTGTGCGTGTCTTATCATTCTCTCGCTTGCCGTTCTTCCCAATCCCGCCTCGGCTCAAGAACTCGCAATGGCCAAGGACCCCGAGGTTATCGAGGTTCCGGATGTCGTCGTCAGCGCAACCAAAACCCCGATATCAGCCAAGCAAATCACCAGTGCGGTGGAAGTGATCACGGGCGAGGAGTTAGAGCAAAAAAAGATCAGGACGGTGATTGATGCCTTGCGTCTTGCCCAAGGTGTATTTGCCACGTCAAGTGGTGGACCTGGAACTTTGGCAGAGGTAAAGATGCGCGGGGCATTTGCGAGGCACACCTTAGTGATGATTGATGGTGTCATCGTTAATAGCCCCAGCGATGGTTTGTACAATTTTGCAAACTTGACAACGGAGAACATTGATCGCATCGAAGTTCTCCGTGGAGCACAGAGTATGCTCTATGGGTCTGATGCCATTGGTGGAGTCATCAGCATTTACACAAAAAAAGGAACTGGTACGCCCAAGGTTGGTGCGTTCATGGAATATGGGTCGTTTGCCACGTTCCGTGAGGGGGGACAGATCTCCGGTTCGAAAGGTCCCTTTGATTTTTCCGCGTCGGTGTCGCGGTTGGATACAAGCAGTTTTTCAACCATCAATTACCAGCGGGGAGCTTTTGAACGAGATGGGTTCCACAATTGGCAGGTTTCAGCCAAACTGGGTGCAGAGCTCCCCAAAGACGGACGAGTGGAATTCAACCTCCGTTGGTATGACGCACGGACCAGCTTCGATGGGTTTACAGGGAGCAATGCACCGGCAGATGTGTTTGGTGCTCGGTCAACAAACAGGAATCTTGTTCTGAATGGAACGTGGTCCCAGCCTCTGACGTCATGGTGGACGACCAAGCTGACGTTATCGCAGGCAAATGAGCGACTCCTAAGCCAGAGTGGAAATAGTGGATTCAATCTGAACACCAGACAGTTCATTACTGCTACTCCAAACTGCTTTCTTCTTCCCGACCCGGGAGCATGTTTCAGCCCATTTTCCAGTGATCTGGAGGTTCTGAATCGGCGCTTGGAATGGCAGAACGACTTTCAGGTAGGGAAGGTCCTACTTTTAACGGCTGGCTATCAACTGAGGAGGGAGGAAGCCGATTCACCAGGATTTTACGGGGCAGCGCAGCCGACTCGTACTATTTCGTCTAATGCAGGTTTTGCTCAGGCTCAGATCAATCTCTGGGATCGTGTATTTCTGACCGCGGGGGGACGACATGATAGTTACAATACCTTCGAAGATGCGACGACCTATCGGGTGACAGGCGGGTACCATCTCAAAGAGACTGGTACGAGGTTTCGTGGCAGCTATGCTACCGGCTTCAAAGCCCCGACCCTCAATGATCTGTACTTTCAAGGGTTCGGCAATCCCAATCTCAAGCCGGAGAAAAGTCTCAGTATGGATCTTGGAGTTGAACAGAGTCTGTTCAACGGACGCCTTCAACTCAGCGCCGGTTATTTCTGGAATCGATTCCAAAACCTCATTCAATTTGCTTTTGGGATTCCTCCGTGCCCCTCATCGGCGTTTTTGGGTCTCTGTCCAATCAATGTTGCGGATGCCAAAACACAGGGATGGGAGTTTGGATTTAAAGCGGAGATTCTCAAAGGGTTGGAAGTGCGTGGACAGTACACGTACACATTAACGCGAGCGTTTGATACGGCTGCGTTACCCTTTCCATTGGGAGGCGATAAACGACTTCCTCGTTGGCCGGTGGACCAGGCTACAATTGGTCTGACCTATCAACCGATTGAGTCATTGCGGCTGAACATCGACTATCGATTTGTGGGATCAAGAAACAACAACGTCTCCAACGTGGCAAGCGAAAAGCTTGGAGTGTTCAACATTGTCAATCTTTCAGCGTCATACGATGTGACAAAGAATTGGCAAGCATATATCCGTGTGGACAATCTGTTTAACGAAGAGTATGAAGAAATTCTGTTCTTTGGTACACCCATCCGCTCGATTTTCGGAGGCGTGAGGATCAGTTATGATCTGCCTCTCTAGGATTGCATGAAACAGTATCCACGATTAGTGATTGCCGGAACTGCGAGCAGTGTCGGGAAAACGACCGCGACGTTGGCGATTCTGGCAGCCCTGCGGGAACGGGGTCGTCAAGTCCAGCCGTTTAAGGCCGGGCCGGACTTTATCGATCCCGGTCATCATCAGGAAGCTGCTGGCCGCCCATCTCGCAATCTTGATGGATGGCTGCTCGGGGCAGACCGTAATCGCGAGACTTTTGCCCGCGCTGCAGCTCGTGCGGATATCTCCATTATCGAGGGCATGATGGGGCTGTTCGATGGCAGTTCGCCTGTAAACGACATCGGCAGCACGGCCGAATTGGCCAAGCAGCTGGAGGCGCCTGTTATTCTGGTCATCGATGGAAGCGCCATGGCCCGTTCTGCCGCAGCCATGGTGGCGGGGTATGCACGCTTCGATCCTGCGGTACGTGTCGTAGGGGTCTTGTTCAATCGGGTTGGGAGCGACGGCCATTATCGACTGCTGAAGGCGGCGGTGGAACAAAAGACAGATGTGGCCGTCCTGGGATACTTGCGTCCGGATGCTGCTCTGACCATTCCAGACCGACATCTCGGGTTGGCAATGGCCACAGAACAAGGCGATGGTCAACTCTATCATCGGTTGGCCAAGGCGGCCCTAGATACGGTCGATCTAGATGGTATTGAAGCCCTTGCCCATTTATCCGGCATGTTGCCGGAAGTCGTGTCTCCACCGGTGAGCAAGAGTTCAGGTCGTACGATTCGAATCGGTGTGGCGCAGGATCAGGCGTTTTGTTTTTACTATCAGGACAATCTTGAGTTGTTGGAGGCGGCTGGCGCGGAAATCGTGACGTTTTCTCCGTTGAACGACCAGCTCTTGCCGAACGTCGAGATGTTGTATCTTGGTGGCGGGTATCCAGAATTGCACGGTGAAATGTTGGCTAGGAACACCACCATGAGAGCGGCCATCAAGCAGTTTGCTGATCGAGGCGGCGCGATTTATGCCGAGTGCGGCGGACTCATGTATCTCACGGAGTCTGTCCGCGATTTCGGCGGGTGCTCGCATGCCATGGTCGGAATCTTTCCAGCAGAAACAGTCATGCAGAAATCAGGTCTCACGTTGGGATATCGAACAGTGGAATGTTCACACCGCAGCATCCTGGGTGATGTTGGTGTCACGGCACGAGGCCATGAGTTCCATTATTCCACGCTGGTTGCAAGGGGACCGTTGCAGTATGCCTGCGTCCTGCGTGATGCCGGAGGACTCCTGAAGGGACAGGATGGACTCATGAGGGACAACGTGCTGGCGCTCTATACCCATCTGCACTTTGCCGGCCAGCCGGAAATTGCAGCGTCGCTGGTTGAGTCGGCACGTCGTGCAACTAGTCGGATATCTGAACCGGCTAAGAGTGAGCTGGGAGCAGATCGATGAAGGGGCCGGTTCAGAAAACCTGTGAAAGTTGCGGGCACGGTTTCGAGTGTGGCGGATACCAGTGCTGGTGTGGCAAGCTCGGCATTACCGAGCCACAGATGGATTGGATTGCGGCGCGATATCAGGATTGCCTCTGTTCCAACTGTTTGGGGAAAATCGTAACTGGTGAGTGTGGGCCTCAGCCTGTTCCAATAGACAGCAGGCGGAAAGAGTAAGTGCAGCGATGATACAGACCAACGGCCGATTTTCAGACGCTGAGCGGGAAGCTGTCTATCGCGCGATATTTGAGCGGCGAGATGTGCGTCGGAATTTTGTGCCGACGCCGATTCCGGATGCCGTGATGATGAGGTTGCTGACGGCGGCGCATCATGCGGGATCGGTAGGATTCATGCAGCCATGGGATTTTGTGGTCATCCGCAATCGTGCGACGAAGCGTGTGGTGAAGGACCTCTTCGTCGATGCGAACACCAAAGCGTCCGCTCGGTATGCAGGGGCCAAGGGAGCACTGTATCGGGGATTGAAACTGGAAGGGATTGAAGAAGCGCCGATCAACCTGTGCATCACGTGTAGTCGGCGGCGCGGCGGACCATTGGTACTCGGTCGTTCGACGGTGCGTGCAACGGACTTGTACAGCACCTGTTGCGCCGTTCAGAACCTCTGGTTGGCCGCCAGAGCTGAAGGCATCGGCGTCGGTTGGGTCAGTATTTTGGATCACGAGAAGCTGAAACGGGTGATCGGCGTGCCTCAATCGGTGACGGTCCTCGCCTATCTCTGCCTCGGCTATGTGTCCAAGTTTGAAGAGCAGCCTGATTTGCAAACAGCCGGATGGAGAAGCCGGATTCCAGTCGACCAGTTGATTCACGATGAGTCATGGGGCAATCGGATTCATGACAAGAGAGGGGATGAGGATGCGCATCACCAAGGTCTATACACGAACAGGGGACGCGGGAAAAACCAGACTGGCCGGCGGACAACAGGTGTGGAAAGACAGTCTGCGGGTCGACGCCTACGGCACGATTGATGAGCTCAACGCCTCGGTTGGTGTCGTACGGGTGATGAACGCCGACGTTGTAGACGAGTATAAAGCGGCAGCGCAACTCGAAGCCGAGTTGCGGTGGGTGCAGAACAAGTTGTTCGATGTGGGGAGCATTCTGGCGACGGCACCGGGGCAGACATTCAAGAATATGCCGCAGGTCTCCGCGACGGACGTCACACGTTTGGAAAAGCTGATTGACCGGTGTCAAAAGGATTTGGAGCCACTGAAAGAATTCATCCTGCCGGGAGGCGGAAAAGTCTCAGGATTTCTGCACCAGGCCAGGACGGTCTGCCGCCGCGCCGAGCGGTTGTGTGTGGCTCTCTCAAAAACGGAACCGGTCGACCCGACGATCATCAAGTTCGTCAATCGGCTGAGCGATGCGCTGTTTGTCTTGGCCCGTTGGGTCGCCAAAACGCAGGGCGAACCGGAATTCTTATGGGAGCGCGATGTCGCCAAGAAAGCCGAGTAAAGGCCGACCGACGCGAGGAGCAAAAGACCGCATCATTCTTGTGCTGGGCGGGGCGTCTTCTGGGAAAAGTGAAGCTGCGCTCAAGTTAGCCGGCTCACGAGGGCCGCGCGCATTCGTCGCCACAGGGCAGGGATTGGATGATGAAATGGCGGCACGAATCGCTCGACACCAGGCTACACGTTCGGTGGATTGGGAGACAGTTGAAGAGCCGATGGAGGTGGAGGCCTGGATTGCCAAACATGGATCGCGGTACCGGACGATTCTCCTGGATTGTGTCACGCTCTGGCTGAGCAATCTCACTGGAATTGGGTTGTCTGAAGCAACGGTTCTTACGCGCGTTGCGTCACTCATACAGGCTATGCGGACGACTGCGGCAAGAGTCGTGATCGTCAGCAATGAATTGGGACTGGGACTGGTTCCCACGGAACCCACAACACGAGCCTTTCGAGACCTTGCCGGGAGGGTGAATCAGTACATTGCTGCCGAAGCGGATGAGGTCCTGTTCGTTGTCAGTGGGATACCGCTTCGCTTGAAATGAATGGAGGGGAGAACGTGAAGATCGAAGACGCTTCTGGGAAGATTCAACCGCTCGATGCCACGCTGCGTGTAAAGGCACAAGGGCGATTGGATCGGCTGACGAAACCGCTCGGCAGCCTTGGGCGGCTGGAGGAACTGGCGGCGTCTTACGTTGCGATCACCGGTGAGTTGAAGCCGAATATCCCGCGCGGAGTGGTCTTCACCTTCGCGGCAGACCATGGTGTGGCGACTGAGGGAGTCAGTGCCTATCCGCGTGAAGTCACCCCTCAAATGGTGTTCAACTTTCTAAGAGGTGGTGCCGGTGTGAATGTGCTGGCACGGCATGCGGGTGTGGAAGTCCGCGTAGTCGATATCGGCGTCGATTATGACTTTGGTATCGTGCCCGGTCTGCTTGATCGAAAAGTCATGCGGGGTACGCGGAATCTAGCGGCCGAACCGGCGATGACGCGCAACCAAGCAGAGCAGGCTGTGATAATCGGAGTTGAATTAGCTACAGAAGCCGTACGCGAGGGGATCGGTTTGATCGGTACCGGCGAGATGGGTATCGGCAATACAACACCGAGCGCTGCCATCACTGCTGTGATGACCGGTCGGTCGGTGGAAGAAGTGACAGGGCGTGGAACCGGTATCGACGAATCTGGACGAGCGCATAAAGTGGCGGTGATTCAACAAGCCTTGGACCTTCATTGTCCCAATCGGGCTGATCCGTTGGATGTACTGGCAAAGGTTGGGGGTCTGGAAATCGGTGGGTTAGCTGGTGTCATCCTCGGCGCGGCGGCTGCTCGGGTACCGGTGGTATTGGATGGCTTCATCGCCGGTGCGGCGGCGCTGATTGCGGTGGGAATTCAACCGTTATGCCGCGACTACCTCATTGCCTCCCACCGATCAGTCGAGCCGGGGCATCTCGCGATCTTGGATCATCTTGGACTCAAAGCCCTGTTGGATTTGGAGTTAAGACTTGGCGAAGGCACAGGAGCCTGCTTAGGTATGGATCTGGTTTTCGCCGCGATCAAGATCTATACCGAGATGGCAACGTTCGAAGAAGCCGGAGTGTCTGACAAGGCATAGGTTATATGGGAACTGTTGCCCGTCCATTCATCTTTGCGTGGCATTTTCTGACGACCATTCCCCTGAGTCGGACTCATCATGAGCCCACTGCGCCGGAATTGGCTGCGTCGATGGCGTGGTATTCCACGGTCGGCCTTATGCTCGGCGGGATATTAGCGTTATCGGATATGCTGTTGAGCCGTATCTTTGCACAGGAGGTCGTGAACATTCTGCTGATCGTGCTGCTGGTGTCGCTCACTCGCGGACTGCATCAGGATGGCTTGGCCGACACACTTGATGGGCTCGCAGGTGGCCGGACGCCGGCCGATCGCCTGTCGATCATGCGCGATCCAAGGATCGGTGCGATGGGAGCCACCGGTCTGTTCCTGTCGTTGATTCTTCGTTATGCGGGCCTAATGGCGCTTCCCCAATCGCTCCGGCTTCCAGCGTTGGTCTGTATGCCGGCACTAGGGCGGTGCGCCATGGTGGTCTTGGCTTGGCTGGTTCCCTATGCAAGAACAGGAGGTGGGTTGGCATCCCCGTTCCTTGCTCATTTGTCAGTCTTCCATGTGATGGGATCGACGTTGGTGCTGGCTGTGGCGCTTGTGATCGGACTCGGTGTGACGGCAACAATCCTGACGGTGATTGGCACCTGTCTGGTCCTCATCGCGATTCAGGCCGCGTGTCGTGCATTGTTCGGCGGGATTACAGGGGATACGTTAGGTGCCACAAACGAGATTGTGGAAATCGCATTCCTTCTCCTCATTCCTCTCGTACTTGTTCTGTCATGATGGGAGGGGAACTTTTAGCCGCAGCAGGTCTCGATGCCGTTGCAGGCGACCCACGCTGGTTTCCTCATCCAGTTCGCGGGATCGGCATCGTCATTCGATGGTGCGACAACAATATCAGAAAGGTTTCCCGTCATCCCTCTGTCCTTCGGGCAGCGGGGATTGTCCTGGCGCTGGGTTTGCCTTTGCTTGTGTTTGTTCTCAGCCGTGAAGTGATTGTCATGGCTGAGGGGATAGTCTGGTGGCTCGGGAGCCTCGTCTCGATCGGATTTGCCTGGACGACTCTTGCTGCGCGTGACCTGTGGAATCATGTTCAGGCGGTGAGTGAGCCGCTAGGTCGAGGGAATCTTCCTGAGGCTCGACGGGCAGTTGGGATGATTGTTGGCCGGGACACCGATCAGTTGTCACAGGAGGATGTCGTCCGTGCCACGATCGAGACAGTTGCTGAAAGTATCAGTGACGGAATCATAGCCCCCTTGTTCTATCTTGCTCTTGGTGGTGCTCCTCTGGCTCTTGCCTACAAGGCGGTGAACACGTTGGACTCGATGATTGGTCATAAGGATGAGCGCCATATCGATTTTGGGTGGGCATCTGCTCGACTGGATGACCTCGCGAACTGGGTTCCGGCTCGTCTGTCCGCCGTCCTTATTATTATTGCCGGCGCGTTGATCATGGGTGAAAGTGCTCGGATCAGAACCGGGTGGGATGTGCTGCGGCGTGACGGCAACCGGCACCCCAGTCCCAACAGTGGACGGCCGGAGGCTGCGATGGCCGGTTCCTTGGGGGTCTGCTTGGGAGGACGTAACTCCTATCATGGAATACGAAACGACCGACCCCTGATCGGGCTGGGCGGGCGTCAACCGGTTTTCGAGGACATTGAGATCGCATCTCGGATCATCATGGGTGTCTCTCTCCTGGGCCTGTGGTTGACCATCGGAGTCATGTGGCTCGTCTAAGAAGTTCATCCCATGGTGGGAACGTCTATGCGGCCTCACGGGAGCTTGGTCGAAGTGTTCCTAATCTGATCGACTTCAGCGCCAGTATTAACCCGCTGGGTCCATCTCCCCGGGTCTGGCAGGCGATTGCCGATTGCCGTCATCTGCTGGCGCATTATCCAGACCCGGATTGTTGGGAGCTCCGTCAAACGCTCGCCAAATGCTTGGACAGACAGCCGGAAGAGATTGCGGTTGGAAACGGCTCAACGGAATTGATCGATGTACTCCCTCGTGCGCTCAAAATTCGGCATCTGCTCGTCATACACCCTACCTTTTCGGAATACGTGGCAACGATGGAGCGTGCCGGAGGCCGTGTCAGTGCCGTCTACGCAAAGCGCACAGAACAGTATATGCAACCGATCAGCGACCTCTGTCATGTGCTGGATACACGACGACCCAAGTCCAGTGCTATCGATGGAGTCATGCTGTGCAATCCCAATAGCCCAACTGGGCAAGCCTGCACGGTCGATGAGGTCCGGCGATTGGCGGACCTCGTTCAGCGACGAGGCATATGGTTGATCATTGATGAAGCATTTGCCGATTACTGCGCTGAACGATCGTTCCTTCCGATCGCTGTTGCTTGGCCACGTGTGGTAATTTTGCGCAGTATAACGAAGTTCTATGCACTACCCGGTCTTCGAGTTGGGTACGCAGTCGCTCAACCCACCGTGATCGAAGCGCTTCGCCGGCAGATGCCGCCGTGGTCCGTCAATGTGATGGGGCAAGCGGCGGCGCTAGCCGCAGTAAACGATGTGAGTTACGCTCGAAAAAGTGTGCGGTTTATGGACCGTGAACGAGAACGGCTCGGAACCATGCTGGCGGCTCTACCCTCTTGTGTGGTCACGCCCACCTATGCCAACTACTTCTTCCTCGAACTCCCTCGTGGAGGGTCCGCGCGTGAAGTCAGCGCCACGTTGCGGGGTGATGGATTGCTGATCCGTGACTGTTCAACCGTTCCCGGTGCGAATGCTCGTTCGATTCGACTTGCAGTGCGCTCTCAACAAGAGAATGATTTTCTTCTCCAAGCCTTGTCAAAAACGCTCTTGCAACACAGGCCGTGAATACCAGAACTCGTCGGGATATCTGTACCTCCTATGAGGTGATTGGGCCCACGCTTGTGATTCGGCTCGGTGGTCGAAAGCGAGTGCTTTCATCAGCACCACTAGGTGGAGGGGTTGGTCTCGCGTCCAATATTCTGAATCATCAGGTCGACGCGAATGGTTCCATTAAGGCACACTATCCCACGCCAGTGCGTTCCTTACGGAAACTTGCTTCCCAACTCCGACTCGGTGGGAAAACCATCGGATTCATGACCGCAGTGTCGATGACACAGCTGGTCACGACACGAGTTGCTGCGGAGGAACTCTGGGTGGAATGTTTTGGGACCGTCGGCGTGACCAATGCGGTCCGAGCAGGAGAGTGGCCGCTGCGATGGGCGCATTCTAAGAAATTCAACAAGCCGGGTACGATCAATCTCATCGTGATCACCAATGCGAGTCTTTCGAGCGCCGCGATGGTCGGTGCGGTGCAGGTCGTGACAGAAGCCAAGACGGGTGTGTTGAGGGATCACGCGGTGAGGAGTAAAGAAGACCAGTCTTTGGCAACCGGGACCGGGACCGATGCAGTCGTCATTGCTTGTGCGTTGCGCGGACAAGGACCGTTTCGCCAATACAGTGGGACTCACACAATCATCGGTGCACTCATCGGAAAAGCGGTCGCCAGATGTGTTTCTCGAGGCTTAGTTAAAGCTGAGCAATGGCAGAAGGCCTCCCGATGAAGGCCGAATCCCTTGCCATTCTGGGCACAGGCTCTGATGTAGGGAAGAGTGTGCTGACAGCCGGCATCTGTCGGTTGCTGTCGCGGACCGGTCTTCATGTGGCTCCCTTCAAGGCGCAGAATATGTCCCTCAATTCGTTCGTGACTCCCGAAGGGGGAGAAATCGGGCGAGCTCAAGCGTTACAAGCGACCGCATGTAGGATCCCACCCCATGTCGATATGAATCCGATCCTGCTCAAACCGGAATCCGATAGCTGTTCCCAAGTCGTCGTTCTTGGAAGGGCGTTCGCGAAGCAAGCAGCATCAGCGTATTTCGATGGTCGACGAACACTCTGGTCTGTCGTGGAAGACAGTTACGCTCGCTTGGCGAGTCGGTACGAGATGATGGTGATTGAAGGAGCGGGCAGCGCGGCGGAGGTGAATCTCAGGGAGCAGGATCTGGTCAACTGGCCTGTCGTGAAGATGGCCGATGCGCACGTCTTGTTGGTGGCGGATATCGACCGAGGCGGGGTTTTTGCCCAGATCCTTGGAACGTTGGATTTGCTTGCACCCGACGAGCGGGACCGGGTCTGTGGAGTTGTGGTCAATAAGTTTCGTGGTGATGCCAAGCTCTTTAGTGATGGGGTGCGATTCCTCGAATCTCGAAGCGGAGTTCCCGTATTGGGCGTGATTCCGTATCTTCATGATCTCATGCTCGATCAAGAAGACAGCCTTGGCCACGTCACTAGCCAGGGAGCACGCTTTGCCTCGGACCGAGTGAATATTGCCGTGGTCTTACTGCCGCATATGAGTAACTTCACTGATTTCAACATCCTCTCGGCGGAAGAAGATGTGGCGCTGGGGTACGCAAGTACTCCGGCCATGCTCTCCGATGCCGACATCGTCATCATTCCAGGAAGCAAGAGCACCGTGGCCGACCTATCGTACTTGAGAGAAAAGGGGTTTGTGCCGCTACTGGAGCAACATCTCCAGAATGAACGAGAAATGGTCGGTATCTGCGGTGGCTATCAAATGCTCGGACGGACGATTGCGGACCCCGACCATGTTGAACAGGGTGGGACAATGTCAGGATTGGGTTATTTGAATATCGAGACGACCCTTCTGGGTACCAAATACACCAGGCAGGTAGAAGCTCGTCCGACCGGTGAGTTTATGTGTGAGAGTACTCCGATTCGTGGGTATGAAGTTCATATGGGCGTCACACTACGAATGAATGAACTGCCATGTTTCACCGTTTACAGTCGAACGGCACAAGGTCAGAAGGTTCCATCTCGAATGACTATGAGTGAGGAAGCGTACGACGGAGCTGCTCGAAATGATGGTCTCGTGTGGGGAACGTACATACACGGTGTCTTCGATGAGCCCGAGTTTCGTCGTAGCTGGTTGAATCGCGTTCGCCGGAGGAAAGGACTTCCGCCACTTCCGGGATACGTATCCGGGCTGACCAGTGCACGATTACAGAACGAACTTGACCGATGGGCTGATCATGTGGCTCACCATTTAGACATCTCTCGTCTTCTCAAGAATTTCCGCTCGCTGCATGCCTCAGGGAAGTGACGGGATTTCATCGCAACGTTCCGACCACTCGTCTCTCCGTTTTTGGATGAAGTCTCAAGCTCAAGGTTCTGAAAACAAACTGCCAATAATCACCGATTTCTTGCCAACTGTGTACAAGTCGATACACTGCGTGTGAACAGCCCGAGTCGGTTGTGCCAGGAGGTCACAGGATACGGGTGTGGCTGGTGTCAGTCATGGTCGGAGCTGTGTGTTGTGTCGGGATAGGCAACAGTTTGGTCCATGGTAAAGGAGCAGATGATACGGAGCTTGCGCAATTACTCATTGAATTGCTGAGAGCAGGGCGGGCGGTTGTGTCGGAGCATCAGTCGCTCATCAACGATGCATCTAAAGGTGAGAAAGGTTTCACCGATAAGTTCCTAGTAAGCCAAGTTCTCGATAAATTTAAGGCAAAGATGCGGATGGACCTCTCCCGTCCACAGGGGATTCCGCATGCCGAGATTCTCTTGGCCATGTTGGAGTCGCAGCATGAAGCTGTGCGTGAGGCACAACCGATCATCAACAAGCAAGGAATCGCCTTTAAGGGGTTCGTTCCGTCGGTGTTTGCCAGAAAAACAGG
>CAZAKX010000024.1:0-15006 GCA_964485915.1 uncultured Nitrospira sp. | reverse complement strand
AGCAAGGAATCGCCTTTAAGGGGTTCGTTCCGTCGGTGTTTGCCAGAAAAACAGGCGCTTCTCGGAGAATAAGCCGGATGACTTCGAGGCGGAAGTTCTTCGTATGTTTGCCGATCCGCGCCATCCAAAGGGACAGCGATATGCGAAGGTGACGATGTTGAACGGAAAACCGGTGCTGCGCGTCATGGATCCCGAATATGCCGGCGCCACCTGTCTCACATGCCATGGCGGTCCGAAAGGCGAACGGGACATGAGCGGAATGAAAAAAGAAGGATGGAAAGAAGGAGAGCTCGCTGGCGCGATCAGTGTGATCTTGCCGTTGCGCTAGGTGCGTCTGCAATCCGTCGAGAGAGGAGAAGGGTCTCATGAGTAAGATTGTAGTGGTCGATGATTCACAGGCTGAGCTTCAACTCATTGAGTCATACTTGAAGGCGGCCCACCATGCGGTCGTGACCTTCTCAAGCACGGACAAACTCGAAGAGAAGATTGTGGCGGAACAGCCTGATCTGATCGTCATGGATGTCGTGATGCCTGGTCGAAACGGGTTTCAAGCTTGCCGAGATTTGAAGAACGACGTCCGTTTCAATCGCATTCCCATCGTCCTCTGCACATCGAAAGGCCAGGAGAGCGACAAGTTTTGGGGGCAACAGCAGGGGGCGAACGGGCATGTCGTCAAGCCGTTCAAATCTGAAGAATTGCTGCAAGCTGTGAAACGTGCACTTGGCTGAGTATTTGATGGCGCATGGACCGAACAACGATGGAATTGCCATGTGATCTACCACAACTCACCTCCGATGTTGAAACGGAACACATCAAAGCATCGGGTGTTTTGAGGGTGTGTCTCATTATGATCGGAGGGGAATTATTTGCCATCGACCTTCGTCAAGTCCGCGAAGTGTTTGAACTTGAGTCGGTCACACCGGTGCCTGGAATGCCGGCATCACTGGTAGGCGTGGCCAATCTCCGCGGGACCATCGTCCCGTTGGCAGATTTGAGGCAGTCGTTAGGCGCAGCGTTATCCACGACTCCTCGATATGCCATCGTGGTACGGCACGAAGCTCATCAGATCGGTTTGCTGATCGATGAGGTTCCTGAGATTCGAGCGATCTATCCTGAAGATATGTTGGACTCCTCCGGGGTAAGTGTAAACGGTGGGCGTCCCTTTCTATCAAGACTGGTCAGAGTGGAAGATCGTGTGAGCGGGATGCTGGAGATTCCCTCACTGTTGGCGTCCGTTGAGGAATCAGCCACAGATGTGAACATGTCGGAGAGTCCGTAAATGAATGCCACGATTCCCGGACGGCTCCATGCGGTCGAGCGTGTTGAGGAGGAAGGACGTTATGCCAAAGCATAGCAAGCCGACGGCGAAGCCGACGAATTCGTGGTTCCAAAACCTGAAGACGTTGCCCAAATTGATTCTCGGCTTCTCAGCCGTGAGCATCATCATGGTCTCCGTCGGTCTGGTCGGTTTAATGGGGCTTCATAAACTCAAAGGCGAGTTGCAATTGATTTACAACGGGTCGACCCTGGCGCTGTCGAACGTCGGAATTAGTAGTAGCAACTTGGGACTGTATCATAATGCGCTTCTGAACGTGGGGAGGCAAGCTCGTAAAAGCGACTTTGAAGAGGCGCTCGGTCCGCTTGCCGAGCTTAAACGACAGACCCTTGCTCCACTTGAGGTGCTTCAGTCATCTCAGCTCCACGAATCGTCGACTGGCCGCAATGAAAGTAAGGATCTTGCAGCGCTGCACCAAGCGTTGCGCGAGTATTTTACAGCGGCCGAAGGTGCGGTCGGGGCGTTCGCTGATAGTTTTGGTTCTTCACTGACCGATGAGCAGAAGCAAGGCATGCGTGATCTTGGGCAGTCCACGTTGTCCGTCGAGGTCGCGAACAAGTATGGGACCGCAACATTACGGGTGCGCGAGCTCATGACAACGATTCGAGAAGTCGCGAAGGAACTCAACGACAGTGGGCAGGCCGAAGCCTCGTATCGAACCAATATTGTATTCATGGGAGCCGTGCTGGCGTTGGTTCTGGCCGGTGCGATCGGGTACTTTCTTGCGCGCAACATCGCTCGGAACATCGTTCATGTGGCCGATGTCGCTCAGCAAGCCGCCGCGGGGAATCTTCAAGCTCGCGCTCGGCTGGAGAGCGACGATGAGGTCGGTCATATGGCGAAGGCGTTCAACTCCATGCTTGACAGAATCACGAGCCTTGTGTCGACGGAGGAAGAGCGGGACACGATGCAAAAACGCCTCGTTCAATTTCTCGTGCTCGTGTCCGATGTCGGTAAAGGCGATTTGACCAAACGTGGTGAAGTGACGGCTGACATGTTCGGGAATCTTGCTGACGGGTTCAACCTCATGATTCAACGATTCGCCCAACTGATGAAGCAGGTGAGGGAATCAGCAGAACGCGTGAACCGCTCCGCCGGTGCGTTGCGAGAGAATGCCGGGCAGATGGCGGGAACTGCGAAGCACCAAGCAGATGAGTCGATGAGGACGCTCGGTGCGGTCGAACAACTGGCTGCCTCGATGAGGCAGGTCGCTGAAACTGCAGAAGCCTCATCGGATTCCGCGCGGCTGGTCTTGAAAGCGACGGAAGATGGTCGAGTCGCAGTACAGGAAACCGTGCAAGACATGCAGCGCATTCGATCCGCGGTTCAGCGGATGTCGAAGCAGGTCAAAGCACTTGGGGACCGCTCGTTGGAGATCTCACAGATCGTCTCGACTATTCGTGATATCGCCAACCAGACCAATCTTCTCGCGCTGAATGCCGCAATTGAAGCCGCCGGTGCAGGCGAAGCCGGCGCACGATTTGCCGTTGTCGCTGATCAGGTCCGCAAGTTGGCAGAGAGTTCGACGCAAGCGACGCGCGAGATCGCCGATCTGGTCAAGGTCATTCAGAGTGAGACGCAACACGCGGTTGTCGCAATGGAGCATGAAACCCAGGCGGTGGAAGCGGGATCGGCCTCAGCGCTTCGTACCGGTGATGTGTTTAAGGAGATTTCGACGATTGCGGAACGGTCTGCGGAGCTTGCTCAAAGTATTGCTTCAGCTGCGGTCAACCAGACTGCATCTACGGATCAAGTGGGCCGCTCAATCAAAGATTTTACCGGCGGTGCCGTGGCGACACAAAAGGCGACAGACTCGGCTCGTGCAACGGTAGAGGACATGGTGAAGCTGGCCGAAAGTCTGACGGCGTCCGTCGCTCAATTCAAGTTGGCCTAGTTGATCAGGATCTGCAGGACACCTCTTTCTCAGTCTTAAGGCAAGCCGATGGGATCGGAATCCAATCAGACTGATTTAGTTCGCGTCTTCGTCTCGGAAGCCTCAGACGGACTCAGGACGTTGGCAGAAGCACTACAGGCTGAGAGTGACTCGGTCCCTGCTCCTCAAGCGCTCCATGACCAGTACATCATTGCCCACCGTATTCGAGGCGCAGCGGCGTTATATGGATACCAAGGGGTATCTCGAGTGTCTGAACAGCTTGAAGCGATTCTTGAGCAGGCTATTGAAACGTTCCCTTCCGATTGGCCAAGGGTGGTGACGGCCATGAGGGAAGCCGTCAAGGATCTGAGAACTCTTGTAACATTAATTGGCCAGGGTGACAGCGAAGATGAAGGCCTGGTCCGGCAGTCTTTGGCGTCTCTGGAGAGCCTACAGGACTCGTCGAAGACCTTGTCGTTGGCCACGCCAGACTATGTGAATCCGACTCTTGATCCAGAAATTCTGTCGTACTTCATTCCCGAAGCGGAGGAGTATCTCGGCACCATCGATGAGTTGATCCGTATCCTTAGCGGTAACTTAGAAGACGAAGATGCGATCTATCGGCTGTTTCGTGCCACGCATACTCTCAAGGGCTCAGCCTACACTGTCGGCTTCCAAGTCATTGGAGACATTGCGCGACCCATGGAAGACTGCATGATTGCGGTCAGGGAAAAACGTCTTCGTCTAGGCCCAACGCTTCTCACCATGATGGCTGCGGCTGTTGAGATGATCCGTCTTATTATTCAACCGGATCACGCAAATGTGCCGCAACTGCTGCAGGGTGTGCCAGTTCTTCTCCAGCGACTTATCCAGACATGTGAGAGCGCCGCTGTGGCTGCTTCAGAGGACATTGTGCCTCCGAGCACGGCAATGACTGATTCGAGTTCGCTCCAGAGTCAGACCGTTGTCAGTATAGAAATACCTGTCACGGACTTATCCGACGAATACCTGATCCCTGATCTCGACCCGGAAGTGCTGTCCTACTTCGTTCCTGAAGCCCAGGAATATCTTGAGCTACTGGAGGCGAACCTCCTGCGGTTGGACAAGGATTCTCAGAACAAGGAATTGATCAACCAGCTCTTTCGCACTGCGCACACCTTGAAAGGATCGGCGTACACAGTAGGGTTTCGATCAATCGGTGATCTTGTCCATCATGTTGAAGACTTTATGGGTGCGGTGCGGGATGGTCGCCTCAGCGTGTTGCCTGGGCATACGGATCTCATGCTACGTGCAATCGATGTCGTACGTGTGCTGATGCGGCGCGATCTCAGCGTGGTCGATGGTACGAGGCAACGATTCGATGCGGCTCGATCAGAGTTGAAACAGTTAGAGCAAGGTGTGCCCATTGAAGCGACATCGGGACAACGCTCACCCGAGATGTCCGAAGCTGGCGTCTCACCGCAAGGTCGCCGAGAGGAGCTTCATGGCCAGGACAAACCACAGGATAGCAAGACGGCAGAAGATCGGGAAGTTATCCGTGTCAGTTATGCGCGACTCGAGCGACTGATGAACCTCGTCGGAGAGTTGGTCATCGGGCGCGGGCGACTAGAGCAACGCTTGCGGGTGTTGGAACAACTGTCGCAGCAGGTATTGGCATTTAAGGGCCGTTTAGTAGAGTCCGTCCAATCCTTCGCTGATAAACACACCTTTACCTATCAGGAGGCACCGAGTCGTTCGCCATCATCCCCGGGGCAACCCGTTCCGGCATTCGGTGATTTCGGTAGTCTGGAGCTCGATAAGTATGATGACTTTAACATCCTCGCTCGACGGATCGGAGAAGTCACGGCCGACATCAGTGAGTCGATGTCGCAGCTCGATGGGTCCATTCGACGATCGCATGAGGACATGAGCCAGCTGCAACAGTTGACCCTCTTAATGAGAGATGAGATTGCACGTGCCCGTATGGTTCCGATCGGTACTCCGTTTACCAGGTTCCGGCGAGCGATTCGGGAAATTGCGCGTGCATCGAACAAAGAAGTCTCCCTGGTTACTTCAGGTGAGCAGACAGAGGTTGATACGGGGATAGTGGAGCGGTTGGTGGACCCCTTGGTGCATCTCGTTCGCAATTCGGTTTATCACGGAATTGAGCCAGCGGTTGATCGAGTGGCTAAGGGCAAACCGGCTGTCGGCACGGTCTACTTGCATGCGGCTCATCGTGGTAATTCCGTCATCATCGAGGTTGAAGATGATGGGGCAGGGTTGGATATAACAAAGATACGAGCAAAAGCCATCAAGATGGGATTGGCCGATCCAGACACGCTACACACCATGTCGGATGAGGAAGCGCTGCAATTGATTTTCTTACCTGGGTTTTCGACCGCTGAAAAGGTGGGAGACCAGGCGGGACGAGGTGTGGGATTGGACGTGGTCAAGCGGGTGATCGAGGAGATGAATGGGCAAATCGAGGTAGAGTCCGTGCCTGGAGTTGGGACCAAGTTCACTTTACATCTTCCACTCACGTTGCTCATTGCGACGGCCTTGTTGGTCCGTGCGGGGACCGAACGGTATGCGATTCCTCTGCTCAATATACATGAAGTGACGATGCCAACAGCTGCCGCGATGCGAGCAGAAGACGGGCGTACGTTGTTGCAGGTCGCTGAACAAGCCATTGAAGTTCAATCGCTGGACCATTTGCTCCGGAGAGAAGCCGGAAGGGTCGATTGGACGATGCCGGTGGTGATTGTTCGGACGGCAATGGGCCCGATGGGGTTGGCCGTCGATGAGCTGTTGGGGCGACAAGAAATCGTCATCAAGTCGCTGGGGATGCTCAAACTGCTGGAGCATTCTTTTTTCGGAGGAGCGACAATCGATCCTGAGGGACGAGTCTTGTTAGTCCTCGATCCAGCACGCTTGGTCTCACGAGAAGCTAAGGATTCTGGCGGCCAGACGGTTTTGGCAAAGACCACCGTTCGGCATGAAGAATTGTCGCCTGATGAGATGGTGGCGAATGAACGCCAGGACGTGCGCCTGTTGCTCGTCGATGATTCGTTGAGTATTCGGAAGTTCGTCGGAAAAATGTTGGAGTCAGCAGGCTATCAGATCGACACGGCGGTGGATGGGGAAGATGGATTACGGAAAGCCTCAGTGTCCGCCTATCGAATGATTCTCACCGATCTTGAGATGCCGAAGCTGAATGGGTTCGAGGTTATCCAAGCTCTCAGGAGCCGCCCTGAAACGAAACACACCCCCATCGTGGTGATGACGACACGTGCTGGGGACAAGCACCGACAGATGGCGCTCTCTATCGGCGCAAACGCGTATATTGCGAAACCGGTCGAAGAACGCCTGTTGCTGCAAGAAGTTGAACGATGGGTCCGCCGGACAACTGTGCCTAGAAGGTAACCTTGCGGAAATATTCCTATTAATTGACGGAATGTGGGTTGTTGCAGAGAATGGCAATGAGAGCGCTGATATGAGCATCCAGGAACAGGGCGCATTGGCTCCATCAGCATCCTCTTCACGGCGGTTCCTCATTGTCACGGTCAGTGGAAGATATTTGGCATTCGACGCCGAATTCGTCGAAGGGGTGCCGACCATCGCAGAATTGGAAAAGAGTGAAGATCCAACAATACAAGGTGTCGTCGAGAGGACGGGCTCTCTTGTCATGCAATTAGGCAGTTCCGACGTTCCAACACATCCGGCTACTCGAGTGGTGCTACTTACAGATCGAGAATTGCGAGGCAGCATTCGAGTCAGCGATGTCCATGGAATACTAGAAATTCAACAGTCTCAGATTCTACCACTGCCTCCACAATTCAGCGGTGTTGAGCGACATTGGTATCGAGGCATGATCCTCTTTGAAAAAAGCATTGCCATGATCCTCAATCCGACGTGGGTGCTTGAGATACATGGGGGGGCTGAGGTCGGTCAGGAGGGAGAAACTCCTCGTTCATCAGTGGATGCTTGGGCGATGGGTGTGAGCGATGGCCGCACATGCTGAGGACGGGAGAAAAGGGGCAGAGAGAAGCAGCGGATTCACCATGGAAGTGTGTGGTCTTTTCAATAGGTGGTCGGCGGTTGGCGGTAAAGACGTTGGATGTAGCGGGCATTTCACCATGGAAACCATCCATTCCAGTTGGCAGTCGCACACCTTTTATCACATCGGTGGTTCGGCAGGATCAGACCGTTCTCCCGGTATTCGATCTGGCTTTATTGCTGCATCTTCATGTGCAGGGAAGCCATCCTCTGTGTCTCAGGATAAAACATCCTTTGGGAGATATGGTGATGTGCATCGATGAGGAGATGCCGGTCCTGCACACGTTAGAACCTGCCGCCGTTCAGGCCTATCGGGGGAAGGATATACCGGCTGAAGGAAGTTATGCCAACGGACTCGATGAGATACCGATTCTCGCCATATCACAGCTCGGATCGTGCATGAAATGATGCTTCTAAAGACCTAGAAAGACGAAAGGTGCAGGCATGCCGAAGATTCTCATAGCCGATGACAGCATCGCAGTGCGAAAAGTCGCCGAACGACTGTTAACTGAGGCTGGGCTTGGTGTCACGCTTGCAGCAAACGGCGAGGAAGCCTTGGCCTACTTGGCAAAGGAGCGACCGGATCTCGTCGTCTCCGATGTGATTATGCCGGACAAGAGTGGATACGAGGTGTGCGCGTTTGTCCGGGGAAATCCCGCCCTTGCCACGACTCCGGTACTCTTGATCTCTGGAATCGTCAATGATGAGGTGACCAAGCAGGCCGAATCCTGTCGAGCAGATGGTGTGTTGAAGAAGCCGTTTCAAGGCACATCGTTGAAAGACCGTGTGCTTGAACTGATGGCAAAACGACAAGAAGCGATACCAGCATCTCCTGTAGCCACTCAGCCCGCATCTGACCACACGCCGGCATCTGTTAAAAAATCTCCCACGATATCGATTCACCAGCAAGACAATATGAATCAGGGTGCCGGCAAGCTCAAGGAAATTGAAGACCAGCTTCAGGCAGAACGAACCCGATCTGAAGAGTTGACCAAACAGCTGTCCGAAGCAATGGGACAACTGTTGCGAGCCAAAGAAAGCGAAGCCCAGTTGGCCACAGCGCATCAGCGTGTCAGTGATCTTGAAGCACAAGTCACGAAGCTTGAACCGCAGGCCGTGCGAATTGCCGAGCTGGAAGTTGCGCTCAAGGCAGAACAGGATCAAGTCAGGATTCTCAAGGAAGACGCTCTAACCTTGCAAAAGACTGCCGGACGCATTGCAGAATTGGAATCTACGCTCAATGCCGAACGGGCGGCTGCGGAGCAACTGGTCCAACAGCTTGCCGACTCGGAAAAGATCTCGGCACTGGCTCGGGATGCCGAAGGGCGACTTCTCAGTGAGCAAAAACAGGTAGCTGAGCTCCAGGAAAAAATCAAGATGCTCGAAGCCGAGCTCGCGTCTGAACAGCGCAAACACACCGAAGCAGTAGGGCGATTACAGGAAGCGGAAAAAACTACGACAAAAGTGCAAGAACTGGAAGGACTTCTGGTGGCCGAGCGCGAGCATAACGGAGTGCTGACTCGACAGGTAGTAGAAACGGAACAGGCAGCTGAGAATGCAACAAAGCGATTTGAAGAAATGGCCCGCAAATTAGGCGAAATCGCTGGGTTGGCCTCGCAACTTGGAAATGGGAAAGGACAGTCCTGATGTAACCAGTCGGAGTCGTGAGATGACTGTGTTGCTGGTGATTGGCCGATGCCGATGTCTGTTGAAACCGAAGATGCGTTCCAGAAAGAACTGATTGAACTGTTCGTTCAAGAAGCACAGGAATGGCTTCAGCAGATTCATGTCGCTCTCGACGAACTTCAACAGGCGCCCCCTGCGGAGCGCCATCGGTCCTTGGCTCAGACGATCAAGGTCGGCATCACGAACCTTGGTGGGTCTGCGGCGACCATTAATCTGAGTGATGTTGAGCGAGCAAGTTTTTCAGCCCTGCCCTTTATCGAAGCCGTTCAGGAGCCGAGTGCACGAATTTCGGCCGATGATTTCCTCGCACTCTGTAAACAGTTGGGGCATATTCATGGAACGTTGACACGAGCAACCGGTGTCGCCTTTGACACCGAGGCCGCCCAAGCCTCTGCCGACAGTGCTCCGACAGCGATCGGCACGAAAGAACTGTTGGCCCTCCTCCGTGGTCTGTACGATCAAGGCCCAGCGACAGGGACCTTTTCTCGCAATTTAGTCCAGACGATGGTGGCTCAGACGGAGGGGCTTCTGCAGCGTGGAGTGGAACACTGTAACCTCGGCTCCATACGTGAATTTCTCGACCGATCAGCGGAAGGGGAGCAGGGATTTTTGGAGCTTGCGCGTCAGGAAGTCCCTCATCTATCCACCATCCTTCAGGCACTGAGGAACGGCCGCGCATCCTCAGATGTACCGTTATCCCATCTACAGAATGCTGTCGATCGCGTTGCACAGTTGTGGTCCGCAGCTCAACAGGTCAATGCCTCCCATACCATGACGTTTTTCATGGGCCTCCATAGTTTTCTCGCGATTGTGATGGGCCGCCGGGTGACGGTTGGCGCCAAACGATACGAGGCAGTCCAATCTCGCCTCGCTCAAAGCATCAGCAACCTCGAAGAATGGGCGCAATGCGGACAGACGGAACGCGCAGCCATACAGCGTGTTTTGCCAAATTGAATGCGTTTGTGACGACACTCGAGGGGGCCGTGTGACGGAAAAGAGTGAGATAGGCTCGTGTCGCTGATTGACGCTGTTGACGAGCAGCATGTGATCCAGCATTTGACATATGAGCCACACTGGGGGTTGCAGCTGCGCCCGTTTGAAAACGTGCCGGACCCAACATTCTACGTTCCATCGGCCAAGCACGAAGCTGCCATGGCGCGCATGCTGTACGGAATTCATACCCGAAAGGGAATTGTCATGTTGACCGGTGAGATTGGGAGTGGCAAGACGCTCCTGAGTCGCGCGGTCATTCTGAAGCTTCCTCGATCTCGGTATGAGATTGGCCTCCTGTCCAACCCGACCATCCCAGGAAATGAATTCCTCAGCGAGATTTTGTTTCAGCTCGGCTTGGACTCAGGCGGATCCAGAGGCGAGCAGCTACGTCGACTAAACGATCAACTACTGGCCAATTACCAGCAAGGCATCGATACCGTCGTCGTGGTGGATGAAGCACAGGCGATTGAGCACGAGCGCTTGTTCGAGGAGCTGCGACTCCTGAGCAATTTCCAGCTGAACGACCGGTTTCTCATGACACTGGTGCTCGTTGGTCAACCGGAACTCCGCGATCGTATCGCGCATATTCCGCAACTCGCGCAGCGTGTGGCCATTTATCACCATATCGACCGGCTCGATCGTGCCGAGACAAACGCATACATCATAGCTCGCTTGGCTGCTGCCGGTTGTATACAGCCGATCTTTTCTTCGGGTGCAATTTCCTCAATTTTCCAACGGACTGGCGGAGTCTGCCGTTTGATCAACTCGCTGTGTGACTTATGTCTCTACGTTGGGAGCGTCGCGGAAGTCCGTCAGATCAGACGAGCGTTGGTTGAACGAGTTGCAGGAAACATGGTGTGCCGATATGACGGCAGCGGTTCTGGGGTGTGTCCGTGAAAGACTGGTATTCTGAGGCAGAACAGGCCTTGAACGAGATTGCGATTGCTCTGCAAGGGCAGCACGCTTTTGGGCTGCACTCGCTTGAGCAGCTTGCAACAGATCTGGTCTTGTCTTTACAACGAAATGATGAGCTCGTCGTTGAGGCCCTATCCGGACGCTCTGGCTCACCCTTGATTACCAACTTGATCAATGTGGCCATACTCGGAACGAAGGTAGGGATAGGGTTGGGGTACTATGGAGAAGAGCTTCATCGATTGGCGCTCACGGGGCTCGTACATGATATCGGGTTATTTGCAGTACCGAACACGTTGATTACCAAGAGCGGCCGATTGACTCAGGAAGAACGAGCACTGATTGAGCAGCATCCGGAGTTCGGCTATCGAGTTATCGAACAATGTGGTCCAGATTATCACTGGCTTGCTCGATTGATACGCCAGGTTCATGAACGATATAACGGTCAGGGGTATCCTAATCGACTCAAGGGTCGAGAGATCAACGAGATGGCTCAGATTTGTGGAGTCGTGGATGTATTCGACGCACTGGTTAGTGAACGACCCTATCGCCGTCGGCTGCTTCCCCATGAAGCCGTTAAGGAGCTCCTGGTTGCCGAGCGAGCGACTTTCCCACGAGAGATTCTCAAGGCCCTTGTCGAGCAATTGTCGGTGTACCCGCTCGGGACGATTGTCCGGTTGACGACCGGAGACGTCGGCATCGTGGCCAAGGTGAATAGCCGCTATCCTCTTCGTCCGGTGGTCAGGGTTGATGAGCAGCAAGGGAATAAGGGTGCGGAGGGTCGTGAGATTGATCTGAGCGCCACTCCTCTGATCTCGGTAGTGGAGACGGTGAATCCCCCTGCCGTAGGCCGCGTGAAATTTACCGATCGCTCCACTCAGGTCCAGCGGTCGGTTTCCAAGACGGTTGTCTCCGATTCCTTTACGGCTCTTCTTGAAAGTCTTGATGCGATCGCATCAACTATGCAAGGAGTGGTCTCAAGCCGTTGTGCTGCGATGAAAGAACTTGGAACAGACATCATCCCCCCGCATTCGGCGGCGAAACCATCGTCCCATCAACCGGATTGACGCACTGTTCTCATCTCTAGCGGGACGGTTGAGATGTGAATAGGCTCGCGCCCTCGAGCGATCCTCCAGTCAGAGATCCTTTGCAACGATTACCCGCGCTGCCTTAATAGTGACTATGTCCCCGTTTATCGCAGAGATGTGAGCCCTGAACGAATCTCAGAACCTATGGTTCTCCACTTTGCTGGAGCGAATGAGGTCGCTATAATGCGCTACGAGCCAGGTACAGTTTGGAGATATTAAGAAGGGAGCATCGTGCCGAAACTTATTAACGTTCATCACTCACAACTAACTACGCAACAGGCTCAGGAGTATGTGAAGATACACATCCTCATGCCGTCTGGTTTCCTCGGCCTTCTTTGTTTGGTCGGCGGGGTCGGCGGGCTAGGCTATCAGTGGTTTGCGACCGACACCTATACGTGGGATACCTTTTATCAGAGTTCCGGTTTGTTTCTGTCAGGTATCGGATTGGGGGCTGGGCATACCCTCTACCAGCGATATCTGTTGCGTGAATTCCCAGAGGTTCTGGCGGCGCGAATGAGACAGACGTTAGATAGACAGAAGGGGAAGCTCAAGAAGCGATCGGAACCCATGGAGTTTGAGCATCCCGGTCGGCAGTTGGTTCCGTTCGGGTATGTTGCAGGTATTACGTTGCTTGTAGGAAGCGCTATTGCCGCGTTTGCCTACGGGCAGGTCTACATTGTTCCTGCGATTTTTCTACCTTGGGCCGGCTATTATTGGGCGAGGCTGTTCTTATGGCGGAGGGTGATCACAGTAGAAAAAGTAAAGGCTTAAGGTCTTATCTTTTTTTTCGGACGAGCCTTCCGTGCTTGAGATATGCGCCCAGGAATTTTGCTTAGACCTGTTTCGAGCGTCGTCACGCGCGCTTCCAAATCTCTCACGAGTTGTTTCAACTCAGGCAACTGGAAAATGGCTCCTTGGACTCTGAGCGCTTTTTCACGCGGCATCGCAGGAGTGCCTCCGACAATCTGATTCGACTCCACACTCCGATTGACTCCAGATTTCGCCGCAATCAGCACTTGATCACCGATGGTCAGGTGATCCGAAAGGCCAGCTTGGCCGCCAATCATCACATGACGGCCGATCGTTGTGCTGCCGGCTATGCCCACCTGTGCGACGAGAATGCAGTGTTCTCCCACGGTCACGTTGTGGGCGATTTGGACGAGGTTGTCGACCTTGGTGCCCTGCTTGACGAGAGTTCGTCCGAATGTGGCCCGGTCGATTGTGACGTTCGCTCCCAGCTCCACGTCGTCTTCGATGCTCACGCCTCCCAGTTGAGGGATTTTGTGATGACGACCTTGATGTTGCACATACCCAAATCCGTCTGCTCCGATGACGGTTCCGCTGTGGACGATCACTCGAGCCCCAAGTGAACAGCCCTCCCGCACTACGACATTGGGGTACAACGTACAATCGTTTCCGATCGTCACATCGGATCCTATGAAGACTCCTGGGTAGAGAGTAACCCGATCGCCGATCTTCACACGGTCGCCCATAGTGACAAATGGCCAGATGGACGGATCGGCTCCCACCTGTACGTCGGAACCTTGCGTCACATGTTCGGCGATACCGCGGGGAGTCGGAATGCGAACAAAAAATTTCTGCGCGACCTGCGCAAAGGCCAACATGGGATTGTCGACGACGATCTGCGGCACTGCCAGATCCGGCTGATGTCGATGCACCAGTAGCGCAGCGACTACAAGCGTAGTCGCAGCCTTTGCCATTTTCTCGTTCGTCACAAACGAGAGAGCCTGCGGGTCAGCCTGACCGAGACTGGTAAGACTAAAGACTTGTGTCTGGGCATTGCCATGGATCGTACCGCCGACAACCTGATGGATCTGAGCCAGCGTGATCGGAGTGGGGAGTTGAGGTTTGCTCATCGGGCTGCGACCTTTTTCTTTGTCTTTGCAGCAGGCTTGGGCATCGTTTTCGGCTTCTTGGCGGAGCCGGATTTCAGTTTCGTTGAGGCCGGTTTGGTGGAAGAGGATTTTGCCGATGTCGACCTGGATGAAGTGGACTTTTTCGATCCCGACTTGGTAGAGGACGCCTTGGATTTTGGTAATTCTGGCTTCGAGCTTCCCTGAGGTTCTGCGAGACGTCGCTGCACGTAGGCTGCAACCGATCCCACCGTGCTCAGTCCTGGGAGGTCCTGATCCGGAATCTGAAGCTTAAATCGTTCTTCAATCTCGAAGAGGAGCTCAATGACAGCCACCGAATCGAGGCCAAGATCGTCTCGGAGATGATGTGCCTCGGTAATTGAGGCCGGATCTCGTTTAAGATAGCTGGCCAGCGCATGGACGATTTTCTCTGTGATCTCCGGGTTGATCCGTTCAGTCATTATGAGTACTCCTTGAGTGGCATGAGGCTCTTCGCAGCTGAACTGGGTGAATGGGCCTCAGTATCGTTCGACAATGTTCTACGCGACAAATTTCTTGAAGACAACCGTGGCATTGTTGCTACCGAATCCAAACGCGTTTAAGAGGGCGTAGCGGATCTTTCGCTCTTGGACGGCTCGACGGATTCCATCTAAACGACAGTCCGGGTCCGGCTCCTCGTAGTTGGCGGTAGGATGGATCTGTCCCGTATGAATGGCAAGAGTCGTTGCCACCGCTCCGATCGCGCCCGCCGCGCCCAAGGTGTGGCCGACAAGTGACTTTGTGGCATTGACGGCAATCTTATCCGCGCGATTCTTAAAGAGCCTCCTGATCGCCTTGGTTTCGACGGCATCACCGATCGTCGTGGAGGTCGCATGCGCGTTAATATAGTCCACTTGGTCCGGGCCGATGCCGGCCGACTTCAGACCGATTTTCATCGTGGTGCAGATTTCCTGGCCATCCTCTTGGGGAATGACCATATGATAGGCTTCACTGGTCGCGGCGTATCCGGCGAGCTCGGCATAGACTCTGGCTTTCCGTTTCTTGGCATGGGCCCATGATTCGACGATCAAGGCGGCAGCTCCTTCGCCCATCACAAAGCCGTCGCGGCGTCGGTCAAATGGACGTGACGCTTGCTCCGGAGCATTGTTAAAGTACCTCGAGAGCGCACGTAAGGAGCAGAATCCGGCGATGACCAAGGGCGTAATGCTC
>CAZAKX010000023.1:0-28713 GCA_964485915.1 uncultured Nitrospira sp. | reverse complement strand
GCTCGGCTCGAGGCTGCGAAGGATGAGTTGCGAGCCTTGTTCGCCAGGCCTCGCCGGTTGTCCCATCGATGCAAAGACAAATGATAGGGTTTAACCCCTTAACTCGTACTTTCATCAAGTAGCAGATTGCCGACATCTGCGCTTGGTTGAAGTTTCTGCTCATATCTAGGTTCATTGATATTCTTATCACAGGTCTTATATAGTTTCAGGCGTGAAACGTCTTGAGTTTGTTGGTTCCAGCCTGAACGACCTCAGGAAGTTTCCGCCTGAAGCTCGACGAGCGGCCGGTTTCGAATTGAGTTTTGTGCAGCAAGGCTTGGAGCCTTCAGACTGGAAGCCCATGAGCGCTGTGGGTTCCGGAGTGAGGGAGATTCGTATTCACGTTTTGGGTGAGTGGCGCGTACTGTATATAGCCAAGTTTGCTGAGGCAATCTATGTGCTTCATGTATTCCAAAAGAAAACACAGAAGACCAGGAGAGAAGACATCGAGTTGGCTCGATCGCGATACCGGTTGATCGGAGGACGCACATGAAGAGGAAAACAACCAAATCCAGTGGCAATGTCTTTATTGATCTGGGCTTTGACCAGGATGAAGCCGCCGTACTCCAAATGCGCGCGAATTTGATGAGCGATCTTCGCCTCTACATTGAGAAACGCAAGCTGACACAGGCTCAGGCCGCCAAACAGTTAGGCATTGCGCAGTCCCGCGTGTCCGACCTCGTGCGGGGTAAGTGGGACAAGTTCAGCTTGGAAATGCTGATCACGCTTGAGACACGAATTGGGCGGAAAGTACGTGTCGAGTTTGCAGCGTGAGGGGTGAGGGCGGGTGAAGGTGTCCGATCTCTAAACTCCTTATCCTGAGAAGCCGCGCGAGGCGTCTGGCCCCCCAATTGGGCCAGAACCAAATTCTATTTATCATTTCGAGGACTCCAATAGATCTCAAATTAAATCCAGCGAATAGGGTAGATCTTCACAACGTTTAAGCCGCTCTCAGACTGCCGCCTTATCAACCATTTGTTTTGCCAATCTTCGATTTTTGAGATAACGGTAGAGAAATTAGGGTTCACAAGTTCGAGTCGTGCCCAAGGAATTACAATTTTGGATAGGAACCTGACAAAGGCCATATGTTGGTTGAACGCCGCTCTGGCAATGCCCTATCTCGCTTCTGCCATGAAGATGATCTATATGGGCTACACCAACCCCGTTTTTCAAGAATACACAGGTGAGCCTTCGAATGTGTCTTTTGCGTTTATTCTATTCTACAGTTTCTTTGTCTATAGTTTAGTAGGGCTCCGTCAATGGAGCCAATGGCTGATTCTTGTGGATGCCATCGCAGGATATCTTCTTGTCCTTACATTTCCTATTGCTGGAGCCTATGTTCTGAGCGCCCATCCAGGTCAATATGTATATCGGGCTGCATTCGATTCGAGCGGTGTTGGTCAAGCTGTCATGGGCGGAATCTTATTCTCTGGGAAATCTGCCATAAACACGTTGAATGTTCTCTACTTTTTTGGTGCTCCTCTCTTTCGCTATGCCGACAAGCGCCCTTTAGCGCATGCCCTTTGGTTATTACCATCAATTATTCTGATAGGTGGACCGGCATTCGTTGCTTACATTGGAGCGGAATTCTATCAAAAGCACTTTTCGCCTCTTGCTCAGAGTATAGCGGAAGGAGAATTCGCAAAAGTCACTTGTGCCCAAGTTCGTGAGAATGACGGCAGAAAGATCGCTTATCCGCTAGATGGTCACGAGGTGCGCATTTCATACAACTTCGATTATACGGGGGTCTCCGTTCATGCGAAGGATGGCAAGATGGGTTCAACAGGAGGACCGAAATATTTTTGTCGGCCTGCCTACAAAGGACCGAGGACACAATAGAGCGGCGCATCATATGCTTTGCTTCCGAATGGCTTCAAATCGCAAGGATCGCAAAGCGTAGAGGGCGTGGAACCAATCGTGCTCATTTTGTGCTCAAGCCCGACTCATTCCAGACAGAGGTACGTTGAAAAATGAGCGCTGAAGCGGTTTCCTAAACCGTATGTCGTGGTGGCTCGATTCGTATCCTCGCATCCACGATTCGGCAGCCTCGGCCGGGCGGGAGGGCGAAGATCGGATTCAAGTCGAGTTCGCTGATTTCGGGAACTTCTTCGACGAGGCGAGACACCCGCAGCAATGTTTCTTCCAAGGCTTCCAGATCGGCCGGGGGATGTCCTCGATAGCCGGTCAGTAACCGATAGCCCTTGATGCCCCGGATCATCTCTGCGGCGTCACGGTCGGTGAGCGGCGTGATACGGAACTGCACATCGCTGAGAATCTCAACATGAATCCCGCCGAGGCCGAATGCGACTAAGGGTCCGAAAAGCGGATCGCGGGTCATGCCGACCATCACTTCCACCCCGCCTGACAACATCGGCTGAATAATCACGCCTTCCATCGCCTCCAGCCTGGCTGCCTGTGCGAGTCTAGACCGAATCCTGCCGAAGGCCTCGCGCACCGCCTGGTCGTCAACCAAGTTCAGCTGCACTCCGCCCATTTCGGTCTTGTGCACAATCTGATGTGAGGCCAGCTTAACGGCTACCGGATGGCCGATCTTTTGCGCCAGCTTCACGGCTTCCTCCGCAGTGGTCGCGAAGCCGCCTGGAATAAGAGGGATCTTCATTGTCGCAAGGAGGGCATGGGTTTCTTGGGTTGTGAGCCAGCCTGAACCACGATCGTGGAGAGCCTTGGCACAGATGGTCTTCGCTTCTACGAGATCGACATCGCTATAGGTAGGTACCTGCCCACGCGGTAGTTGCTGCCAAGAATCATAGGCTAATGCACGACTGATGATACGTGCCGGTATGTCAGGGTGCCGATAGGTCGGAATGACTTCGGCATCTACGATAAACGAGCGATCGAGATCTCCTTCCGCCATCCAGCAAAGATAGACTGGCTGCTGGTAGCCTGCCCGTCGCGCCGCACGAATGCCCCCGATGATCCCTGCTGCTACCGGATCATTGTCATCTGCACGAACCGAGACGTGCACGATGATCAGGGCATCCAGCTCGTCAGATGCCAGCATCGTCTCGACGGCCCGCGCATGCTGCTCTTCCGCTGCAAAACCGATGACATCCACAGGATTTTTAAGCGCTGCCATGCGAGGGAGAAAGGATGCAAGGGCAGATTGGGCCGCCTTGGACAACTCAGGCACTGTGAGTCCTTCCGCGGCGCAGCTATCGGCGCAGAGCACCCCTGGACCGCCTGAGTTGGTCAAGATCCCGATTCTTCGGCCGAGCGGGCGAAGCTGATTCGAGAAGCCCGTGGCCAATGCCAGAAACTCTTCCAAGCTCTTTGCCCGAATCACTCCACATTGTGCGAACAAGGCATCAACAGCCGTCTCGTTCGTGGCTAGTGCTGCGGTGTGCGATCCGGCGGCAGATCTGCCTGCTTGGGTCCGGCCGGCCTTCAGGACGACGATCGGTTTGGTCTTTCCCACTCGCTCGGCGATGCGTCTGAACCGTTGAGGATCGACGATGGTTTCAAGGTACAACAGAATGACATCGGTGTTTGGGTCCTGCTCCCAGTACTCAAGCAGGTCAGTGACAGATACGTCCACGTGATTGCCGACGCTGACGAAGCTGGAGACACCCAGATTCAACCGCTGGGCTGCTGTGACTACGGCCAGTCCGAGTCCGCCGCTTTCAGAACCGAGAGCCACACGACCGACCGGTGGAATGATCGGCGTATAGGTGGCATTGAGCCGGATGGCGGGGTCGAGGTTCATCAAGCCGAAACAGTTCGGTCCGATCAGGCGAATTCCGTATCGGCGAACTCTTTCGCGTAATTGCTCTTCGAGCGAAGTGCCGATGCCGCCTGTTTCAGCGAATCCCGCCGTAATGAGAATCGCTGCGGGAATCTGCTTGGCCGCACAGTCGTCGATGATGGACAGGACGAGACCTGCAGGCACAGCGATAACGGCCAGATCGACTTGAGAAGGAATATCCTGAAGAGAAGGGAACGTGCGAAGGCCAGCAATCTCAGTTGCATGAGGATTCACCAGGATGATCGTTCCGGTGAAGTGACTGCCCTGCAAGGATTCGAGTAACCTATAGCCGATGCTGGCCTCCTCACGCGAGGCGCCGATGACTGCCACGCTTCCGGGATAGAAAAACGGCTTCAGTGACTCGACGTTGTCTGCTAATGAGCGCACGGCTATCATTCTCTTTCTGATATGAGGTGCACGTTCAATTCCACAGTCAGATCAGCCACTCAGGCGATAGAAGCAAGATAACTCCCAGGCCTGCCATCACCAAGCCGCTGGTCAGTTTCAGCCAGCGCCCGGCACGTTCTTGCAATTTCTTCCGGCTCAGTGTGATCACCGCAATGGTCACCATGAGACCGTCGTCGAGAATATAGGCCAGGTTATATAAGCCGAGGTACCCATAGTATTCCCACGTCGGTAACTGCTGCATCGTCAGGATCTGGGTATAAACCGCTGGGAATCCGGCTGTGCAGAGCAATTCAATCAGATTCACAAGCCCGGCCAGAACGATGACGCCCACTAAGGCTCCTGCAAGGTTGTCGGCCTGAAGGATACGCCGGATGCGAGCGTACAGGCCAGGTTTCGCGGACTCTGGGATGCTCAGCGAAAGACCCTGATGGAGGGCGAAGAAATCTTTCACATTCACCGCTCCGATGAAGAGCGCGATACTGCCGAGCCCGATCTGAACGGTCCGCGACAGGCCAATGGCGAGAAACACGTTGAGCCATGCCGCCATGAAGGCAAAGTAAAGCAATCCGCTCACCGCGACAAAGGTCCCCGCGATGAGTGCCATCTTTCGCCGATCTTGTAGATTGACCAGCAGCGACAGGAGAAAGAGCAGGACCCACATGGCACAAGGATTGAAGCCATCGAGCAGTCCGAGCACGACGGTGAACAACGGAAGGCCCAGATCATGGACACGAAGCGGGCCGAACCATCCCGTCTCGATGCTTTCGACCGATGGATGGGTGGTACCTGAAGCCTCCTGGCCCAGCTTGGCTCGAATCTCGGCACCAGTCGTGTCGGATGAGCGAAATCCGACGATGACCTCTGTGCCGATGAGGAATGTCGGAACACCGATGGTTGTGATGCCCCGGTCCTTTGCCAATGTTGCCAGTCGCTGTCGCGCAGTGGTGTTCTCAGCGATGTCGTAGAGGACGATCTGAAGCGAGGGTCGCTCGCGTCGAAGGTCGTCGAGGAAAATCTTGGCGGCTTCGCAATGAGGGCAGCCTGTGCGCACGAAGACTTCGATGTCCGGAGTAGTTTCCGCGGCCGGAACATTGGGTGCGCACAAGATCAGCAGAACGAACAGCCAGGAGGTGAGCCGCCGAATAGATTTGTTACCGGCTGCTTGTTGGAAGGGCACGGCCTCGTACTAACTGGTGATGTCAGGTGGTGACATCGCTCGGATGTAGGACAGCACATCCAACATCTGTTGATCCGTTAGCTTACCGCGAAAGCCGTGCATGGGGCTGAATAAGACGCCGTTTGAAATCGCAACGAGCAGTTCCCAATCCGTCTTCGAACGACTGATTTGAGATCGAAGATTGGCTGGTCGGACGATCAAATCTTGGCTGTCCGGCCCACTCCCATCCAGGTTAGCCCCATGGCAACGGAGACACTGTTGTTCATACACGCTCCGTCCGGCCTTCGAATCTCCTCGAATCGTTTGAGCCAAGACCACAGAGGTCGAGAGGACGACAAACAATAGGGCAAGAGTCGGCATCGCCTTCATCTTCGCTCCTTTCACCGTAGGACAAGCACTGGACATGTCACATGGTGAACGACGGCATGGGACACACTCCCTATGAGAAAGCGAGAAATTCCCTTACGTCCATGGGAGGTCACGACGACGAGGTCCATGTCCTTCGCCTCCTGCTCAATCACCGATGCAGCATGACCTGTGGCAACTTTCGTGCTGACTGTATCCCGAGAGTTCAAGAGTTTGCTGGCCGTCGACTTGACCAGTTCCTCCGCATAGCGCTCGGCTCCTTCCCACCATGTGCTGATTCCCAATGCATCATAGGGGTCATCCACTCCGATCGGGACAACGACGTGGAGTACACAGAGTTGGGCAGGGTCGGCGAATGGGTGCTGCAGCAGCCATTTCACGATGTGGTCGGCGTCCTCTCGGCACTCGACCGCGACGAGCACCCGCTGAATCTTGCGTGCAGCACCTCTGACGATCAACGTCGGGCGGGAGCCGTGCAGGAGCACCCGATGGGACACGCTCCCGAGGACCATCTCGGACAGCCGGCTTCGTCCGCGCACGCCGACGACAATGAGATCGGCCGAGAGATTTTCAGCGCTGTCGAGAATGAGCTGAGCGGGACTGCCGACTTCATTGACCTTCCTGATTGACCGGATCTCTGGTGGAACCATGGTAGCGGCGTGATCCAGAGCCTTGTGCCCTGCATCGACCATCGCCTTTCGGAAATCATCGTATCCTTGTACGTTGCCGGCTTGGGCTACAATCGGATGTTGCCAAATCCCTAATTCGACGCCATGAACCAGCGCGACATCGGTTGGATGATAGAGTTGGAACGTTTGGGTAACCGCTGCGAAGGCCTGATCGGACCAATCAACACCAATGACGACTCTCATGCGATGACCTTTCCCATACCAATGTCAAAACAGTGGATGTGGAGCGGTGCCGAACGGAAGCACGCGCGGTGATTCACCCACATTGCCGCGAAGACGCCAAGCCCCCTCTTCGAGCACGAGGTAGTGCACTTCTTCATACCAGCTGTCGATGGGGACATACAGACCAGTGGTCTTCGATCTGGCCCACAGATGCCCCGTACAAGTGACCTCCAGCACAGTATCTCTCCCGGCTCCAACTTTGGTCATCTTTGTGAAGAGATGGGTGCTGGCGATCTCCTCGTACTCATCAAAGAGATCGTTCCAGATTTTGCGAATATCGTCCTTCTTCAACCCATGGTAGTTGTACTGGGATGAATAGATGGCCATGACCTTTTCAAGGTTATGGGCTTTGATCGCTTGTTCCGCCTGCTCAAAGGCTTCGACGACTGTGTTGACCGTCGCCTTGTCTACCTCAATCACCGACCCAGACGGAACGACAATTTTCGCCGCTGCTGTCCCGATACCGGAAAGAAAGGCGATCAGGATGGTGAGATGAACGACTGCCCGTAATTGGGATCTACGTTGTAAACTCAATCACCCCTCCTTCTGTTGCCGTTCTCGTGTCAGGACAGGATCACGTGTCATCTCGTCCATGTGACGCGCACAAAATCCTCGTCCTGGTCGTAATGCAGCTCCAACTCGCCATGATAGGCATGCCTCAATCCTTCGCCGATGCGCCTGGGTAAATGGCTGTCGGTCGTGGAAATCACAAGGCCCTCGGGTTTGGTGTCGATCGACATGATTCGAGACAACGGGTGTTCCGTCTTTTCTGCTTCCTCCATATTCTTCACCAGGCCGATGATCTGTTCGTGTTGCTGATCCTTAAAAGGACCTTTGAGTGTGACGAATCCCTTCGGATACTTGTCGCGGATCCGCATGCAGGCTGGGCAGATGATCTCGTCGGCGTTGGCCGGCGTGGCACCCCAGGTCCACCGTCCCTTGTGAAACGAGGCCCCGCATTCGGTGCAGACGGTCGGCTCTTTGAGCTTCCCGCGCAGCTTATAGGTGTCGTGCTGATACTCTTGGACGGTCCGATCGTGTCGAGCCCCCAAGCCTGCTGGTGTCTTCGTTTTTGCGGTCATGTGTGCTCCCTTATCGTGGCGGTGAGGCTGTTGAAGAGCGTGACCGCTCCTTCCATCCCAACAGCGACTCTTCCGCCAGGTTCAAATACTCCACCACATCGTGATCGCTGACCTGTGCAAAGTCGATATAGTGATTCCCCACGGCCCAGAAGGGGTCCGGTGTGGCAAGGACGATAAGTTCGTCCACCTGCATGCGAGCCTCTCGGATGGTCTCCACCGGGCCAACCGGAATAGCTCCGATCAGGCGGCGCGGCTTGAGGTGTCTGATGGACTGGACGGCTGCGAAGAACGTGGAGCCGGTAGCGATCCCATCATCCACGAGAATGACGATGTGGTCGGTGAGCGTGGGAAACTGCCGACCTTGGCGGTACAGGTCCTGCCGTCGCGCAATCTCTCGCTTTTGCATCTGAACCACCGCATCGACGTCCAAGCGGGAAAGACCGTATGCCGCCATGGCATCAGGGTTCAGATAGATCGTCCCGGTTTCCCCCACCGCTCCTAATGCATATTCTGGGTTATCCGGTGCTCCCAGCTTTCTGGTGATGAAGACGTCAAGCGAAAGATGCAGCCCCAAGCTCAGTTGATACCCAACGGCAACACCACCACGTGGCAGCGCCACGATCAGAGCTGCCGGATCGTCACGGTATTGGATCAGTCGATCAACAAGCCGTCGACCGGCCTCTTCGCGATTCCTGAACGTCACGCTCTTCCTTTTCGCCCAGTGGGCTTGCCATTCTACAGAAAGCCGCTTGTCACCCCGACTCCGATTAAGAACATGGCTAGTAGAATCAGAATGACTGTCAGCAGGACGTGGTGGTGTGGCTCTGCCTCCTTGTCATCCCAGTGCATCACCCAGGGAATTTCGAGGTAGCGAGGATGGCGAAACATGATGTCCTCCTCTCTCCTCAGGCAATTTTCACTTCAATCGCTTTAGGCTTGGCCTTCTCCGACTTTGGAAGATGGACTTTCAGCATACCGTCTTTGTACTCGGCGTTGACCTTGGACCCGTCGGCATCCTCGGGAAGGGTAAAACTCCGCATGAAACTGCCGTAGGCCCGCTCGACACGGTGATACTTCTTCCCTTTTTCTTCCTTCTCGTATTTCCGCTCGCCCGTGATCGTGAGGACCTCATCATGCACATTCAGCTTGATGTCTTCTTTCTTCATCTCCGGGATCTCGGCTTTGATGACGTACTCCGCATCATCTTCCGAGATATCCACCAGCGGTGACCATTCAGCAACCGTGATGGCCTCCTTCTTATCGCCACCGGAAGGCACCGATGTGCGACCGAAGAGAGTTGACAATCGTTTCTCCATCTCTTCGAGTTCCTTAAATGGATTCCATCGCGTCGTCGGTTCCCATCGTGTCAATGCGCTCATGACCATTGCCTCCTTGTGTGATTGATGAGGGGCTGGATGCCCCGCTACTGAACCAGTGCATTGACGGTGCCAGGCGTTGAACAGATGAAAGTGAGTGAGCATTCCTTGAGAAAAAGCCATGGGTTAGCTCGCTGCTGAATTTCATCCCCATAAAGATGACACAGGGGTCTGTGGCATTACGGGGCAGTGGCATCTATGGAGCTGTTGCCTCTTTCGACATTGGTTGAAGGGTGTTGGGCGTTCCTCAAGGGCGAGAATTGTAAAGAATCGGCTCACAGACCTTGGGAGGAATTGAGAGGATAGCCGCCCGGGACGCAAGCACGCATCACGAGTACAGGTCCTGCAGGGACGAGAACAACAGGCAAGGCTCTCAGCCTAGTTACGCAACGGCTGGAGAATGAGAAGCGTGGTCGAACCCACCTGTTGAGGGTCGGGAGGACAGGGGATGAAGCAGCGCCCGTCGTTTAAGAATCTGCCGAAGATCCAGGCAAAGCGGTTCTAGAAGCTGAGGCTGGAAAAGGAACGGGAGCGAACCAGACGGACGAGAGTCCAGCCAGTCAAGAAACAGTCTCCACGCAGAGGAGGCTAAGAACTCTGTGACGCCGTTTCCGGTCGGTCCTCATACGAAAGACGCGGTGCAACATGCCCGTGCATAATGCCGATGTCGCAGCGGTCTTCGAAGAGATCGCAGACCTTCTCGAGATCGAAGGATCCAATCCATTCCGCATCCGCGCCTATCGCAATGCGGCTCGCACGCTTCGTGATCTCCCTCGTGAGGTCGGCGCGATGCTCGACGAGGGAGAGGATCTAACGGAACTGCCTGGGATCGGCGAAGACCTCGCGGGAAAGATCAAGGAGATCGTCGAGACTGGTACGGCCGTGGCGCTCGAAGAGCATCGTAAGAAGGTGCCGAAAACTCTCACGGAATTGCTGAGAATTCCTGGCATCGGACCGAAACGAGTGAAAGCGCTGTATCACGATCTCGGCATCCGGACGCTCGACCAGCTGCAGAAGGTCGCACAGGAGGGGCGGGTGAGATCGATCCAGGGGTTTGGAGAAAAAACTGAACGATATATCCTGGATCAACTGAAAGCCAAGACCAGCGAGGAAAAGCGATTCCAATTAGCGGTCGCCACGCAGTACGCGGAAGCCTTGATCTCCTATCTGAAGGAATCTCCCGGGGTAAAACAGGTCGTCGTGGCGGGCAGCTTTCGACGAGCCAAAGAAACGATTGGAGATCTCGATATCCTCGTCACAGCTGATCCCGGCAGCCCCGTGATGGATCGCTTCACATCGTACCCAGAGGTCGAAAAGGTTCTCGCTCATGGTGTGACCAAAGCGAGTGTCCGCCTTGCCTGCAAACTGCAAGTGGATGTGCGAGTCGTCTCTGAGGACAGCTATGGAGCCGCGCTCCTGTATTTCACCGGAAGCAAGGCCCACAATGTGACGCTCCGACAATTGGCACAGCAGCAGGGGCTCAAGCTCAATGAATATGGGCTGTTCGAGGGCGATCGATCGGTGGCGGGGGTCACAGAAGAATCGGTCTATGCCGCGATCGGGCTGCCGTGGATTCCACCCGAACTGCGGGAGAATCGAGGAGAGTTTGAGGCGGCGCGGGTTGGGCGCCTGCCGGCGCTCATGGAGGTGGTCGATTTGAGAGGGGACTTGCATACCCATACCAAAGCGACGGATGGCCGGAACTCCATCAGGGAAATGGCGGAAGCGGCGCGGGCGCGTGGCCTTGAGTATCTGGCGATCACCGACCATTCGAGGCGTCTGACGATGGCCAAAGGTCTTGACCCGAAGCGGCTGTTCGAACAGCTTGAGGAGATCGATCGGCTGAACGAGACGCTCAGCGGAATCACCGTATTGAAGGGGATCGAGGTCGACATCCTGGAAGATGGCAGCCTGGATCTCCCCGATGAAGATCTACGCCGACTCGACCTGGTGGTGGGGGCCGTGCATAGCCACTTCCGGCTCTCCCGGCAGAAGCAGACCGAGCGGATCCTGCGCGCCATGGACCATCCCTATTTCACGATCTTGGCCCATCCCAGCGGCCGGCTCATCGATGAACGGGCGCCCTACGATGTGGATATGGCTCGTATCATCCGTCATGCCCGAGAGCGGGGCTGTTTCTTGGAGGTCAATGCGCATCCGGTCCGGCTCGATCTCACCGACACCGATTGTCTGATCGCGAAAGAAGAGAGAGTGATGCTCAGCATCAATTCCGACGCCCACAGCATTCTAGACTTCGAGAATCTTCGGCATGGGGTCGGGCAAGCGCGGCGGGGATGGCTGGAAAAGAACGATGTGTTGAACGCGAGGCCTCTGCACTCGCTGCAACCGCTGCTCAAGCGCACGATGGCTTAGGGAACCGCGAGTTCCTCATCGGGAGATGCAGGGGGGACAGTCGTCCTTTCAGACTGGAAAGTGGGTAACGCAACACTGTACAGCCTTAGGGGCAACAATGGCTACCGAGGAATCCTTTTTTAATCTCTATAACCATGGTTTCGTGCGGGTTGCCGTAGGGATTCCGACGTGTCGAGTTGCAGACCCTGCGTACAATGCATGCGAGACGATCAAGCTTGTAAAACAGGCGGTCGACCGCAAGGCTGTATTGGTCGTCTTTCCCGAACTTGGTCTTTCATCCTACAGCTGCGAAGACCTGTTCCAGCAACAGGCCCTATTGGATTGCTGCAAAGAACAGCTCGCCTCGATCATTCGCGCGTCACAGAGCTGGCCCATCATCACCATCGTCGGCCTCCCGCTCGTGATTGATGAATTGCTGTTCAATTGCGCGGCGGTGCTCTCTCGTGGGCAGCTGCTAGGCGTGATTCCCAAAACGTATCTTCCCAACTATCGCGAGTTCTATGAGATGCGGCAATTCGTGTCCGCCGATTGTGCTCGGTCTCAGACGATTCAGCTCCTGAGCCAGGACGATGTCCCGTTCGGCAATCAGCTGCTGTTCCGGCTCAAGGACCAACCACGCTGTATCTTTCATGTCGAGATCTGCGAGGACCTCTGGGTGCCGATTCCCCTTTCCTCTTACGCAGCGATGGCCGGAGCCACCGTCTTGATCAACCTGTCCGCTTCGAACAGTACTATCGGCAAAGCGGAGTACCGGCGTCAGTTGGTCGCCAGTCAATCGGCTCGCTGTCTCGCCGCATACCTGTACACCTCCGCTGGGTTCGGAGAATCCACCACCGATCTGGCCTGGGATGGGCATGGGATGATCTATGAGAACGGGACGGCTGTGGCCGAGAGCACGCGGTTCTCCTACACCTCTCAATTGCTCATCGGCGACCTCGATATGGATCGTCTGGGCCAGGATCGCCTCCGGCAGACAAGCTTTGCAGATTCGGTACGGCGCCACAAGCCTGATCTGTCAGCCTTTCGCACGGTCTCAGTTCCTATTGAACCGTTCCGTCATGAGCCGCTCTTACTCCAGCGAGCGTACGAGCGCTTCCCGTATGTTCCGAGCGATCCCGAGAGACTGAATGCACGTTGTCAGGAGGTGTACGAGATCCAGGCGCAAGGACTTGTGAAGCGGCTGCAATCGGCCGGCATCAACAAGGTTGTAGTCGGCGTCTCAGGCGGACTGGATTCGACTCAGGCTGTCATTGTATGCGCCAAAGCGATGGACGTGTTGGGTCTACCTCGCACCAATGTGCTCGGCCATACATTGCCGGGTTTTGGGACAAGTAAACGGACTTTAGACCAGGCTTGGCGGCTCATGCGTGCTATCGGTTGCACTGGTCAGGAGCTCGATATTCGACCGAGTGCCGAGCAGATGCTCAAGAACATCGGCCATCCTCAGGGGGATGGGAAACCGGTGTATGACATCACATTCGAGAACGTCCAAGCGGGAGAGCGAACAAGTCTCTTGTTCCGACTCGCCAATCAAGAGGGTGCGCTTGTGGTGGGCACGAGTGATCTCAGTGAACTTGCCTTGGGTTGGTGTACCTACGGTGTTGGCGATCACATGGCGCACTATCATGTAAACGCGAGCGTCCCCAAGACACTGATTCAACATCTGATCCGCTGGGTTGTCACAACGAACAAGCTCGGTGCCGAAGTCGGCTCCGTGCTCAAGGATATTCTTGAAACAAAGATCAGCCCGGAGCTGGTGCCGGGCGAGGATGCACTTGGCCAACCCATCCAGCGCTCAGAAGATATTGTTGGGCCGTTCGACTTACAAGACTTCTTTCTCTACTACACGCTTCGCTTCGGTTATGGTCCGGCTAAGATCGCGTTCCTCGCCTACAACACCTGGGGTGAGAGAAAGAAGGGTGAACCTGACGAGCTGACGGCTCTTCATCGGCAGGCATACGGGATTGGCGAGGTCAAGCAGTGGTTACGAGTCTTTCTCGATCGGTTTTTTCACAAGAGTCAGTTCAAACGCAGTGCGATCCCCAACGCGCCCAAGGTCGGGTCCGGCGGCTCCCTCTCGCCTCGAAGCGATTACCGCGCGCCGAGCGACAGCGAAGCGACCGTGTGGTTGGCCCAATTGGAACGGATTCCGGAGAGCGAGTGCTAAGGTAAGGTGGGAGTCGAGAGATGACGACAGAGGTCCTGATCAGGGTATCGGCCTTTCTGGGAGTGTTAGGCGTGATGGCGTCCTGGGAAGTGCTGGTCCCGCGCCGCCGCCTGACTATGTCCAAGGCGAGACGCTGGATCGCCAACCTTTCGGTCGTGGTCATAAACGCCGTCATCATTCGGCTGCTGTTCGCCGCCGGTGCGGTCGGCGCGGCACGACTTGCGACGGAGCAGAACTGGGGCCTCCTGAATCATGCGGCGTGGCCGATCTGGATCGAGATGGTTCTGGGGGTCATCGCGCTGGATTTCACGCTCTATCTGCAGCACGTCATGTTCCACGCGGTGCCGCTCTTTTGGCGCTTCCACATGATGCACCATGCGGACATGGATTGCGACGTCACGACCGGCCTTCGGTTTCACCCGATTGAGGTGATCCTGTCGATGCTCATCAAGTTTGCCGCGATTGCGGTCCTGGGCCCCTCACCCCAGGCCGTTGTGGCCTTCGAGGTGCTGCTGAATGCAACCTCGATGTTCAATCACGGCAACGTCCGCATACCGACATCCTTCGATCGCGTCCTTCGATGGGTGATCGTGACTCCCGATATGCACCGGATTCATCATTCGATCCTGCCACAGGAGACGAACACGAACTTCGGATTCAATCTTCCGTGGTGGGATCGGCTGCTGGGAACCTATCGGCCTCAGCCGGAAGGTGGTCATGAGGGGATGACGCTCGGCTTGAAACAGTTCAGGAACCCGGCCCGTTTAACGCTCATGGGAATGCTCCTACTTCCCTTTACGGGAATGCCGGGTGACTACCCATTGAACCGTGATCGGTGACGGCGTAGATTCGTGAGCCGCAGATGCCTGTCGTGACGGTCTTTGAGCAGCATGCCTCAGAGTACGACGAGTGGTTCGAAGCACATGGAGCGGTCTATCAGGCTGAACTCGCCGCGCTTCGCATGTGCCTTCCCGCCGTCGGTAGGAGCCTCGAAGTGGGAGTGGGAACAGGGCGCTTTGCGGTTCCGCTCGGGATCAGGTTCGGTATCGACCCAAGCCAAAGCATGTTGAACCTAGCTCGTTCTCGCGGCCTTCGAGTCTGCCAGGCGGTCGGCGAGCAGTTACCCTTCCACGATGCACAGTTCGACGTTGTGCTACTCGTCACCGTCATCTGCTTCGTGGACGACGTGCCGACCTTGCTTCAGGAACTCAGGCGAGTGCTGAAGACAACTGGACACCTCATCATCGGTTTCATCAATCGGAACAGTGCGCTTGGGCGGTTGTACGAGTCTCGGAAAGAGACCAGCGACTTTTACCGAGAGGCGCAGTTCTATTCGGTAGAGGAGGTCGCCGCCTGGGTCAGGGAGGCAGGCTTCGGCTCATTGCGATTTTGCCAAACTTTGCGAGGTCATCCAGACAGGTATGAAGCCAAAGGGCTGGAAGTGCTCGACGGCTATGACGAGGGCGCGTTCGTCGTGCTCGGCGCCCAGAACACGTAACCAATGAGGTGATGCATGAAGATCCTCTTGATTCTCAACGATGCCCCCTATGGTTCTGAGAAAGTCTACAATGCGTTGCGCCTTGCGATGAAGTTGCAACAGGAGCATGCCGAGGCAGAGATCCGCATCTTTCTGATGGCGGACGCCGTTACGGCGGCCTTGCCCGACCAAACCACACCCCAGGGGTACTACAACATCGAACGGATGCTCAAAGCCGTGATCGGCAAACAAGGGGAAATCAAGGCGTGCAGTACCTGTGTGGAGGCGCGAGGTCTGGACAAGGCGTCTCTGATCGAAGGCATCGAGATCAGCACCATGAGCCAGCTCGCCCAATGGGTCATGGACTCGGAGAAAGTGCTGACGTATTGAGTGGAGGGGGATTGCGATCGGCGGCGTCGTTTGCGGGGAGACCGACTATCACTTCCCTTGTTTCCTCAGCATGCGCGCGACACGCCATGTCACCCATCCCATATACAGGAACAACATGAGACCGAGCAGCTCGAGGAGATGGGCGAGATGCCATCCCTCGCCCTCGATCACTTCGACTTCCATGATGATCAGCAAGATGGTGGCAAGGAGAAACACGAGCAGGTGTCGGCGGGCCATCGTGAGGACCTCCCGCAGGAATGCCCTGACCCACCCGCGTGGCTCCTCCATGATCAACGACCTCCTCTGCGTCTCTTCTCAGTAGTCGTTTCCTTACAGACTCCTTCCCTCGCGATGAAGGACGCAACGAGACGACTCTTATTACTGGAGGCAATAATCATCCGTCCAACTCTGGCTCTTTATCTGTGCAGATTGAGTGCCACAGAGCAGACTTGGTTCGGTTTCTCCCTCTCTATTCAGTGACCGTACCAAACTACATTGTTATTCAACACATCCACTAAAACACTTTGGAGCGTATCCCTGGCTGCAAGCCCTCGCCATAGTATTCCTCGTGGCGTGTCTACTTCAAAAAGTAACGCCATGACGGTATTCCTGTGTCCTTTTCCACCACAAGAGCTACGCGCCGGCATGTTGCCGTTTACCCCACGGGGCACGATGGTGGCGGTCATCGGCGGAAGTCTCGTGCTGCCGTCGACCGGCCATGCCACGGAGCTTCATTTTGTCATTCGAGACCTCGAAGGAGATCTCTCAGCCTGGTCCCCGCGCTGGTGAGCGGCAGGCCGGCGATTCCTGAGACGTCTCAGGCCGTGGCAAGGCATTTGTAGCAATTTGGGGCAATTCGATTCAGCCTGCTGCCGCGTCTTGCCACGACCTCCTTACAAAGTCCTTGCAAAGTCGATGGTCGTGGTAGGCAGTCTTAAGCCACAACTCAAATCAAACCGAATTCCAGGGATTGTCACATGACAATCGAACTGGCCTATGGCATTGGCCTTGCTGTGAAGTGATGGGGAGAGGATAATGGCCAAAGAAGGAGGGAGGCGTTATGAGAGCGGCAGAACATTTCGTGAACACGCATGACCCGAAGACATTGACTGTTCGACAAGTCATGGAAGATGCCGTCTATACAGTGAGCCCGGATACCAAAGGGATCGCCATCGCGGAAATTATGACCGACCGGAACTTTGGAGCCGTGCCCGTCGTGGAAAAAGATTTCACGCTTGTCGGTCTCGTGTCCGAATTCGACCTGTTACGAGTCATGGAGGAGGGGAAAGACCTTCGTCAAATCACAGCGGAAGAGATCATGACCAGAAATGTCGTCACGGTCACTGAAGAGACGCTGGTCACGGATTTGACCCGTCTTCTTCAGGAGCGGCATCTCATCCGGGCTCCTGTTGTGAGGGGGAGAACCCTGGTTGGCATTGCCTCAAGACGGGATGTCGTGTTCGGCTACGTGAAGGCGACAGCCAAGTATTGGTGGCCGGGGAAGGGAAGCAACGGGTGACAGCTAAGATCCCGGAACGGCCTCGGCAGTATCGCTTGTTCGGCGCAAGGCCCGTCTAGCAGGAATAGAGCTCAACCATAGGGGACCATTCCAGGGAAGCGAATTATCGTAACGTTCTCTCGATCGACTCCAGTCTGTATTTTCACTGTGGGAGGAAGGGATTTGGTGATAGGTGGCTCGACTCCCATGCACGAATTTTCTCCAGGGCTCGCCGGTGTCCCCGCAGCCAAGTCCTCGATCAGCTACGTGGACGGCCAGGCCGGCTTGTTGGAGTACCGCGGTATTCGCGTCGCAGAACTGGCCGCTCACAGCACGTTCATGGAAACTTCGTTTCTCCTCCTGTTCGATCAGTTACCTATCATCGACGAGCTCCACCGGTTTTCACAAGACATAATTCATCACCGACGAATTAAGTACAGGATAACGGATCTCATCAAGTGTCTTCCCGAACAGGGGCATCCGATGGATGCGTTGCAGGCAGCTGTGGCAGCGCTGGGTATGTATTATCCTGCCCGACAGGTCTTAGACCCTGAGGTTCAATATTGGTCGGTCGTGCGCCTGATCGCCAAGGTCCCGACTATTGTTGCCGCTTATCACCGGCTCAGACGTGGGGATCACGAGGTTCATCCCCGGGACGATCTCTACCATGCAAGCAACTTTCTCTACATGCTGACGGAAAAGGTTCCGCATCCCTCATTGGCGAAAGCGCTGGACACCTGTCTCATTCTCCACGCGGAACATACCATGAACGCCTCCACCTTCAGCGGTATGGTGACTGCCTCAGCACTGGCCGACCCGTATACCGTGGTCTCTTCTGCCATCGGGACTCTGAAGGGTCCTCTGCATGGAGGAGCCACAGAAGAGGTCGTGCGCATGCTGGAGGAAATCGGCTCGCGCGAGCACATCCGGGCGTACCTTGAGAAAAAGCTTGCGGCCAAGCAGAAGCTGATGGGGTTTGGCCATCGTATCTACAAGGTCAAGGACCCCCGGGCCATCATCCTTCAGAAGGTGGCCAGAGAGCTCGCCGAAGAGTGTGGACCGTCTCCGCTGTTCGATCTCGCCGAAGAAGTTGAACGAGTGGGAGAGGAACTGCTGCACGCAAAGGGCATCCACCCCAACGTCGATTTCTACTCAGGGGTGCTTTACAAGACCATGGGCATCGATCCTGACTTCTTCACCACCATATTCGCCATGGCCCGTGTTTCGGGGTGGTTGGCTCACTGGCTGGAACAGATCAAGGACAATAAGCTCTTTCGCCCGGACCAGATTTATGAAGAAGTGCATAACCGAGCCTATGTCCCCATTGATCGTCGGCAGAGAGGGCTGTAAGGAAACGGTCGCACCCATGATGATCGTGTCGAAAAGGCCGGGTGGGTGTTCGATGGTACGATGAAGAGTGAGGGCTAGGGGGATGCGAGGTAAGTTATGAAGGCGCGGTATGGCTCCCAACTCGGAGACCTGGGCCTTCCGGACGATTCTGGGAAAACCGGCACCGGTCCCCGGATTTTTCGTGGAGATGCTCAGACATGCGCAACAGTCTGATTACTCCAAGGCCACAAGGGTCGACGCTACGATGTCGCCAAAGGGCACAGGATTGTTTCGAAATGGCCAGTGCCAGGAAACTCGCTCGATAGGACTCAATGCCCGAGCGGGCCTGGAAGCGGTGGCAAAGGATCCCCGGAAGCCCTATACGGGAATCATTACAGAAGGGGACAGACGTTACTTCAAGGCATATTTGCGGACCGGGCAGTCTCCATGGCCTGTGTCGCGTGCCATAACAGTCATGAGCTGAGCGCAAAGCGGGACTATCAGCTCTACGATGTGATAGGAGGGATTATCATTTCGTTTCCAGTCCGATGAGGCCATGCCGGGATACGGGCTATGAGCAATCGGATGTGAGAGACCGATGGAGGCCGAGAAGACCGTTGAGGCAGCGAGCCCTGGATGGGGGCATCCAGATTTCAATATGGCTCGAATAGCCCATGAGCTAGAAAGGAGAGTGTGTCATGACCAGGAAAATCCTCGCGTTGGGAGCTCTATCAATACTTCTCGCACTGTCCGTGTGGTATGGAGAGACATCCTCTGGAGCAAAGGACCGTGGAGGAATTCCTGCGGAGAGAGTGGCCGACATGGTCCATGCCGTGGTCGAGGCACACCGCACTTTTTACACCGTCCATGTCGTGGAGCGGTTGCAGGCGAAGGGCGTCGTCGTTGCTTCTGAAAATTGGCGGGAGGAAAAAACACTTCCTCTCCCGGCCCAGTTCGTGAAAGAGACGGCGCGATTGGCAGTGAACACGCCGGCCAAGATCGAGTACAAGCTCATCAGCTTCTGGCCGATCAACAAACAGAATGGGCCAAAAACCGACTTCGAGCAAAGGGGGCTTGGGGAGGCCCTGCAGAATCCGGATCGTCCCTACACCGAAGTGGTCATGCACGGGGGGAAGTCGTATCTCCAAGCTATTTATGCCGACAGAGCTGTTTCTCAGACCTGCATCGGCTGCCACAACGCACACCCGGACAGTCCGAAGCAGAACTTCAAGCAGAATGACGTGATGGGTGCAGTTATGGTTACAGTTCCGCTCTATCCGTAGCAGTCTAGCTTCGTAGCCATGACATTGGAAAGAGGATGATGACGGTGCGCCGTCAATACGGTAGGGTCTCTCGGAGCACTCAACGGGAGGGATGGCTCCATGACTGACCATGCCAAGGATTGCACCTCTTAAGGCAGCCAAGGCGAATGCGTGTTCCGACTATCAGTCGCGAGATCCCGGAATGGATAGGCGTGGCAGATTAAGCCATTCAGCAGAGGCCGGCCGTACGAAACCGCTCGCTGCTTGAGTCTCGAGAATGGGCCAATCATCTCTGACCCGAGAGGTAAGGAACATCCGGCAGGCCTTGGAAGAACGTGAGCGAGAAGACTTGTTCCGGATTAAGCGATTCAAACAGGATGCGGCGCGTGAGGCATGGCGCGAGTGACAAGAAGCCGATCAATCCGAGTCAGGGGGATGCCGGAACAGCTCGAACTGCGGTGACACCTTCTACTGTCAACAAGAGAAAGCGAGCGCGGAATCCTCTGGCGAATCCTTTTTCTTCATTCTGGCTCACAATGTCCACATCACATGCCAGCTGAAGGAGGAGTCATCTCATGACCAAGGTTGTTGCCGCTAAGGATAAAAACATTCGCACTGACCGCTGCCATCGCTGCGGCGGGCTCATGGTTCCGGAAAAAGTGCTCGAAATCGGGGCGATCGATTGGCACTGCATAAGCTGCGGGGAACGCATCGACCCAGTCATTCTCGCACACCGCAAAAGAGATTCCGCATCTCTGGATGTCGAGAAAGCCTTTGCTGGGAAGGGGAAAGCTCGCCTGAACTGAGGTTCATTGCCTCACCAGGTTCGGTTGTGCCACACCTGCGCCGGTGCTGTGGCATCTTGCCTCCCTTGATTCTGAAAGGACGGGGATTAACTAGGGATTGAAGGAGGTGGCTTGAGCCTAGAGGGTACGGTAGGTTTAGGTTTGTGACTCGCTCTTGTGCAGCCGGCGTGCAGAGGGCGCGGGAGCTGTTTCAGTAGCGGAGTCAGGGTGTTCAAGGGACGCGCTATCGACTGTCGGTGCCACTAGGCATGGCCGTAGATGCGAGCCTGAACGAAGATTGAGGCGCGGGGCAATCAGCCTGAAGCGACTGAAGGATTGCCGAACGTGATTCCGGCCGGATGACGGCCCCCGTAGTTTCACACGAGAGCGGGCCGTTTTTTTGTGCGTTCTTGCTGCGAGAGAGCTTCCGTCAAGTACCCGATCATCCCAATGAATAGGTAACAAAAAGACCACACCAATACGTTGTGGCTTGATTTTGTTTGGGGAAGTCAAACGAGAAAAAAGAAAATAAAACAAGAGCGGAGGCGGGTCCCGAGAGCTCTTTCGCACTTGTGGAGGTCTTGGAGGGGTTTAGGCTTCCCGCTCGGTACCGGCGGGCCTGCTCACCGCCCCAGCGCTCGACCTCGATTCCCTTGAGTGTTCCTCTCACCGAGGCCTCCGCTCAATTACAAGATAACCGCCTTTCGCGGGAAATCAATCGATGTAGTTGACCCGTCTTGACCAGCCTGGTCAGCGAATCACTGTAGCGGAATAGGGCAGGAGAAACCAGGCACAGAGGGGCCCAGTGCAGCTTTTCCCTCGGGACAGAAAAAGAGTCGTGCGGAGTGAGATGGCATGCTTGATGCTTTTACTCAATTCAGGTCAAGCCGAGATCCAAACAGGCAATCTTTACAGTCCAAAAACAAGGCCTGAGTCTGCAGATCCGGCAAGCATTCGGCATGTCAAGGACAACGCAAGGAAATTCGATGCAGCACGTGGCCGTTCATCCCTCGCCGGACAGTATGACCTCCGGCGACGTGACGACGCTGCCCGAATTATTGCGGTGGCGGTGCCAGCGTTCGCCGGAGTGCGAGGCCTACCGGCAATATGAGGCGCATGGGTGGCGCAGATATTCCTGGAGGGAGGTCGAAGAGCGTGTCGCCCGCTGGCAGTCAGCGCTTGCCGGAGAAAATCTTGCTTCAGGAGAGCGCGTAGCCGTGCTGCTCAAGAACTGCGTGGACTGGGTCTGTTTCGATCTGGCGGCCCAGTCGCTGGGACTGGCCGTGGTTCCGCTTTATACGGCCGACCATCCAGAGAACAACGCCAACATCCTCGCCGATTCTGGAGCGCGCCTCTTGCTGGTCGGCCACCTCGATCAATGGATGGCAGTGGCGGGGCTGTGCACACGATTCCCGCACCTGTCTCATGTGCTGTGCCTGGAGATGCCGTTGACCCTGGTCCCAGATGCCAGTATTCGGGTCAGCTTCGTCGCGCAGTGGTTGCCGAGCGAGGCCCCTCCTCAGATCAATGTGGCCAAGGACTCGCACGCGTTGGCCACTATCATCTACACGTCGGGCACCACGGGCCACCCGAAAGGTGTCATGCTGTCGCATGCCAATATTCTTTCAAATATCCAAGCCACTGTCAGGCACGTGCAGATTGATCAAGACGATCTCTTTCTGTCGTTTCTCCCGCTGTCCCACGCATTCGAACGCACAGCCGGGTGCTACCTGCCGATGCTGACAGGCAGTTGCGTGGCCTATGCGCGCGAGATCAGCACACTGGCCGAGGATCTCGCGACGGTGCGCCCGACCATTCTCGTATCCGTGCCACGCATCTATGAACGTATATACGGGCGCCTGCAACAGCAACTGGCTGAACGGGGCGCCCTGCCGCGTGCGTTGGTCCGCTGGACGCAGGAGCTTGGTTGGAGGCATTTCCAAGCAAGCCAACATCATGGCACCGCTCTGGGCAGGTGGCATCGCCTCCGACTGTCTGTGCTCCAGTATCTGGTTTCCCGTCCATTTCTCGCCCATTTCGGCGGTGGGCTTCGCCTGGCGGTGTCTGGCGGTGCGCCATTGTCGGCCCCGCTCTCTCGGTGTTTGGTCGGCTTGGGGTTACCAGTGATGCAGGGGTATGGCCTAACCGAAGCAGCGCCTGTCGTTTCCGTCAACCGGCCGGACGACAATGTGCCGGAATCAGCTGGCATCCCCCTCCACGGGGTTGAGGTCAAGCTCGGAGAGAAGAACGAATTGCTGGTGCGTGGTCCCAACGTCATGATGGGCTACTGGAACCAGCCTGAGGAGACGGCTAAGGCGATCGATGCCGAGGGCTGGTTGCACACGGGCGACCAAGGCCGCATCGAAAACGGCTATGTGTTCATCGTCGGGCGTCTCAAGGAGATCATTGTCCTCTCCACCGGGGAGAAAATCACACCGGACGCTGTGGAGATGGCACTCATCGAGGACCCGCTGATCGACCAGGCGATGGTGGTCGGGGAAGGCAAGCCGTATCTGGCGGCGCTCCTAGTGCTGAACGCCCGGGCCTGGGGTGCCCTCGCGAAGCGATGGTCGTTGCCGGCGGAGAATTCCGCCGCGCTGGCCGATGAGCGACTCCAGCACCATATCGAGAACCTCTGCCGCCAATCCCTGGCACGCTTCCCTGAGTATGCTCAGGTCCGTCGCTGCTGGGTGACGCTCGAGCCGTGGACCATTGACAACGGCTTGCTCACGCCCACGCTCAAACTGAAGCGTCTGGTGATCGAGAAACGTTTTGCGGAACACATTCTCAACCTATACGTCGGGCATCTGTCCCCGGTATGACGCGGGGCAGAGGCCGTTCAGCCGGAGAGCAGCCGTGAAGACAGCGCATGGGCAGCCTGAAACTACATCGGTTCCCGAACTTGCCTCTGAGTTGCTGGACATTGTTCGCACCCTGTTCGCTGAACTCCACCGGCAAAGCGGACCGGACCGACCCATCAGGCTGGACAGCTCGCTTAATCACGAGCTCGGGTTCGACAGCTTGGCGCGAGTAGAACTGATTTTGCGGATCCAGCGTGCGTTCGGTGTTGACCTGCCGCAGGACACGCTGGCTCACGCCGAAACACCCCGCGACCTGCTCGAGGCCATCCAGAAGGGGACCAGCGGACCGGCACGCCAGCCGCAGAGACCGTCCGCAGTACCTTTGGAATCGGCGAGGGAGGAAGCAGCCGAGGCCACCACCTTGCTCGAAGTCATCGACTGGCATGTGCGCCGGCAACCGGACCGCATCCAGATCGTTCATCTCAGCGAACAGGGCGAACAGCCCATCACCGGTCGCAATCTGACGGAGGCATCTGAACGGGTCGCCGCAGGTCTGCAACAGCGCGGGCTTGAAGCGGGACAATCAGTGGCCATCATGTTGCCCACCGGTCCGGAGTATTTCCCTGTCTATGTGGGCATCCTGCTGGCCGGCGGTATTCCCGTGCCCATTTATCCACCGGCCCACTTGGCCCAAGTGGAAGAACACGTCCGCCGCCATGTCGGCATCTTGTGCAACGCGCAAGCCGTCCTGCTGGTTACGATTCCGGAAGCGCGAGCCGTGGCATGGATGCTGCGGGTTCATGTGCCTTCACTGCGTAAGGTGGTGAGCGCTCAGGAACTGCTGCAGTCGCGAGACTCCCTCACCCCGATGCCGGTGGCGGCACAGGATGTGGCCTTTATTCAGTACACCTCCGGCAGCACGGGCGATCCCAAGGGTGTGGTGCTCACCCATGCCAATCTGCTTGCCAACATCCGTGCGATGGGACAGGCGATCGGCCTTCGTCCCCATGATGTCTTCGTGAGTTGGCTGCCCCTCTACCATGATATGGGATTGATCGGCGCGTGGCTCGGTACACTCTACTTCGGCATTCCACTGGTCGTCATGTCGCCTCTTGCCTTCCTCGCCAGGCCCATCCGGTGGCTGCAGGCCATCCAGGCCTATCGCGGGACACTCTCGGCGGCCCCCAACTTTGCTTATGAACTCTGTGTCAAGAAGATCGCCGACAAAGAGCTCGTCGGACTTGATCTCAGTTCGTGGCGACTGGCATTCAACGGCGCGGAAACGGTTTTGCCGGAGACGCTGACGCGTTTTGGCAGACGTTTCGCTCCGTACGGCTTCCATCCCGAGGCACTCACGCCGGTCTACGGGCTGGCCGAGTGTTCCGTGGGACTAGCCTTTCCGTCATCCGGCCGTGGCCCCCTCGTCGATCGTGTCCAGCGAGCCTCGTTCACGCATACCGGCAGCGCGGTTCCCGCCGCTCCCGACGAAGTCTCTGCATTGTCTTTTGTCTCCTGCGGGAGGCCGTTGCCCGGTCACGAAGTGCGGATCGTGGATGCTTCCGGCAATGAGGTGGGCGAACGGCAAGAGGGCCGACTGGAGTTTAGGGGAGCGTCGGCCACTCGCGGCTATTTCAACAATCCTCAGGCCACGTCACAACTCTTCAGGGAAGGATGGCTTGATAGTGGAGACAGGGGATACCTCGCCGGCGGTGAAGTGTTTCTCACGGGGCGGGTCAAGGACATCATCATTCGGGGCGGGCGCAACATCTACCCCCACGAAGTGGAGGAGGTGGTGAGCGAGATCCCAGGGGTGAGGAAGGGCTGCGTGGTCCTCTTCGGCAGCCTCGATCCGACCACGGGCACGGAACGGCTGGTGGTCCTCGCTGAAACACGAGAAAGTGGCCAGCATGAACGACAACAGCTGCGCGAGGCGATCACCACCACAGTCGTCGAGGTACTGGGCGAGCCTGCTGACCAAGTGGTGCTTGTACCGCCCCGTACCATACTCAAGACCTCCAGCGGCAAGTTGCGCCGTGCCGCTACGCGAGCACTGTTCGAGTCGGGATTGGCCGGCGAGCACAGGCGTGCCGGGTGGTGGCAGGTCGCCAGTCTCGCCGTTGGTGCAGTGATTCCCCAGTTGCAACGTTGGGCGACAAGGGCAGCGGATGCGGCGTTTGCGGCCTGGGCCTGGGCCGTGTTCTGTCTGGTGGCGCCAGTGGTCTGGCTTGTCACAAGTGTCACCCCGCGTCCTTCTTGGGCTTGGGTAGTCAGCCGGGTCGGTGCGCGGCTGTTACTGTGGTTGACCGGAACGCCAGTCACGGTGAGCGGGCTGGAGCATGTGCCGCGCGGTAAGCCCTGTGTGCTGGTGGCCAATCATGCCAGCTACCTCGACGGCCTCGTCCTCTTGGCAGCGCTGCCAGAGCCGATTGGCTTCGTCGCCAAGCGCGAATTGCGTGAGCCATTCATTCCGCGCGTCTATCTCCAACGGGTGGGCGCGGAGTTCGTTGAACGCTTCGCCGCCCACGAGAGTGTGCAGGATGCTCGGAGGCTGGAGGCTGCGCTACGCGCCGGCCGCGCATTGGTGTTCTTCCCCGAGGGCACGTTCACCCGTGTGTCCGGATTACAGCCGTTCCGGATGGGGGCCTTTGTTGTGGCGGCCAACACGGGCGTCCCGGTCGTGCCGGCGGCGATCTGCGGTACCCGTTCCATTCTGCGTGACGGCCAATGGTGGCCCCGGCGTGGCGCGATCACCATCACGTTCGGGGCTCCCTTGCTGCCTGATGCGGACGCGCTCGATGCCTTTGACGCCGCGGTCAGACTGCGCGATGCCGCCCGCGATCATATAGCGCGCCACTGTGGCGAGTCGGATATCCAATGACAACCGCTTCAGTGATTCCTCTCGACGCCATTTCGGTGAGGATTGGACCCGATAGGAACCTCGCTATACCGTTGCCTTTTGGATGATGTTCCCTCACAATCCACATAGGTCTAGCTATGAGAATGAGGAGGGGGAATGAAAACGGTACAAATGACGTTGGATGACGACCTGGTCAAAGCCGTTGACAAGGCGGCGAGAGAGCTGGGAACGAGCAGGTCGTCATTTACCCGCAAGGCCTTGCGTTCCGCTCTGGAGAAATTGCGCATGACCGCACTCGAGCGCAAGCACCGTACCGGCTATGAACGCAAACCCGTGAGGCGAGGCGAATTCGATGGATGGGACAATGAGCAGGCCTGGGGCGACGCATGAAACGCGGCGAGGTCCGGTGGTACAGTTTCAAAACACCCGACAGACGCAGGCCCGTGGTCGTCCTGACGAGGGACTCCGCCTTGAAGTTTCTCGGAGAAGTGACCATTGCCCCGATCACGACGACCGTCCGTGACATTCCCTCAGAAGTCTACTTGAACGAGTCGGACGGGATGCCGATGGCTTGCGCAGTCAATCTGGATCACATCCAGACCGTCTCGAAACCAAGGCTCGGCCCTCTCATTACGACACTGCCGCAAGAGAAGATGGCGGACATTGGGTCGGCGCTCCGATTCGCCCTCGGTTTGTGATCTGAATCTCGGAACTTCGACAACTCACCGCAGCCGTACATTGCCTGTAGGTTGGTCGCGCGCGGTTACCGCACCCCCATCTGTGATGTTCAGGAATGCAGGGTAATACGATTATGATTATCAGGTGCCGCTGCTGGATAAATCCGCAACTGCGGCCGCAAGCGCAATTATTAGAAGCAAGCCCACCAGCCCCAGAACTATACCTGCTGCCAAGCCAGCAGTCTTCACGACACTTACTTCCTCCTTCTCCAATTTTGCCACATCACTGAAGCGGATGACTTGTTGATTGTCTCCGGTCACGTCCTCCGAAGTGACGGAGACAACTTTGAACTCTACATCTCGACCATCTTTTGTCACGATTTTGACTCTATCGCCTTCATGAATGTCACTTGTGATAGTGTCAGAAATCTGCACCACCTTAAGAGATGTACAAGACGACACGAGTAAGCACATGATAAGGACTGCAGACGTCAGCGTTTGCCCACGCATGGTACTCACCCTACGTCTTTCATCATATACATTGGAGTCAGACTGAGAGCTCCCCGTTCTTTCGTTTCAGCGAATCGAAGGAACCAAGAACCATTTCGCCTCCGAGGCAAAACAAAGAAGCTGCTCTCCCGCCACCTCAGCGATCCTCACTCGTTTTGCTCGTGCGCTTGGTGGCCTGGGGCGTTGCTCTAGCCAACTGCGAATCTTGTTCCAGAGATCCGCCGCTTGCAGATGGGGTGTGTCACCGGTCGGTCACCGTAAGCTTCCCTTAATTAGTACACAACTCCAAAGAGAAACCTTCTGGCAGTTTGACATTGATCGCGTGATCCCTCCTTCTCCTCGATAACGATCTCGTTGTTACACTGCAACTCGTGTTGTCCCTTTCTGCCTCAAGTCTGTCCATCCGGCTGGCCGCTTTCGCCGCACTCAGCCCGTGCATTCAGCATGCGCGCTGTTTCAATGGTGAAACACCTTATGTGATGAACAGCATCCTAAAACGGGACCGTTCTGTTCTGTGTCAACATGTCTCAAGCATAGGTTGGGTTTAGGCATGCGTATTGACTTATCCCAACTCCAACCTCTACGTTTTTCTCCCATGGTCCGCAAGCCACGCCTCGACGTCCCCGGCGGGTTCTATCATGTCCCCGCCCGCGGGAATCGCCGCGCCACGATCTTCCATGACACGCGGATTACCAAGCTTATCTGGAGCGCCTGGAGCGTTATCGCCAGCGCGATGGCGTGACGCTGCAGGCCTACAAATAATTCGCGCGCTTTCTTGTCCGACGAAGCTATCGCGATCGGCGGATCTCTTCGTAATGCGTGGACACGACTTGACCGAGCGCCTCCCGGAGTTCCTCGCCCTGATAGCGGCGGTTCACCACTTTTCGGAGACGTGAAGCCAATCCTGCATCACCGAGCGTCGACTCAGCCCATTTCACGAAATCCTCTCGACGATCGTGATATTCCAAACTCTCCAAGGAGAGTGTCGGAATCAGCCGGCATAGTTCATACAAACTGGCGGCTTCGATGCCCAAGAGGGCCTTCTCGGTGCGAAACACGAAGCGTTTGCCTGGTGGGAGGGGGACATCGAGGTACTTATAGAGGTGACGGACGTGAGGAACTCGACGAATAGCCGGGCGCATCCGGACGATGTCGCCGCCGCAGAGTAAGGCGCTGCCCATCGGAATCTGATCGAGACTCGCTCCCTGCAAGTTGCACGAGGCACAATGGGTGCGCAGGCAGTCCCAGATGGTGTGGTCTGTGATCCGGGTCAACAGGAGATGGTTCAGCGATTCAAGAACTGAGCTGCTGAGACGATCGGGACGATACGACACAAAGGCCCATCCACCGCTGTTCAGAACGGGACGGAGCAACGAGGACACTTCGCTGCCTTCAAATAGAAACTCCTGCGCTTCATCCAGGACGATCCAATGGGGACGAAACTTTTGCTCTCGGACTGGTCGTA
>CAZAKX010000022.1:0-30248 GCA_964485915.1 uncultured Nitrospira sp. | reverse complement strand
TGAATCTAAATAGATCCATATCGTATCGAAATCGATTCACCGAATGGTGAGATTGAAACCAGCGTCCACTTGACGAAGACTGGCCGTTCGATTCAGACTGGCGTCGCATCCGACGGGTTCTTGATACCTCAGAAAGAGCATGCGCCCGTAGCTCAGTCGGATAGAGCATCAGCCTTCTAAGCTGAGGGTCGCTGGTTCGATTCCAGCCGGGCGCACCACTTCATACTTGCAGATATCTAAATTTTTTAAGTATCTGAAGGGCAACGATAATTCATCGTTTTTAGCGGTTCGAAATCCCTCTTTTCGGTGGTAGGCCAATTTCTTGGCAAACACCAGTCTAAGCACCATTCTCTTATCTTCCAGACGGTCAGAACTCCAATAATGACAAGGGTTTGCCAAGAACGTCATGGCGGTTCGAAAACAATCCTCGAAGGGTTCGAGCGGACGCCCGCATTTCTCGATTCTTTCCCTGAGTATGATTTTTTCGCCCTCTAGCCGGGCAATCTCGCTCTCATACTTCTGAATAGCCGTCTGGTTGTCGGTTTCGACGAGTCGGTTGAGATATTTCTCCATCCGCTGTTCCAGCTCGGGAAGCTGGGCTTTCATGGCCTGGGCCTCATCATTTGCCAGGCGCGTCCGGTCTTCCCACAACTCCTTGAACATTGCGCTGGCCATATAAAACAGATTGGGGGTCGGTCTGAGCTGGGTCAGCAGGACCTCAAAATCACCCTCCAGGATTTCTTTTCTGATGGATTTTCTATACTCGGGACAGCCTTTCGTAGAGCATAGGTAGTATGGATACTTGGCATTTCGACCAGCGGACCAGCACGCGGTCATGGGTTTGTCGCACCCTGAGCACGTGACAAACGAACGCAAGGGGAAATCGTCATGAAGGTCCTTCCGGGCAGGAGCCTTGGCGTTGCCCTGCAACCGGTCCTGTATAGCTTGATACGTCCCGAAGCTGATCAGCGGTTCATGTTTGGCAGGGTGCATTTTCATGCCCCAAGACGGGATATTCATGTATCCGGCATACAGAATTTTGCCGAGCAGGTTGGTGACTTTCTGAAAATGCACCGTGCCATTCCTGTTTTTAGGAAAGTGCGGCGAGCTCTCCAGAAACAGCCGGACTTCGTTTTGAGTTTCAAACCGTCCTGAGGCGTACCCTTCCAGGGCCTCCCGCACAACACCCGCCACCGGCTCATCGACCACCATCATTTTTCCCCCATGGCCGGGGACATGAGCGAATTTATAGCCGACGGGCGGATTGAAGGCATAGTATCCGTTCATCACACGGGCCTTCATACGATTCTTGGTCTGCTCGGCGTTCTTTTGCCGCTGATGCTGGGACACGCTGGCCAGCAGGTTCTCGACAAGCATGCTGTCGGAATCTTCACCAAACTCAATCGAAGGAGAAGCAAGCTTGGCCCCGATGCCGCTGATCAGCGTACGTAACTGAATATGGGCCTCTAAGCCCCGCGCGAGACGGCTAATATCGTCAATCAAAATCACATACTGACTTCCTTTTTGCGCTTTAAGGAATTTCAGCATCTCCTGCATGCCGGGACGGTCAACCATGCCTCCCGAAGACCCTTCATCCCGAAACACCCTCACGACCTCATAGCCCTTGTTCTGGGCAAGCTGGCGGCACCGTGTCTCCTGTGAGCCGAGCCCATCGCCCTTCTTGACCTGTGCGGCGCTGGACACACGTGCATAGATGACGGCCTTGGAACCTTGTTGTGGTTCCCATTCAGTGCGCGATCTAGCATTGTTTTTCATGCGAGGCCTCACTGTCTCAGTGGTCAGCTTTGGGGCGCGGCGTTTCATCCGAACGATAGTCTATTTTCGATTCTAGGAGGTCAAGCGGGTCCTGTAAATCCTTAAATTCCAGTTTGCGGAGGCAGTGCTGGTGAGGATGCCGTCCATAGGCGTGATCGACAAAACTCTCTAACACCATCCAGACATTGCGGATCAATTCCGCCTGTTCCTCGGGAGACAGATCGAACTCGGCCACGTAGTGTCGATATTTCTCAATGTCTAGCGCCATGATCGTTCACAGAACAGTGGCTATCCACTCGAACCAAAAAACTATCGATAATGTCTTTATCAAAGTTCCAGCACTCTGCTGGGAAACCGGTACGTATCTATTTTTAGGATACAACCGATGATTTAAGGAATCGTAAAAAATGGCGGATTTCTGCGGCTTTCCGGGCAATTGGTTAATCAAACGTAAACGGCCAGCCTCGTTAATCAAGACTTCATCTTTTCCTGAGAAAATGAAGCCATCTCAAAAGATGCGGTGCGATGAAGGCCCTGGAACTGTGATGGGAAGTGATAAGGACAGCAATACTGACACGGACGCTGTAACGGCAGTAGCTCGGAAAGAGAAGGAACTGACCGGGCAGGACCTGGAGCGTGCGCGAGACGGCAACGACCTTAGCGAAAAGTTCGGACGGCAGAACATCAGCTCGACCACCTCTAGCACGATTGCTGTTGAAGCAAAGAAAAAGGAAGACGAGAAATTTGAAAGCGCCATGCGTCTGCTCCTCCAGCAGACGCGGGAAGAGCTGGAGCGACGCCTTGAGCAACTCAACGAGCATATTGCGGAAACGAACGCAAAGATCGAAGAGCTGAGAGAAGAACTCCAAACGACTGAAACCCTGCTAGAAAAACAATTCGGTAAGGATTGGCGGGAAAAGCTCAAACGAGGCGATCTTGATCTCGATGATCCGCTTCTCCGCCAGTGGCTCATGCAAGAGCATCAGTTGAAGGACTACCTAGAGAGGCGCGAAAAGCTGATTAAGGAAAGAGATGAGCTGGAAAATCAGGTCGCCGAGATTGAACGGTCTAGGCTACCTGATCACTTGAAAATCGAGAAAATGAAGGAAGTCTTAGAACAGGGAAGCCCGTCGGGTGTTCAGGAAGTCTGGCGTGACAACCTATTGTCTGAGCAGGTTCAGGAGATCACCGGACTCATCAACACAGACGCCGGAGAAAGGTTAGAATCCGTGAACAATATCTTCCCTGGATTCGAAAGCCTATCTGTTTCAGGGAGTGGTGAGTTTGGCAAAGGAATAGACGCAAAAATTGAGAATATCAAATCGAAGTTTGCAAATGCGTCGGAACTCAGCCTGACTGAGGACATAGAACCTGTCGCTTCAAATATCCCTGCTTCTAAATCTCCAAAACCTTCTGGCTAACCTTTCGGGTTCTATGAAGTTCCCGTCAAATAGGTGTCCTGCCTACTGTGCTTGCAGCGCCGTGGCATGGACTGCTACTTCATCGATAGTAGCGTTCATGTTTGCAAAGCCAACAGGTCCGTACTGGTGACCATTCAGAAAGAAATACATGCTGACACCAAGGCTGTCTGCCCGTCCAGTAAAAGCAACACTGTTAGTAATTCCGTTCTGGGCAAACCGTCCTTGTATATAATCGACGATCTGTTGATTGGTGGCATTTTGAGCGTAACCATTGACAGCAAAAGTTGCCACATTTGGATACGCAACGGAATAGTCCGAAGCATTCATCCACGCCTCGCGTAGATTCGACTTCGTATTGGCCTTCTCCACATTGGCGGCGTTAGCGAATGAATTGACGCTCATTAGGGATACCACGTTTATGAGAACGAGCGAAGTTGCAAGTATGAGTGCGCTAACTGCAATGTTAGCCTCTAAGATGCACTTTAAAATTGCGCTGAGGGATTGATAAAAAAGGGATCCCTTTTCCTGATAATGTCACATTGAAAACGCTATCGTGGAAAACGTTGATCTTTCGGTATTTGGTCATAGCCAGTCTAGGCAATAGGACCTAAGTTGGTCATGGCGAAGAAGCGATCCCTTTTCAAGGTGAGCCTTTTCCCGCTTCACATGAAAGGGGAAGGTCATGAAGATTGGATATTTGCGTGTATCAACTGAAAGCCAGAAGGAAGATCGCCAAGAGGATGGGCTCAAAGATTTATGCGATGAGCTCTATGTCGAAAAGATTTCTGCAGCCAGCAAAATCCGACCAATCTACCAACAGGTCATCGAGAAGCTTCAGCCACGTGACACCTTGGTGGTGTGGGACCTAGATCGCGCGTTCCGCAGCACGGTGGATGCCTTGCTCGAAGTGGAAAAACTACGTCGCAGAGAAATTGAGTTTCATGTGGTCAACTTGAATGTAGATACAGCAACGCCAGCGGGAGAGCTGATATTTACCGTCATGGCTGCGTTTTCCCAATTTGAGCGCCAAACACTTATCCGGCGAACGAAGGAAGGCATGGTAGCGGCTAAGTTACGTGGGAAGCATATTGGCAGACCACGCAAACCTATTCTGGAGGAAGTGGTTCTGGCGCATTCAAGAATTGAGGCAGGGGAAGGTACGATTGACGCAATAGCTGAGCAGTTTGGATGTTCACGGAAAAACTTGGCCCAGGAATTGGAGCGGTTGGTAGGATCGGGAAGGTTAACCTAGAAAGTAATTGTCGATGTATGAACGGTCGAAATTGTTGTGTGGTCGATAGTGTTGCAAGAATCCTGCGTTCCGGCTCAAGAGCCTAGTTCGATGCAGCATTAATTACGTTCAGCGAGAGGATTGTCAATTATACGAATATAACCTTCCCCGGGTTTCAGGCCAAAATTCTCAGCCACCACTCTAGGCGGATTGTCGACGAATTCAATTATTTTACCTCTTGCAAAGATTTCATGCTCGACTCCTTTCTGGTGAGCACGGTCCCAAACCTTTATTAGTCGAGGGTCTTTGAATCGCTTTCTACCTTCTCGCCATTCTTCTGTTTTCCATGTTGCTCGTTTTGGCATCTCAGACACTCCGGTGAACATCAACGGTGGAGCATTAACACCGCTCGGAGAATATAGCAAGCGGCCTGAGTATCTGGATTTTAAATCAAAATATTACACGTAGGTGATGTTACTAAGTGTGAAGTTTTCCAACACCCCAATCAGCCTTAGGAGGAGTTTTGCTGAAAACATCAATGAGCTCTAGGACTCGACGGACTGCCCAGGGCTCGCCTGTAGGACGCTTCAAAGCAACAGCGAAGAAGTTCTCGCGGAACTTTGTGTTTGTGATCCTATCAAGCTCCGCTAGGTTCTGAAGCTCGCAGACAGGTGGTGCGACAACCGAAGAAATGCCAATGACTGCTGTCCCGTTTTGGGCGAGCAGTACCATAAGCAAACGATCATTAGACTCGGCAATGATATCAGGAGTTATTCCATTTTCCGCAAACCAAGCGAGAAGAGCTTTGGCCAACGTACTGTTAGGTGGCGGCATAATGAAAGGGACATTGTTGAGCGATTGTGGGAACTCATCCCTAAGGTTCCTCGCTTTAATTAGCCTCTCGTCAGCCACGATTATCGGGTGTGTTTGACCTTCCCTGTGAACATAAGCCTTCTCCATTCGAAGTGAAGCAGGTTCTGGAATCGGTCCATCTGCCAAGACAAGATCACATTCGCCGTTGTCGAGTTTCTCCTCCCATTCGTCTAACCCTACAGAAACCAAACGGAGTTTGAGATCCCCGACATTCAGAAGTTCGCGTAAAATGAAATACGAGAGATACTTAGGAAAGGCGGCTGTGATACCCACCGTAAATTTCTTTGATCCCAATGCTAAAGGTACGCAGTGTAGCGCTCGCATCATTTCTTGAGCATACTGATAGACGAGTTCTCCATCCTTTGTTAAGACGTTCCTATTCCCTACTTCCTGCCAAGTCTCAATGTGTCTGCCAGTAAGCTCCGTTAACTGTTCGTCGAGTTTATGGATCGAATTGCTTAATTCAGGCTGGCCGATGGTCGTCGCTTCCGCCGCAGCATTTTGCGTTTTATATCTTACAACTTCCCAAAAATAATAAAGCAGCTTGGGATCCAAGTTGTGTATTAAATTGCTGCTTCCCTTCCTCGGTTTGACCTTCTTATCTCTATGATTTGACATGCATTTACCTTTTTCGAGGGGTTAATGGAATAGACTTTATTCCGGGTTTCCTATTCAGCCTTCTTCATCCGAAATCACCATTATCTTCAGCCAGCTAGCCTCTGTAGAGTGGCGCCACTTTACCAAAATTCACCTACACTTTGGGAGGTGTGCAAATGGGGAGCCCAGATCGGAGCAAAACTATTTTCCTTGCCACTGAAGCTCAACTCACCTGTCCAGAGTGCTTGCTCTGGCTTTGGCTAACTGTTGGTTCACTCACCCACCTGTCCGCTGCAGAACTCATTGAAAGAATCGAAGAACTGTTTCGTGATGCTGAGTATCTTGGCATCCACTTCCGATATCCGAGCGGTGTGATTTACGAAATCCCCTTCATATTTGAACTCTTTCCTGACGGTTGCGGACGACGCTGGGTTTCGAATTTTCGAATGGGAGACGCGACCGGCACTCGTCCCCGCCACTATAAATCCCCAAGCATACCAAGGCTCCAGGCTGTCGAGTTGTTGGTGCAGTGTACGGTTGCCAAGTATTGGAGAGGAACGGAAACCCCAAGATGTAGCTATCTGCACGTTCCCTTAGGCTGGTAGATGCGGAATGGCCGCCGAACCGTCTTTCCCAGGACGGTTCGGCGGTTGCGTTATTGTCGAGCCACGAATTGATGGACGCTTCATTCAGAAAGGGAGGCCTTCATGAAAATAAACAAGCCAGACGAGCCAGCAAAGGATGACGATGAAACAAAGCTGGCGGCATTGCGTGCATCCGGCGAAAGACATGGTCGGTTGCTAGGCCCCGAATCAGACCCGAAGGAATCAATCAAGCTCGTTGAGGAGCATGCGGGACACGATTTCGACAGGGTATTCGGCCCGGAAATGGAGGTGCTCGAACGAGAGTGCCCCCTCAGAGATGAGCGGGCAGCGGCAGTACTGGAGGAATTGCGTGCGCTCGAAGAGAAGCGGCGTTCCACAAAGCCGTACCATATAGTGCCAGCGAGGAAGGAGCCCGGCGAAAAGCCGGACTCTTCGTTTCGGCAGTGGACCATGCAGGATCAAGTGACTTTCTGTGCCTCGCTGGTCTTCATGGTGATTGTGCTCAGTGCGGGAGCGGGGAACGTTTATAGCGCCATTCAGGCTGAAGCAATTCCCGTGTTTTTAGAAAATCCCGTTCTTGCAGTACTTCTCTCCTGTTTGTTGCCTTCGGGCAGTGTCGCATTGCACTCCTTCGCAGAATTCCTGGAGAGCGACCGCAGACGGCAGCAGTACAACAAACTCATCGCGACACTCGCATTTGTGTTCTTGACGATCTGGGCCTTCGCGTTTGGACTCAATTTCCAAATTGGCGATGACACTCTCTACGCTGCGCCACTGAATGAGTCAGTCGATAAGACCTCTGTGGTGTTCACCATCGTGCAGCTCATGGCCGAGCTGTTCTGCGGGACCTCGCTGGCGCTGATGGCGACGCACATCCACAGCCGCTACACCAAAGATATCACGATCCCGAACCCTGAGGCGGAAACACTTGATCGCCAGATTGCCCATGCCAAGTCTCGGTACGAGCCCGTGCAAGTCCGGCAACGGGCGTGGGGACGGCTGGCGCAGCTCAAGGCGATGCGTGCGCTTCATATCACTGAAATGAAAGCGTGGTTTATGGCATTTCGTCGGCGCTGCGAAGAACTGAAGAAGATGATTTCTTAACAAGGAGGCCTCCAATGAAGAAAGTGACACTCGTTCTTTCATTCCTACTCGTGTTGTTCGGCATATCAGCCCAGGCATCCGCCCGCGACATGGCCATTGGGTTTTCTCCGTATCTGGACACCAGCATTGCTGAGACACAAATCAATTCAGTGCTGAAATTCTTGGCGGAGACCCTTGAGCCGGGTGATCGCTGCGTTCTCTTCGATGCCTACCACGTTCAAACTCTTGGAATATTTACCGTGCCGGACAAGGCCGTCTATCGCCAGCCAAAGGCGAAGATTCAAGCCAATCGCCAAGCCGTGGGTGCGATGAGCCAATTCGCAAGAGCAGCGAAGAAACCACACGGGGAAAACGAACCCTCGGTCATTGGAGCGATCAGGATACCTCAGGCTCTGCGATTTATTGGACAGGATTATCCGGCGATGCAGGACTCTGACGTGATCCTGCTAGGGAGCCCGATCTACGACGATCCGAAGGAGCAAGCCTTTACCATGCGGCTGAACCATGTCCCTGGTGACGGGCATTTAACGAAGGCTCGGAGTGTCACGCCATTTGGGATCAGAGGGCAGGACTCATTACTTGCGAAGCGCCGCGTTCATATCGCGTTTCTGGATAATTGGAAGCAAGACGACCGGCATGCGTACCAAGTCGAACGCTTTTGGGCGTTATTCGTGGAAGGCCAGGGCGGACAGCTCTCAAGCTTTACGCACGACTTGCCTGCTTTATTCCAGCGGGTCAAATCCAACGCACCCTCGCCAAAGCATGACTATAAAGTCGAGTCTACCGACAAACTGGAAATGATCCTGATGCGTCCCCCGACAGTCAAACAGCAAACGTCCATCTATGAGCGTCCGATCAGCAAGGCTCCATTACCTGCCAGCGTGCTTCGCCAGGCGACTCACGTTGAAGTGGGGATCACGTGGGAATGTGGCGGATGCGATTTGGACTTATACGGCCAGCGCCAGCCAGGCGCGACGGTGATTTGGTTTCTCCACACCCAAACGTCAGACGGTCAGTACTACCGGGATTTCAGAACCTCGCCATCCAGGGCGAACGGGTATGAAACGCTGGCCTATCACGTGCCGGTCGATCTGAACCATTTGCTGCTGGCAGTGAATTTCTACAATGGCAGCTCACCAGGCGGAGTGAAAGGCGAAGTCAGAATTTCGTTCAACGGCCAGACATACGCCATGCCGTTCCATGTCTTGGCGCAGGAGGGTAACGGCGGGGTGGGAAGGCAGGAAACTCTCACGGCTCGCCGGGCACACAATACCGCCTGGCTCGTGATCGATCCGCTGGAGGTCCTCGGCATTCGAACGCCACCCACCGTCGTCAGTTAGCGATAAGGGGATCATTATGTATGTCCCACCACAGCGCCAGCAATCTCTTCTCTTGATGGTTGTTTTCACCGCGCTATTTGGCTTGGGAGCCTGGAAGAGTCTGGAACTCCAGGCTCTTCCTCTCATTCCTTATGTTCTAGGATTTGTCGCTCTGGTTATAGGATTCCAGGCGCTGAGCCTCTCGCTCATCCGTCTGCGAAATATTGTGATGCGGCGCGATGCGATGGCGGCGACGACGCAACGCGGCTCGGCCTCCTGGGCCACAAGCAAAGACCTCAAGCGAGCCGGACTCTACAAGACGTCCGACGTGTTCCTGGGCTGCGACATCGACGGACGCCCGCTCTTTTTTGATGGAGAGACTCACGGCCTCACGCTGGCTCCGGCGGGTTCTGGCAAAACCATTGCGTTTTCAATTCCTGCCTTGTGCCACTCACCTCTTCCTATGATCGTCAGTGACCTGAAAGGGACGCTGGCAGTCATGACCAAATCTATTCGAGAAAAACAGCACCAACAGGAAGTGTTTTGTGTAAATCCTGCTCAACTGTTTGTGGATCATCTGGGTGCACCCGCACGGTACAACCCCCTTCAAATTCTCGTCGATGATTGGATGGAAACGGAAAAGAACAAAGACCTGATTGCCGATGCGCGGTCCATTTCGCTTCAGCTCTGTCCCGAACCGCCTTCTATTGGTGAGAACACATTTTTTCGCAATGGTTCACGCAACCTTCTGGTTTTCGGATTTGCATTTGAGGTTACGCATCACGGATCCGGTAAAGCCACGTTGAGCGAGGTGCTGAGCTTGTTGCGTAACGTGAAGCAATTGATCAAGGCATGCGAAACGGCAATGTCCTCGGCGATCTTGAATGGCGAACTCGCAGACATGGCTGCAGACCTTCATTACAAGTTAACTGCCCAGGATACGCGCCAGGTTGATAGCTTTCTGGAAGGAGCTGTCCAAGCGCTTACGGCGTTTTCTTCCAGCGGCTGGTTGGCGGACAGTACCAGCGCTTGCGATTTTCGCTTTAAGGACTTGAAGGAACAAGCGGCCACGGTGTACCTGATCGCTGACCCTACAAAAATGAAAGTGTTCTCGCCATGGCTGGGTTTAATGGGCTGGGCGGCGATCACCGAATTAACTCGCTGTCATAATTCCAGGCGTGTGTTTTTTTTACTAGAGGAAGCAACAAACATAAGAATCGAAGGGCTATCTCAGGGTCTCACCGCTCTTCGTGAGTATGGAATCATGGTGTGGCTGGTGGTTCAGGAACTCGAAATCCTAGAGCACCAAGGAGGACGCGTGGCGCTGGAAACGATACTGTCCCAAACTGAAGTCAAGCAAATCTTCGGAGCAAGTGGAGCTAAGACGTGCGAGCTCGTTTCCCGGCTATTGGGCGAATCCACAATTAAAGCTGTGAACGTCAACTTAGGCCGGACGCGCTACGATCCGGTCATTCAATCCGTGAGTGAGCAAGCGCGGCGCTTACTCACTCCCGATGAGGTGAGGCAGTTTTCCGATACGATTCTCTTTATCCGTAACCTGCCGCCGATTCATGCCATCAAGACTGGGTATCACGAGGTGAAACCCTGGTCTGACTGGGTTGCAGCCAATCCCTTATTCGGTAGCAAGCTTCGAGGAAAAACACGTGTCCGTTTGAAATATTGAAGGAGAGGAATCGATGAAGCAGGCCAAGGTTCTCAGTTATAAAAAAGTTACCAAATCTTTTTCTTGGGGGTGGGGTATACGGGCCCTGTTCAGGGTGGGGCTCAGAATCTTGATCGCCTGCCTTCCGTTGTTACCGTTCATCGCTCTTGCGGTGCCGTTTCTCCTGCCAGAAACACCGCATCTTCGCGTCAAGTATACCTATACCGGCTCTTCCGCTCGTCCCATTTACCGGGAGTGTGAGTATCTTGGTGTGCACGGCTGGGTGCACCTATGGGGACCGGACTGTCCTGTGATTACATTTCTGGGCGAGAAGTCCTAATGCAGCAGGCTAGGCTGGGACAAAAGGCTCGATCTTGATCTTCTTCGTTTGCTTGCGCATCTCGGTACTGTCGTACCAGGCCTGCATCTGGAGCAGCATCTCCATCTTCAGGTGAAACGCTTTTTCCAGCCGCAACGCCATTTCAGGCGAGAGCGCCGCTCTTTCGTTGACAAGCTCAGACAAGGTCGCCCGGCGCACGCCCAGGATGTCAGCCGCCTTGGTGACGCTCAAGCCGAGTTCGTCCAGGATTTCCGTTTTGATGAAGCTTCCCGGATGGGAAGGCGTCATGCCAATTTTGATGCCTTTGCGTGCCATTAGTGATAGTCCTCCAAATCTAACAAATCCACATACCCATGCTCTTCTTCAAACGTGATCCGCCAGTTGCCTGACGCCGAAATACTCCAGGTGCCTTTCCGGTCGCCCGTGAGTTGATGCACTCGCCAGCCCGGCGGCGCTCCGTCCCGGAACATCTTCATATCCTCGGCCACGATCAGCGCCGTCAGGATATTGCGGACCCGGTTCACCAGATCGGGCCGCAGCCCCCGGGTTTGATTGTCCTCTATGAGGCGTTTGAGCCCCCGGTGGCGCACGGATCGGATAATCATCTTCTTGTAGTGTACGGTATAACCGTACGTTTTGCAAGTTCTTTCTCCGGCGCTCCTGTCCTTACCAGAGAGGAGCCCTCTGAGATCGACTCGGGTGGCGCTCCTTACGCCCGAGCGGCTCTTTCCCAGACTGCGTCATCTCCTCACCTACACTCAGCGCCGTCACGCATAGCCAATTGTCCCTCAGTTTCTCCGGGAGTACGGCATGCACGGTTCAGGGGGTGCATGGTTTTCACGCGCGAACGGCCCACGGGCTGTTTCACGCCTCCGGTCCCGCACAGGCCGCGCCAGCGCGGAAGCCGCTGCTGTCACGGGTGACCCTGTGCAAATCGGTCCCTCCGGCACGCCCGCTGGGCCTTCTCGCGCCGTCCTCCTTTTTCCTGCGGGTTGGGTTTGCTCTCCGCGCCTCGTGAGAGAGCAAACACCAACTTCAAAAAGGAGGACCAGATGAAAACCAGCACCACCAACCCTCACAATCATACCGGGGAGCCATCCCGGCAGGACATCTACACTCGTGTCACGGGGCGCATCATCGCCGATCTTGAGCGCGGGGTTCGGACCTGGACCCAGCCCTGGAGCGCGGAACATGCCGCCGGAAAGATTACCCGGCCCTTACGCCATAACGGCACGCCGTATTCCGGTATCAATATCCTGATGCTGTGGTCCGCAAGCGTGGAACGAGGCTATACCGCCCCAACATGGATGACCTATCGCCAGTCCGTGGAGCTGGGGGCCCATGTCCTCAAAGGCGAGAAAGGTTCGCTCGTCGTCTATGCCAATTCCATCACCCGCACGGAAACCGATGAGAAAACCGGTGAGGATACCGACCGAGAAATCCACTACATGAAGAGCTATACGGTCTTCAATGTCGAGCAGATCGAAGGTCTGCCCACGCACTACTATGCCAAGCCCAAGCCCCGCTTCACTCCTATCCAGCGCATCCAGCATGCCGAAGAATTCTTCGCCGCGCTGAAGGCCGATATCCGCCATGGCGGAACGCGGGCCTACTACGCGCAGGAATCCGATTACATCCGCATGCCGCCGTTCGAGGCCTTTGAGACTGCCGAAAGTTATTACGCCACGCTGGCCCATGAGTCTACACATTGGACCAAGCATCCCTCACGCATGAATCGCGACTTTGGCCGCAAGCAATGGGGTGATGAAGGCTATGCCGAGGAAGAACTAGTCGCCGAACTGGGCGCAGCGTTCCTGTCTGCCGATCTTGAGCTGGCCTTGCAGCCTCGTGAGGACCATGCGTCCTATATCGCGCACTGGCTCAAGGTCTTGCAGAACGATAAGCGGGCCATCTTTCGTGCCGCTGCCCATGCGCAACGAGCCGCCGATCACCTTCATGCTCTTCAGCCGTCTTCACAGGAGGCCGCCTGACGGCGGCCTTATTCTCTGAATGGATTCGCGAATCGACCAGCTCCACTTTGATGGCGCGTTCGTGATATAGAGGTCCATCATAGACCCTATTAACGAGGTGGGTGACACATGGCACTGGGAGCATATGTAATGATCCTTGCGTTTGCTTTTTCCTCGACCGGCTTGGCATACGCGCAAGAACAATCGATGAATATTCAGCAGACACCGAAGTTGAAAAGAGGACACAATTCCCCATATCGCTTGGTGGCCCACGTTGGTGAGCATCCGGAGGACACACAGGACGTGCAAGATACGGGAAAGGATGAGAACAGCACCCCGGCAGCTCTCGACCCGTACGATCCTGCGAGCCACCAAATGCTCGCCGCACTCAAAGAACGCGCCAGATTGTTTGAACTCAAATCCAAGTTGGGACACTTGTGCGCCCAAGGCCTGAAGTTGGCTGAGCAAGTACTGTCAGCTCCCACACCGATTCCTGATGATGAAGAGCTGGTGGAATGGGAACGTGAAATGCGACTTCTCGTCCACACGTGGCTGACTGAAGAGCAGCAGGCTGAATGGCGCTCAGCCGGAAAGGAAATTGTCGCCTACGTCGACGCCCATGCGGAGAGGCTGAGCAACACTCCCAATGACCAGACCAAACTGGAGCTGGGCAATCGGTTGTTTGCGTTACTCATAACCGCCCAGGTCGAATCCTTGGAAAAGTTCTCGAATGATCTCGGAGCCCGCATGAACGCTATAAGAGCAGCGCGCACCCTTGACTGAATCACTGTGCGTAGCAGAGCGGAGAAGCCCACTTCCTCCAGGTTTGTGAGGGCTCTTCTCAGCACACTCGCTCTAAGTCTCTCGATATCTGTTTGTCCTTTACCTGCCTGAGTTTTTCGCACTGTGTGATGTGCTTGCCTTAAGTCTTCTCATCAACATTCGCGTTTCGCACCATTCACATCAGTCATGGTCAGAGCGGGCTACCACAAAGCGTGAAACCGTCAATGAAGATATTCCGTCTTTTTTCTGAAGGAGGGGAATAAAGACAGAATATTTCTTGCACTGTTTCTCTTCTCCTTTGTGGTGAAGCCTCGCCCAGGACTGAAATGGTTCAGTTCGAAACCAGTAAGGAGAAGACTAATGTTAAAGCAATCTCAAACCACTCAAGGCGAAAACAATCAGGAGCAAGCCCCTCGCGGGAAAAAGCCCGATCTCATCGCCTACGATGTCCGTGACGTAGAAGGCCGCAAAGAGGCTGTATGGAGTACAGTCGGCGCGGTCTGGCTACACAAAGATGGCAAAGGTGCGGATGTTCTGCTCCATGCTATCCCACTCACGGGTCGCATCGTCCTGCGCGAACGTTCCGAAAAGACGGATCGGTAAGCCTATTTAGACTCGGCCCTGCTGCCTTCGGGTGGCAGGGCCTTGTGTATACGGACAGGCGCGGCAAGCCACCCATGTCGATACCCGCCTCAAGGCTGAGCTCAAAAGCTTTTCCCCGGATGTGGTTTCGGAATCTGGACCACCAGGGATTTTTCTCTGCCCAGGTCACTCGCGAGCAGCGTTCCTAAGCTCTTCGCCTATAGCCCATGAACGCTCCGGCGGTCAGAGGCTTTCTTATTGCCCTTACAGAAGGAATGATGTGGACGGAAAGGAAGGGAGGGCACAAGAAAAACTGAGAAACCGATCCGGTTACAGGAGCTGTGAAATTCTTGCAGTGGGTGGGGGAGGTGCTATCCTGAGCAACCTGAGCCACAGCCCATTGAACAGAACGATCAGGAGGATTATGGGGAGACAGACTGAGTACAACGGGTACACGATTGCATCCAACCCGCTTTATGAACCCACCGGGAACAAGTGGCAGCTGCGTATCTACATTTCGGTCCACCATGCCCAAGGCGTTCGGACCCGTGAATTAGCCTCCGATAGTTGGTATGCGACCGAGTCAGAGGCCGATATCCATGGCCTTGCGTTTGGCCAGCGTGTCATTGACGGGAAGGTGGAGGGATGGAGCGTCTGGGACATGAAAGCCCAAGATCGGCGGGTGACCCCACGCTTCAAAGTTCAATTCCGCACCACATTTTCTTCGGCTCCGACGCTGGACGGAACAGGAACGATCCTTGATCTCTCAATTGGTGGGTGCCGCGCTGAAAGTGCGGCCTCGCTGACACCGGGCCACACGCTGGAACTCCGCATCTATGCGCCGGGGTTGGACTGGCCGTTGATGGTTGAGGCGGCGACCGTGCAATGGGTCGGCGGTCAGACGTTTGGATTGGCGTTCTTTCGGATGAGCGAAGCCGAGCGGCAGCGCCTGGAGCAGGTCATTGGTGACCTGACTATCCCGCTCACCTAAACCAAGCGAACGTTCCCGCAAACGAGCATCGCCCGACCTGCTCCTTCTACGGCATCCCCAACTACGGCATCCCCAAAGAAATCCACCTGGGTTGACCTGAGCCTGGCCTCCCATCCCCCCCTTTGGACGTACCTCGTTCGCATCTGGCTCGAATCCTCATCCCTGATACGGTTAACTCAGACGCGAGCCGATCACCAAACGGAGGGTTGCGATGAACTGCACACGCTGTCAGGGGTTGATGCTGAAAGAACAGATGATCGATCTGGAAGGCGGATATGGCGAAATGTGGGCCTCTAGCTGGCGCTGTTTCAATTGTGGCCATCGGGATGATGCCGTGCTGCAACATCACCGGAAGCTGTCCGCCAAGCCCGTGGCGGTGAACCCCCAGCCGGTGATGGCTGACGAGACTGAGGAGTGGTCCTGGGAGGAAGAATCGGTTGAACCGCTTGCAGCCTAATGACGGAGGTGCCCTGAGGAGAACACTCGGAGAGAAAGGACCAAACTAATGCGGCCAGCGACGATCTTAATTATTGAGGATGATGCGTCCGTGCGAACGTTACTGGCACTGACGCTTCAAGATGCCGGGTACCACGTCTGCGAGGCCGCCAATGGACGACAGGGACTCGAACGGTTCCGCGCACAGCCTGTCGATTTGGTCATTACCGATCTGGAGATGCCGGAAATGAACGGCTTGGATCTGATCCTGGAATTGACCCGTACGTTCCTGGATGTCAAAGCCATTGCCATGAGCGGGCGCTCGTCAGAGGAACTCCAGAAGGCTAAGCTTGTCGGAGCTCGGCAGACTTTTCCAAAACCTCTTGATCTCCAGGCACTACTCTACGCGGTTCGGTATGAGTTACAGCACTAGCACCTATCTCAGGAGCATCGCTTCGCCCCTGGTTCGTAGGCTGAAGAGCCAGGTGGTTTCTGTGCGCTCAGACAGACCCGTCCTTGCCTAGCCGCTCATGACCTCGGCTATCCGTCATGTTCTCCATATGTTCCCGCTTTGGAACGGTCGCGCAAGATGTGTGTTGTACTACAACACAATCTTGGCAAGGGGCGCGTGCCGCCCCCGTTGCATCCCCCTGCATACCGGCGCATTCAGGCATCGAGCCTTCCTGCGCCGTATGGTGAGCTAGGCCGCTCACCCGTGAACCGCCGACGCTAACGCTCCCGGCGGTGGCAGGCAACCCCCTGGGGGCCTTGCCTGCACCCCGTGCCCCCTGTCGGGGTCACGGGAGGGGGGAGCCTTCGGGCTGCCCCCCAAGCCCCCATGACCAAGGGGACTTCGCTCCCCTCTGGAACCCTCGACCCGAGGGGGGAGAGGGGATGGGAAGACGCCCCCCTCGGTGCCCCCCCCTATACCCCCATGACCAACGCTGCGGATTGGATGTGTACCAACGCTTCGCCGTTCGATCAATGACCCCTTGGCGCATTTTCTGCCCCTAGACTCTACCGAGCAGGAGACCTATCAAAGCCCACTCAGTCGCGCTTCGTGCCCGTCGGTTCCGAAAAGAGTTGGAACTGGCCCAGCCAGCATGGCATATTGCGCCAAAACACAACGAAGGCCTTGGACGGAAAAACTCAGCACCACCACTACTTCCAGGGGCTGTCGTGTGCACTAATAAATAGAAGGATTCAATGACCGTGATTCAGAAACCTCTTGATGCGATGGCCTCATGACGAATGCGCCCTATGCCAAGTTCTGGAAATGCGCATTACAGGTTAATCCTTGGACCTATGCCCAACAGTACCAAGGCCAAGGTGCAGCCCACGGTCTCTCTGAAGACGATTACAATTCGGCGATAGCAGATGGCTGCATCAAAAATGAGGTCCAGGTTGTTGGAATAGCCGATCATGGCTCCGTGGATGGAGTAGAAAAGCTCCGGTTTGCGCTTGAAACCAAGGGCATAGTGGTTTTCCCGGGGTTCGAGATCGCAAGCACTGAGAAGGTACACATGGTTTGCCTGTATCCCGCAGGGACCACCATAAGCGTGCTGAACCAAAACCTTGGTGCCCTCGGATTATCTGCCGGGGCCAAGAAAACAGACCCCTCAAAACTGGGGTGTTTGGCGATTGCCGAGACCGTCGAGAAGCAAGGAGGATTTTGGTACGCGGCGCATATTACAGGAGCCAGTGGTCTGCTCCGCCTACAGCAAGATGGCGGTGGACTACATCACATCTGGCGAGATTGTGCGAAGGTGTTGGCAGCACAAATACCTGCCGACATAGATGCAATCCCGGAACGCGAGGCCCAGAAAATACTCAGAAACAAGAATTCGGAGTACAAGCGCGAGCGGTTGATCGCACTGCTCAATAGCAAAGACGTACGGAGGCCAGAAGACTTGGACAACCCGCGCGTTTGCTCATGGGTGAAAATGACAGAACCGTCGCTCGATGCCATGCGCCTTGCGTGCCGGGACCCGGAATCCCGAGTTCGCCTCTGTCACGAAGTGAATCCGACTTACTACTCGCGCATCGAACGGATAGTCGTTAAGCGGGGTTATCTCGAAGACCTGGAGCTCAACCTATCGCCAAATCTTAATGCGGTCGTCGGTGGGCGCGGAACAGGAAAGTCAACACTTATCGAGGCGACCAGATATGCATTGCAGCTCGCACCGACTAACAAGGACGCACAGCGCACTCACGAGCAAATCATTGATGCCAACTTTGCCAAAGAGAAGGCGGGAATCGAAATTACGCTAACGTCCTTCCAGCAGAATGGTGAGCGATACGTAGTCTCTCGTTATCACGGTGAACCTGCCAAAGTATTGGACGAAGAAGGCAAAGTCCTTCAACTATCCCCAAAGGATATCTTGCCTCGTGCAGAGGTCTATGGACAGAACGAGCTCTTGGCGATTGTGCAGGATGACGAAGCCAAGGCGAGGCTACTTGGACGATTCCTTCCCGATGACGCCGTCTTAAAACAGAAACTTGCGAATACGCAGGCAGCTCTCCAAAAAAATCGGCTTGAAATTGACACGCTTGAAAAGAAGGTCGCAGAGATAACCGAGAAGCTGGCACAAGTGCCTGCGCTTCATGACAAAGAAAAATCATTTCAAAAGCTAGGCCTCGACAATGAACTGAAGCAGGTTAAAGGGCGAGAAGCCCAGCGTGCCTATGTTGATGCGATACACGAAACGCTTGAGTCCATCGGAACGGCTACCGAAGAATTCAAGGCATCGCTTGATGAAGTTGAAGAGCCAGTTGTGCCGCCTGATGCTCCGACTGGAGCGCTCAATGCTTTTACAGAGATTCTTGCAACGGCTCTCTCGGCGGCCCTTAAGGCTGTTGCTGATGCCGAGTCGGCGCTTGCAAACGCACGAGCAGCATACACGACTAAAAAGGTTGAGTTCGATCAGCAAATTTCTGCGGCAGAGCAGGTATTCAACAAAGCAGCTAGTGCTCTCCCTGCGCTGAAAGGTAAGTCGGTTGCTCAGCTTGCGCTTGAGTATAAGAAGGTCTCCAGCGAACTATCCAAGCTGCAGCCGTTCGCCGCGATGAAAACGGGTCACGAGGCGAAGCTCCTCACGCTGAAAAATGACCGCGCAAACCTACTTCAAGAACTTGCCAAAGCACGGAATAGTCGGTGGACGAGTCTCGGCAAGGCAGTGAAGAACCTTAACAAGCGTCTTGAAGGCCAACTCCGCATCGACTTCGAGCCTGAGCGTGTGCGCTCGCCGCTCAAGGACTTCCTACTTCAATCCAAACTTGATGGCATCGCGGAAAAGCGTCTCGCCTGGATCGACGATGCCGATACTGTGTCTGTCGCTGAACTAGTGAATTTGATCGGGCAAGGCAGCGAGGCACTGCTCGGCACATTCAAGAAGGCAGGAATGCAAAAGCAAGTCGCTGATGCGCTTGTGGCTTTGCCCGCGACAAGAATTCGCGAACTTGAAGAACTTGATCTCCCTGAGCGTATGGAGCTACTTCTGAACGTCTCGCGCGAAAGCGAAAATTACCGGGAGGTTGGGAAGTTATCGACTGGTCAGCAGTGCACTGCTATCTTGCATCTGCTCCTCCTAGACAATCCCGACCCACTGATCATTGACCAGCCAGAAGACAATCTAGACAATGCCTTTATTGCAGAACATATCGTCAACGAGCTGCGTACGAGCAAGACCAAGCGTCAGTACATCTTCGCAACACATAACGCAAACATACCAGTCTTTGGAGATGCAGAGTGGATCGGGGTCCTTCAGGAGGAGGACGGTCGATCCAAGCTTCTAGCATCTGGCTCCATAGACGCCAAACAGGTAAAAGACCTCGCCGCTAACATTCTGGAAGGAGGTCGCGAAGCTTTCACGCGTAGACGAGAGAAGTATGGTCTATAAAAGGCTCCGGTGCTCCGGGTCTAGCTCGACTACTGTTGGCTAGGGGTCCCGACCATATTGCAGGTTCCTGACAGTCTGGCTTCAACTCTTCAGAACACAAGAACACGCCGTCTCTTGACAGTTCTTTATGACTATGTGACCATTGGTCACATGCGACATACAGAGTTTCGACAGGCCCGACAGGGCCTAAATCTGACACAGGCTGAACTGGCGGACACCCTAAAGACGACGCGCCGTTCCATCATTCGCTACGAAGATGGAAGCCGCCGTATTCCTGGCATGGCCGAACTGGCGCTGCAGTCCCTGGCGACCGCCCATGTGGAGTTGTCAGGGGTGGTCGCCGCTGGTGCGCCTATCGAACCATTCCCGCAAACCGAACGTGTTGAGGTTCCCAAGAGCATGATCGGTCGGGGCGATACCTTTGCCCTGCGCGTGAATGGAAACTCGATGCGGGACGAAGGCATTCTGCCGGGAGATGTTGTGGTGGTGCAAAAGCAGGCGACCGCCCGGAACGGGCAGACCGTGATCGCCTTGGTCAACGGCGAGGCGACGATCAAGACCTACCATCGGAAAGCCGGAACCGTGGAACTCCATCCAGCCAACGAGACCATGCAGCCGATTATTGTTCAGCCCACGGACGCCTTCCATATCGAAGGGATCGTCGTCGGGGTCATCCGCCACCTTCGGAAGTGAGACGAGAGTGAGTGAAGTCTCATGGACCGCCAGATTGTCTGTTTTGCAATTCCTGCCGTTGAAGTCACTCTTGCGCAACTCCATGACCGCCGCCTTAGAACCCGGCCCCTTGCTATTGCTCCATTAAATTCTGCGCGTGCCCTTATTCGAGAAGTGTCGTCTGATGCCGCACGGGCAGGCCTTGCGGTCGGTATGTCGGTGGACCATGCCCGGCGCATCTGTCCATCGCTCCAGGTGCTGGCTCCGAACCCTGCTCGGGTGCGTACTGCTGATGAGAAACTTCTGCAGGTCGTCGCTCGCTATGCCCCTGTGTGGGAGCTGTCCCAGCCAGGTTCCTTTCTCATGGATGTGACCGGAACAGGTCGCCTCTTTGGACCCGCCAACGATGTCGCTGCCAAGGTGCAGCAGGAAGTGCTTGAGCAGCATTGCCTTGACGGAGTGGCAGGAGTCGGGAGTAACAAACTCGTTGCTCAAACAGCAGCCACACTGATTGAGCCATCGGAACTCTACGATGTCAGGCCGGGATCGGAGGATGTCTTCATGTCTCCGCTTCCGGTCGGCACGCTGCCGGGCCTGCAGCGGCCCTGCATGCGGAAGGTGGTCCACCTTCTCGATGATCTTAATCTCTGCACGTTGGGAGACGTAGCGGGAAGCCCGCTCGATGCCCTGGAAGTGGCCTTCGGGGACTATGCCGGATCACTCTCCCGATGGGCGCAGGGGATCGACACCGTACCGGTATTGCCGCCGACGGTTCAGCCGACACTGGAAGAGACGGTGCTCTTCGAGCCGGATGAGATTGATGATCCGGTACTGATTGGTCGAAGCCTCGATGCGTTGCAGCGGCTCTGCCGGAACTTACGCACTCAGCGCCGTGTGTGTGGACGCCTCACGCTCAGCATTCGATACAGCGATCAAATCGAAGTCGCCAAACATGAACGCATTCAGCCGGAGACGTGCTGGGAGTGTGACCTCTCGCCGATAGCCGTGTCTCTCTTTCACAAATGTATGCGTCGTCGTATCCGATTGAGGGCGGTAACGCTGAGCATGTCTGGGTTGACCGCCTATGCTGAGCAACGATTGCTGTTTGAGGAGCCAACATCAAATCACCGGCAACGGGAACGAGCCCAGAAGCTTGCTGTCGCCCTGGATACTCTCAAGGCACGGTTTGGTGAACAGGCCATTCGTTACGGAAGGTCTTAAGTGCCCTTCGTTCACTTGCATACGCATTCATCCTATTCGCCCATGTCGGGCATTCCGACCTTGGAAGCACTTTGCCACGCCGCACGAACACAAGGGGCTCAGTATCTCGCCCTGACTGATACGAACGGCCTCTATGGGGCAATTCGCTTTCTTGGCGTCGCGCGTGAGGCGGGACTAAAACCAATCCTGGGAGCCGAGTTGGTCCATGGTCCACACCGCGCCGTTCTTTTAGCGAAAACACCAGCGGGCTATGCCAATCTCTGCCGGATTCTTTCCGCTCGGCATTGTGACGAGTCGTTCGACTTTATCAGGACAATTGCCCAGCATCGTGCGGGGCTAATCATTTTGTCTGATACTGAATGCGCTTTGAGCGCGTGGCAGGAAGAGTCGAAAGATGACTTGTACGTTGAACTCACTGTCGGTCCTGCGCTGCATGAAACTGTCGTTTATAGTCGGGCTCACCGACTTCCGCCAGTTGCCACCACGCGAGCGCATTTTTTGATGCCGTCCGATTATCAGGCACACCGACTCTTACGAGCCATTGCCGAGAACACAACGCTATCCCGGTTGAAAGCGGACCAGTGCTGCACGCCTTCACAGTGGCTCATGTCGGAAACGCAGCTTGTTCGCTCGTTTCCGAACGTCCCGGAAGCCTTGCTCAACACACAGAGGATCGCTGAATCCTGCCACACCGATTGGGACTTCAAACAGACGATCTTTCCTTCATTCCGGCAATTGTCCTCTCACGCTGCCTTTGAGACGTTGCGCGGCAAGACCTATGAGGGAGCCCGCTGGCGCTATGGCACCTTGTCTGCTGCCGTGACCGAGCGGATCGAGAAGGAACTTCTGGTTATTCATGACAAAGGTTATGCCGACTATTTCCTCGTCGTCGATGAAATCGTCCGGCAAGCGCCACGAACCTGTGGGCGTGGCTCTGCCGCAGCGTCAATAGTCTCGTACTGCTTGGGTATCACCCATGTCGATCCGATCAAACATAATCTCATGTTTGAACGGTTTCTTAATCCTGGTCGGCATGATCCCCCGGACATTGATATTGATTTTCCCTGGGATGAACGTCCGGCCATTCTCGAATGGGTCTTTAAACACTATGGCCATCAACAGGCCGCTATGGTGGCTAATCAGAACACGCTTGCCCCACGGGCGGCGCTCCGCGAGATCGCGAAAGTGCACGGACTTCCTGCCGGTGAAATTAAGAAGGCCCTGAACCTTCTTCATCGACGAGCCGACTTCGTTGAAGTTCACTCGGACATCAACGTTAAGAGCTGGGCGCGAGAAGTCTGTTCAGCCTTGCAGCTCAGGTCTCCGTGGCCGGACATTCTTTACTGGTCTGTGCAACTTGAAGGGCATTTCCGCAACCTCGGGCTTCACCCGGGCGGCGTGGTGCTGGTACCCGATGAAATCCGGGGCTATGTGCCGGTAGAAATATCGGCCTCTGGCCTGCCGGTGATCCAGTGGGAGAAGGACCAGACCGAGGACGCGGGGCTGGTGAAGATAGACCTCCTGGGAAACCGGTCGCTGGCGGTCATACGCGATGCGCTGGCGGCGATCAAGCAGAACACGGGACGGGCAATCGACTACGCCACGTGGGACCCGCTCAGCGATCCGAACACCAACGAGCTGATCCGGCAAGGGGAGACGATGGGCTGTTTCTATGTGGAATCACCCGCCACCCGGCTTTTGCTCAAGAAGCTCTGGGCCGGGATGCCGCCGGACAGACGGGCTGAGTTTGATGTATTTGAGTATCTTGTCGTGGTGTCCTCACTCATTCGTCCGGCGGCGAATACATTTACCGAGGAGTTCGTGCGGCGGGCGCATGGACACCGCTACACCTCACCGCATCCTTTGCTTGATGAAGTGCTGGCCGAAACGCACGGGATCATGGTCTACCAGGAAGACGTGATGAAGGTTGCCGTGGCGTTGGGAGGCTTCTCCGTCGAAGACGGCGACCAGCTTAGAAAGGTCTTGAGCAAGAAGCATAAGGCGCGGCAGCTCCGCGATTATCAGCGCCAGTTCTATGAAGGCGCGTTAACCCGTGGTGTCGAGCTCCATGTCATCGATTCCATTTGGGCGATGATGATGAGCTTCGCCGGATATAGTTTCTGTAAGCCGCATTCGGCCAGCTATGCGCAAGTCTCGTTCAAGTCCGCTTATCTTCGGGCGCACTATCCAGCCGAGTTCATCGCAGCCGTTGTCAGCAACCAGGGCGGCTATTATTCCGCCTTCGCGTACCTGTCAGAAGGCAGGCGGATGGGACTCAGGATTCTCCCGCCGGACATTAACGACAGTGTCTGGACCTACACCGGATCAGGCAACACGGTTCGTGTCGGCTTCATGCAGATTAAAGGACTTCAGGAAGACGTTGCGAAGCAGCTTATTGCCGAGCGACACACCAACGGCCCTTATCGGTCTCTCTCGGATTTCGTTGCGAGAGTGAACCCAGAGCAAGCACAAGCCAGGTTGCTCATCAAAACAGGATGTTTTGATTCTATAGCCGGGGAACTCACGAGGCCAGCCTTGCTCTGGCGGCTCCTGGCGTCCCAGGCCTCGACGCCGCCGAGCTATGTACCCATTCCAGAAGCCTATTCGTTTCAGAAATCCCTTGCTCATGAACTGACACTCTTTGGGTTTCCCTTACAGTGTCATCCCCTCGATGTGTTTCACGAGGAGTATAAAGACACGCGCTACATTTTGGCGAAAGACCTCGTTCTTTACATCGGAAAGGAAGTCACGCTCTTCGGCTGGCTGCTTACCGAGAAAATTGTCTCCACACAGAAAGGTGACCCGATGGAATTCATGACCCTTGAGGATCAAACAGGGATGTACGATGCGACCGTATTCCCTCAGACCTACCGGCAATACTGCCATCTTTTGGCTCCCAATCAGGGTTATATCTTGACCGGCCTCGTGGAAGAGAAGTTCTCGACGGTGACGGTCACCGTAAGAACTCTCCGACTCTTGAACACCACCGAAATTCCGATCCCGAGCGAGGCTCTTGAGGAAATGAGCGCATAGCCGTAAACTTTTGCCCCATGCCAATCTCACCGCTCATTCGATTTGGCACCTCCACCTGGACCTATGAAGGTTGGCAGGGGCAAATTTATCTGAAGCAATACGCCAAGACGACTTTTGCGCGGGAATGTTTGGGGGAGTATTGCCAGTATATTTATAACGGCGAGCCATGCTTTCGCACGGTCGGAAACGACGCGACCTTCTATCGCCCTCCGACGCCCAACCAACTCCGCAAGTATCTGAACCAAATTCCCGAAGACTTCGAAATGTGTTTCAAAGTCTTCGAGGAGATCACCATTCCCAGCTATGCGAAACAGCCGCGTTACGGGTCGAAAGCTGGACAGCCCAATCCTAACTTTCTGGATGCAACGCTCTTCAATGAATTAGTGCTGAAACCATACCGTGAAGCGAATTTCGAACCCCACACAGGGCCTTTTCTCTTCGAGTTCCAACGCCACGGCATGTCGAGCGAGGAATTCTGTTCGCGACTTGATACATTCTTTAGCCAATTGCCGAACGACTTCATGTACGCGGTCGAAATGCGAAACGCAGGTCTTATCGGTACTGAGTATCGGCAGGTGTTAGAGCGGCATGGTGTAGCGCATGTCTACAATCACTGGTCCTACATGCCGCCGCTCGCTGAACAACATCAGCGCATGGCGTCATTTACTGCGCCGTTCACCGTCCTGCGACTTTTGACGCCATTGAAGATGTCTTACGAAACGGCAAAGAAGAGGGCCGAACCCTACAACAAGATAGTCGGCGAGCTTCCAGAAATGCGTCGAGATACTGTTAACCTGGTGAGGAAGGCCATGGAAGAAAAGCGGCGGGCCTATGTGATCGTCAACAATCGGTTAGAAGGAAATGCACCGTTGACGATTCAGGCTTTAATGGCTGCCGTGCAGGGCAGCTAATTCAAATAGCCTGTACCGTACGTCAGCATCTTTCCATTTACTGCGATCTTTTCTGCCGCGAAATTTCAAAAAAGGAGTTTGATGGAACGTATTGCTCTAAGTCCCTTGAAGCCGCTTCCTGAGGAAATAAATCGGCTTCTGGCCCTACACATAGGGTCATTTCGTGCAACCACGTCCTGTATTGTAGATGTTAACGGTGCTGCGACAGACACGTACTCAAGTGTCGTGCATGAAGGTCGAAGTCAGGACAATGCTGTGCCCATCGCTAACGTCGCAGCCGTCATCGACTGTTACGACACCCTAACAAGCGAAAACTTGCAAATGGGCTATCATCGCATCAAGGCGGTGAAATCACTCCAGAAGCCTGATCTCATTACACCAGCGAAAGGCGAGATACACCTAACGACGGGAATCATCCTCGCCAGAAACTCCAGTATGACTTTGGAGGCGATCTCCTCCGAAATGGGTAGTCTTAACGCCGAAATGCCATCTCACTACTGGCCAGATGCGGTTGGTGTGCTTTCGGACGGATTGGTGAATTACTCCGCTCTCACACCCGCTTCGCAACGGAGTGGCAATTTCTTTCTCCCCACAGAACCAATTGACGCCAGTTCACCAGTACCTTCTATCTGGGTCCAGAAGATTATCTGGCCAGTGGGCGATCTAACGGTCCAAAAGGTTGTCAGCCTCATAGTTGCTAGAGTCAGCATATTCCAGCCTGGAATAAAGGTTACGGATTACCGCGAATTGGTAAAGGAGATGCCTTCCCACGGTGCGGCAACACAGACATATCAGTTTAACCGGTCAAGCGTTCTCGTTCCGATGACGAAAGAACAAGCCATTGCAGCACAACTGCCCCAAGAAACGTTCAATATCGTAAGCGGCAGAGAAAAGCTCGGCTCCGTTCAATATCAAAGCTGGCAGGACGGTGGAGTATTTGTCGTGCGAGGCCGGTTCCCATTAGACATCTTTCTTTCGGTTTTGAATGAGATCGTTCCCGGCCTATCAGCGAATGACATGCAATATTTCCGTGGCGATAATGTGCAGGTGTCGTATGTACTCCCAGTCAGTCGTCGGCAGTTTCTTGAGACGCTCTCACTCTTTGATCAACGTTCATCAAACATGACGGTACAAAGAGACGAATCCAAGATTCTGGTACAAAAGGTTGAAGACGAGGGGACAACTTCACCGTTTTTTGCAAGACTGATGATTGAGGTTCTTACCATTCGAGATTGTATTTACTTCAATAAGGACCAGCAAAGCCATTTCGACCATCTTTACGATCCAGTCTTGTCCGGACTCAGAAACATGCGGGAAGCCAGTCGCGACATCGCTAAGGAATGGGAAGAACATCGAGCAAAAATAGAGTCCGGCCAAATAATCAAACGAAATGGTCGCAACATTAACATCATCGAACACATAGACCGCTCATTAAGACGTGATCTTGAAAGCTTTCTGAACACTGCCGTCCGCACTATTAAGCAATCCCTTCAAGCCTTAACAAAAGAATTGGGGCTAGAGATCAACTTCCTTTTTCAGAAGGATTCTGCTTTTCAAACAGGGATTGCCAAATTAAGACGGTCCGATGCGGCATTAGCAGAGTATCTTATCGCCTCACGCCTGTGGAGTGAGCCATTGGTTCTGGCAAGAAACAGTCTGGAGCATGGCACCATTCCGACACCCAAGGTTTCATATAGCATAAATAGCTATCCGGTGCAGGCTGGCGAACCACAGTTCGATGGAAGACCCATTACTCAATTCACAATCGATGTGCTCGACCGTGTTTGCTGCTTTTGTGAGGAGCTAATCGTCCATGGATTTAGAAAACAGCTTCCAAGAGGATTTGATATTACCGAGGTGCCGTTCGCCGAGCGCGATCCGATCTCACCCATAAGATTTCACGTAACCATAGTGCCTGGTGGCAGGACCCGCTGGGAATTAGCCGCACATACCAAATCGTTCAACGAAGCCTGAGAATAACCAGGGCTAGGTACTCAGAATACTGGCCCCTGCGGCTGGAGGCTCTATATCACCGAAAAGGTGGAACGGAATTGTTCAACTGCACTCAGGTGAACCTTGAACTCACCGATCTGGATGAGCTTGAGAAAGCCGTGGTAGGTGACCTCTTATCTCATACCACAGGTCTCTTCTTTGGAGAAAGTTGCCCTGAGGACAAGGCAAATGACCTTGCCTTCATCCTGGTAGCCCGTTAAGCGTTGCGCAGCGGCTACACCGATACTTGCATCAAGGCGTTCGCGAATTAATCTCGTCTTCGAGATTCTTGAGCGATGCAAGGCAGGTACGTTGCTCGGCACTATGCGGCCTGCAACGGCAAAGCGCGTTGAAACTGTCGCGGTAAAGCGAGTGCAGCTCATTTGTGCTGCGCGATGCTAATTCAAAACGTGTTATGAGTTTCATCGTTTCCTCCGTTTGTTGGAGGCCCCGACCACCGGAGCCTTTCTGGCCCCGCACGCAGATCATCACAGGCGAAAGGTCTGGATGGTCAGTGGTCGATAAAAAACGCATGGAAATAGGGAACGAAGGGGAAGGTTTGAATTAGGCAAGACGGTCAGCTTGGGTAATCGCATCAACGTGGACGAGTAGAAGATGCACGCTAGAGTTCCGGTGTGTAATCGATATCGCGATGCCTTTGACGCGGCGTGGATGCTTCCTGAGGTGCTTTGGGAGGTTTTCCGCCCATCTCCATGTATCTGGCAATCTCTTGCCTGAGGCCCTGAACACTCTGCTTATGGTCCTCTAGGACAGGTTGAATTTGCTGTTGCAGTTTCTGACGATGAGTAAGTTGATGCTCGATGAGCAACTGCATTTCATTTCGATCTCGAATACGACATATTTCGGTTTCGCGTTCGTTCAGTGCCCGGACTTTGGAATACTTACCGGTAATCCGAAACCAAATTGCCTTGAAGCCCTTGGGTAGCCTTTGCGAACGTTCAAGGTATTCCTGCTGCCAGCGTTTTTCCTGCTTCTCCTGTAGCTGGCTGCGCTCGTTTTGATGCTGATGCTGGAGGCTGCGTTTCTTTTGAATGAAGGGCTTGACTTGTTGTTTCAGCCGGGCTTGAGCTTCATGGATATAGGTCTTCAGCCTGTCGGTCATGCGCTCGGCAATCCTGGCTTTGACCTCCTGGGTGCCGGGAAGATTCTCCGCTGGACCTAGACGCTCCTGCAAAGCTTTGGTTTTAACTTTCAGCCAGCGGGAAAGGGAGTAAACTTCCCCGCGATAATCGATAGCCACATAACCCCGCTGATCCCCTTTAGCCAGGTACAGCCCGTAGCGCTGCAAGGCCTGTTCAAACGAAGGCCGGTTATCCGATACCCCCCAGCAGTTTTGAAACATTTTTTGGAGAGCTTTGGGGTCTTCGCCCTGGCGTTTCGCTTGCTGCCATTCACGCAAGGAATAATTCAACGGGTCCCGGTTATTTCCATCCAGCAGACCTTGCGGCATCTTCCAATCGTATTCGTAGAACAGTTCACGCGAAATATCCCGCAGCTTTGTTTTGTAGAAGGGGAGATTAATGGCCTTCATCTGTTCGCAATCGATCCGCGACCACACGACATGCGCATGTCGTCGCCCTTCCTTTTCATGAAACACGATGGCTCGGGGTTGACCATCGAGACCAAGCTTCTGCTCGATAGTTTTGATCGCCGCCTCGAACGCATCCACCGAGACGTTTTCGTTTGGCGGGGGATTAAGGCTTAAAGAGAAAAGAAATTGTTTGGCGCGGGTGCCACGGCTGACCGCATAGGCTTCCTGCAAGGCGGAAGGCAGATCGTCGGAGAGAAATCCACGCAGCTCGTGGATGTGGACGTGCTCGTTATCCTCCATCTTCATCAAATGAGCCGCGAGCTGCTTCCCACCGCCGCGTTGACTACCCTTCAAAATCACGACGCCCGACTCTTTCCCCATGCACATTATCGTTGGCTGGCGTCATCAGGAGAGGCGCGTTCTCGCGGAAAACCGCCCGTGCAAACCCATTGGGCGTAGCGCTTCTCAGATTTGCCCTGTCTCCCGAAGGCGGAAGCAGGTGCATCTTGCTGCCTTCGTATGGATGGACCCGGTTCTTCGGGGGCATCAGGAAGCCACCGCCGGTCCAGAGGCATGTTTTCTTCGTGTAGGGGTCGCCGTAGTCGCAGGGATCAAAGACCTGATCCGGCTTACGCCAGTAGCTGCTGACTGTGCTCACCGGATTTTCGATGAGATACGGTGCGCCGATGAGTTCGGCGAGATCGACGCTACGCTTAAAGAGCTGCAGTGCGCCGATTAATCGGCCAAGTCCCTTGTCCCGGAACCAACGCGCACCGCTCACGGCAATGTCAGTGCAAGGCGGGAAGAACGCCGCAAACACAATGGAAGCAGGCGGCGGCAACCAGTCCATCATGTTTGCTCCGACACGCACGATGTTTCCGGTGCGTCTCTCGCCTGGCTCGTGTTGCAGATCGACGCAGTAGCAGAGATACCCGGCCTCTGCCCATGGCAGGGCCATATTAGTAGTGAAGTCAAAGCAGCTCAGCATCACCGGCTGGGACTCACTGGTGCGCCGTGGAGAGAGAACGCTAGGCGGCATTCTCCCCTCCATCGCTGATATAGCTCTTTGGCTTTAACCCAAGCGCCGTGAGCAGCAGGTTTCGCATCGCCCGGATGGAGTCGCAGGATTCCAGAATTGCCCGGTGCACGTCCTGGTCAACCGGCAGGGAGCCGCTGTTCGCAGCTTTGGCCAGCTGATTCAGGTTGTTGGCGATCCGGCTTTTACCGAGTTCTCCAAGGACGCTGGCGAGGGCCTGCTGGTCCTTGACGGGGCGCTTG